>CAYPHJ010000027.1:9900-47077 GCA_964410485.1 uncultured Syntrophobacteraceae bacterium
CTTGTGGAGGCGGCGTTTGTCCTTGAGCACGAAGTGGCGACATTCGGTCCGGATCCGTGGGGCCAAGGTATCGGTCCCAATCGACATGTTTTAGAAACCTTTGTCCGATACGCTCATGAGCAGGGTTATATCGAATACCGGCCGCAATTGGAGCAACTCTTTGCGGAAAATACCCTAACCTTGTAGGGCCATACTCATGTCGTTGTGACACGAACCCGACAACATGAGCGCTTTTTTGGCGGGATGCGCTCTAGAGAAGCCCACGTTAAATGCGCCGACGATTGTGAAATACAGAATGAGGAAGCGTGCACATAGAGTCGAACACAGATAGGAATGAGGAGGTCTGGCATGAAACCGATCATGAATAACAGAGCAAAAAGTAAAAAGGCGGATTTTCTAAAGGAGCGGTATGGCGCGTACTATCACCGAGAGATACCTAAAGAGGACGAAGAACTGACCCATGTCGGCCCGGGGACGCCGTGTGGAGAATACCTGCGTCGATTTTGGCAGCCGGTTGCTCGTTCAACGGACATTCAGGAGCTACCTAAAGCCGTTAAGATCATGGATGAGGATCTGGTGGTATTTCGCGACAAGAGCGGCCGGGTAGGGTGTCTTGAACTTCATTGCTCTCACCGCGGGACCTCCCTGGAATTTGGACGTATATCAGAGCGAGGAATTCAGTGTTGCTACCACGGCTGGGTATTTGATGTGGACGGAGCGATCCTGGAGACGCCGACTGAATCGGCTGATAGTACTCTCAAGGAGCGGCTTTTCCACGGCGCGTATCCTACACACGAGTACAACGGACTTATTTTTGTCTATATGGGGCCGCCGGAAAAGAAGCCCGTTTTTCCAATTTTTGATACCTATAACGTGCCTGGATATCGGTTGGTCGCGGGCTATCCTCACATTATGCCCTGTAATTGGCTTCAGCTTAAAGAAAATGCCGCAGATCCTATGCACATACCCATTCTTCACCAGAAGATCAGTGGTCACCACTTTTCTGGATATCGCTACGACGACGAGCAGTTACCGGAGTTGGACTGGTTGGAGACCCCTCTCGGGATGATTAGCGGTCTGGTGGGTCGGCGGGGAGACGTAGTATGGGTCCGTTGGAGTGAGTGGATCAGACCGAACATCCATCAGTTTCATATCACCGAATCGAACGGTGACTCCGTTATAGGAAAATTCTGCCCGCCTCGGGCCACTCGATGGCACGTGCCTGTTGACGATACCCACACAGCGATTTTTGACTTTCAGCGCCTTTTGGACAGCGAGTCTGATCGGGCTGAAGCCGTTCTCACAAGCTTCGGTCAAAGGGGGGATCGACCCTACGAAGAGCAGCAGAGGCGGCCCGGAGACTACGAAGCCCAGGTTAGCCAACGGCCCATCGCTATTCACGCCCTCGAGCACCTGGGTGCCTCAGATCGCGGAGTCATCATGCTTCGAAGAATTCTAAGAGACGAGATCCGTGCCGTCCGGCAGGGTAAAGACCCGAAAGGCGTTGACCATAGAGAGAACGAGGTGATTGCGACTTATTTGAGGAACACCTCTTCTGTTATTCCTCGAAATGCTGATATCGATGAGGACAGGAAGCTTTGGCGAAAGATCGGGAGGGATGTAGCCGACGAGGCCCTCAATGATCGCGCCTCTCGTTGGTTGGACAACATTACTTTGTCTCCATACTAAGAGGGGATGTAACGGAAAGACCTTTGCGAGAACCGTGCAGGCGAGATTCACAGCCGAAGAGACAAGTAAATTTAGACTAACGGGGCTGGTTTCAATGTAACACGTTACGTAAGGGAAGGTAGATGGCTACAATTCAATTGAGTCTCGGGCTGGTCGATCATTGCGATCGTAGTGCACCAATAGTCGACGGCTCAGTTAAAGTTCAAGGAGTCGATTTCGTCATCACAACGGATGCACCGGGTGATCTTTTTCGACGGGTAGCTCAGCTGGCTGAGTTTGATGTCTCGGAGATGTCCTTCTCCACCTACCTGGCAATGCGCTCTCGAGGAGACGATCGCTACGTCGGCCTGCCGATCTTCCCGCGCCGCGTATTTCGCCACGGTTTCATTTTTGTTAACAGTAATTCGGGAGTTACTGCTCCGAGGGATCTCGTTGGTAGACGTGTCGGCGTGCCGGAATACCAGCAGACCGCTTCGCTGTGGATTCGAGGTATTCTCCGAGACGAATACCGCGTTGATACAAATAGCATTCATTGGTTTGAGGGTGGTTTGGATGTTCCGGCTCGACCCGAGCGATTGCCTCTTAAATTGCCAGACAACGTTCATATTGAGCGCATAAGGGACGATCAAACCCTGAGCGACATGTTGCGGGACGGTGCGCTTGACGCTGTAATCGGTACTACTCGCCCGCCCTGTTTCATTGAAGGCGTTCCGCACGTTCGGCGACTTTTCCCTAACTACCGGGAAGTTGAGCAGGAATATTATAAGCGGACTGGTTTTTTCCCGATTATGCACATGATGGTTATACGTCGCAGCGCATATAAAGCACACCCGTGGGTTGCGGTAAACATCTACAAGGCGTTTGAGGAAGCCAAACGGGAGAGTAAACGGCGTTTCGCCGCGATTGCAAATCGGTGGTCTGCATTGCCTTGGCTGCTGGACGATATAGAAGAGCTAGAGCGGGTGTTTGGTACGGGCGATTATTGGCCATACGGAATCGAGAAGAATCGTCGCATCATTACAAAAATGATCGACATGTCGAATGAGGAAAGATTAGCTACAGTTAAATTCGATGTCGCAGACCTTTTCGCTGAAGCGCTGCGAGAGGACAGCGCAGTTAAGCTTGAGTAATTGCCTTTTGTCTAAGATGCGGGTTGGGCCTATCCCCATTTGCGTTGATTGAATCAAGGCGACAATGTCGGTCTAGAATATTAGGAGAAAGCGATCATGGTGCGGTTTCATAGGTTTTGTACCCTCCCCTTCATTAGTGCAGGGGAAAAAGAGTCAGGGTGTGCGATGCTCTGGGAGGCGGAATGGCGAACATAGTGGATGAAGAAATCGGTGAACGCAGTCGGCAGCTTATAGCTGGTATCGAAGCCATCCAACCGAAATACGTCTTGGAATTGCCCAGTAGCAATCTGAAGACTGTGATCCAGCACTTTTTAGAGGCGCCGGGTATAAACACCTTTCCTGTGCCGAGAGAGGAAGAAGGAATAGGTATCCTGGGCGGTCTTGTCCTCGCTGGTCAGAGGGCAGTAATGATTATACAGGACAATGGCATCGGAAACATGCTGACTGCGATAACTACTTTCCCACAAGCCTACCATATTCCCATGCTGATTGTGGTATCGCGCCGCGGTGGTCTCGGCGATTATAACTCAATGATTCATACCATATCAGAACATGTGGAAGAGCTTCTCGAAGCGGCTGATGTGCGCTACTTCGAACTCGACGGGAGATCGCCCATCGATACATGGGCGTCGACCGTCCTGCAGGCCTATGAATTTGCACAGACTACTCACAGACCCATCGTATTGTTTGTCAACTTGATGGGGGGATAACGGACAGATGAAGAAAGGTAATGAATGGCAATTCCAACGTCCGGATGCATTGAGGATCGTCAACGAGGTCTTCCACGATCAGCCCATCGTTGTCACACTCGGTGGAACCGTCCGAGAAATGATCGCAACATGCGGACGACGGTCTAATCACCTTTATATGCTCGACTCGATGGGGTTAGTTGTCCCCATAGCTCTCGGCCTGGCACTTGGCTTTGACAACGACGCCTCCGTTGAACGGGTAGTTGTAGTGGAGGGTGACGGTAGTTTGTTGATGGGTTTTTCCGTTCTGAGCACCATCGGGTTAGTGCGACCAAGGAAGCTGATTGTTGTGGTCCTGGATAATGGCGGCTATCTGACGACTGGGGGCCAACCATCCGCGGCGTCAACTACTGACTTTGTTGCTTCAGCACGCGCATGCGGTATGGCTGCGCAACTCGCAGATCATCCACAGGCTTTGAAGGATGCTCTGGTGACTGGAAAGACAAAGGACGGGCCGCTGCTCCTACGGGTGCCGGTTGGAACCGTATCACCCCCAACGAGCTTCTTCCTAGAGGACCCCGTCATACTTTGCGAGGATTTCCGCCGGTGGTTGAAGTCTCGCGGGAAAGATGGCGGCGGCTAAGAACTTCCAAACCAACGGCAGAAAAGGTTTAGCAGTGTCCGCTCGTGTATGCTTAAACGGGGAAGCACATGGTTGCTCAAAAAGTTTTAGATCGTACCAAGGTTGCGGGCCTGACCGGCCTTGAGGCGCGGGCGCTCATTCGAGCTGGCGATTGGCGCAGAACAACAACCGGTATGGCGCAAGGTTGGGCGCAGGCGAATCTGGTGATTTTACCACATTTCTACGCCGACCATTTTGTAAAATTTTGCCAACTGAACTCACAGGCCTGTCCTGTTTTGGATATTACAGAGCCAGGGTCACCCGATCCACTGCACGTTGCTGCGGATGCAGACCTCAGAGTTGACGTGCCTCGTTATCGGGTCTACCGAGATGGAGTTCTTGTCGAGGAAGTAGAAAACATCCAGTTGCTCTGGCGTTCTGATTTTGTGTCATTTCTTCTGGGATGTAGCTTTACGGTCGAAGCGGCGCTCCTCAAAGCTGGCCTTCCGCTGCGTCATCTTGAGGTTGGGCGTACTGTTTCGATGTATCGAACCAACCGGGCTTGCCATGCGGCAGGGCCGTTTCACGGTCCGTTGGTAGTCTCCATGCGGCCTATCCCAGAAGGACTGATCGAACGCGCTATCCGTGTCACGGAACGGTTTCCGAAAGCGCATGGTGCTCCAGTACATGTGGGCAACCCCGGCGAGTTGGGAATATCTGATTTGTCGCGCCCGGATTACGGAGACGCTGTCCCCGTGCATCCAGGAGATGTCCCCATTTTTTGGGCCTGTGGGGTGACGCCGCAGGCGGCAGCAGAGGCGGCTCATGTGCCGCTCATGATTACCCATGCACCAGGCCACATGTTCATTACCGACGTTCGTGATGAGGATTTAGAGAGTGGTTGAAAAATCGATATATGTGGATTTAAACGCCGATCTCGGCGAAAGCTTCGGTTACTGGACCCTGGGAGATGATGCGGCCATGGTGAAGCACGTTACCAGTGCGAACCTGGCTTGCGGCTTTCATGCGGGTGATTTCACTATTATGGATCGATCGGTAGGGCTATGCCAACAAGCGGGCGTAGCAGTGGGTGCCCAACCCGGGTATCCCGACATCCAAGGGTTCGGTCGCCGCTACGTAACAATCTCACCCGAGGAAGCAGAGCAACTGGTGTTGTACCAGATTGGGGCACTGTACGGCTTTTGCCGAGCGCACGGTGTTGATCTTCAGCACGTGAAAGCTCACGGCGCGCTTTACAATCAAGCAGCCGTCGACCGAATGCTGGCGCGTGCGGTCGCACGAGGTGTGGCGCGTTTTAGCCGAAGCATTCCCTTGGTCGCTCTGGCAGGATCCTTAGCCTTCCGGGAGGCTGCCGAGGATGAAGGCTTACGGCTCGTTCCGGAAGCGTTTGCCGATCGTCGTTACAATCCCGATGGGACGCTTCAAAGCAGGGCAATTGCCGGTTCTGTGCTGGTCGATCCAGATCAAGCAGCCCAGCAGGTGCTGCGCATCGTGTGTGAGGGAAGCGTGATTGCACACGATGGCACTGTCGTAGAACTGCGGGCGCAGAGTATTTGCTTTCATGGTGATACTCCTGGAGCATCGCGTATCATCGCCACAGCCAGGACGAAGTTAGAAGCTGCCGGGGTTGTTGTTTGTCCAATACGTGATCTGCCGCAATAGTCCCGCGGAGCCGGCGGACCGGAGTTTTCAGTGAATTGCTTCATGGCTGGAGAGGAATCGAGGTACTACCGAGAAAATGATCGACATGTCTGTGAAGAGGGATTCTTCGCTATGAAATCTAAGGTCAACCGAGTCGTAGGTTGCGTGCGACTCGGGGGTTTAGTTCAAGCCGTTTGTCTTTCCGTGGCTACGGCCCGGATCTTTTTTCGATTGGGAGCACGACCGTGACACGCGAGGGGTTTCACGGTGTCTTTCCCTATCTGGTCTCTCCGATCGACAACCGCGGTCGGGTCAAGGACACGGTGCTCACTCGTCTCGTGAGCGATCTGATCGACGCCGGAGTTCACGGCTTAACGCCGCTCGGATCAACCGGAGAGTTTGCATATCTGAATCGTGAGCAACGCCATCGGGTCGTAGAGGTGGTAACGCAGACGTCACGTGGTCGGGTGCCGGTGGTGGCCGGCGTCGCCTCGACGACCGTAGCAGACGCCGTGGAGCAGGTTAAGGCCTACGAATCGCTCGGCGTGGACGGGATCCTTGGAATTATGGAGGCCTATTTTGCGGTTTCGGACGACGGTGCTGTCGCCTATTTCACCGCGATGGCAAACGCGACTAAGTTGCCGGTGGTGTTGTATACGAATCCGCAGTTTCAACGTAGCGATCTCAGTCTACCGGCTATTCAGCGCCTCGCCAGCGTGCACAACATCCGTTACCTCAAAGATGCGTCTTCGGATACTCGCCGGCTGCTCAGCATCATCAACGCTGTCGGGGACCGCATACGGGTGTTTAGTGCCTCAGCCCACATCCCGACATGTGTCATGCTAATCGGTGGTGTGGGCTGGATGGCAGGTCCGGCGTGCGTCGTACCTCGACAAAGTGTGCAACTGTACGACCTCTGTCGTGCCTCCCGATGGGAGGATGCGACGCAGTTACAACGACAGCTCTGGGGCATGAATCGGGTCTTTGCAAAATACAACCTCGCGGCATGCATTAAAGGTGCTCTAGAGCTTCAGGGTTACGAGGTGGGCTCGCCCTTGCCGCCTCAGGCGCCCTTGTCCGACTTGGGTCGTGTCGAGGTGAAGAACATCCTTGCCGAACTGGGGGCTCTTGCGCCGAGCGTAAGTGGTTAAATGTATATTACTAACCGTATATACCGTAGGGCCTTTAATATGCCAATACGCTGCGCGGTGGAACCCGACGCCATTCAAAATAATGAGGTCACGATTTGTGGAAGTTCGGGGGACTGAGATTTGTGTCGGCACTGAGTGCCGAGGCTATCACTTTGATACGGGGTTGGTAGGCACATCGGTGAGATACCCAGCTATCGGCTAGCCCCCTTAAAGGAGGATCCGTTATGAATCTGTGCAGAATTTATCTGAGCGGTTTTGTGAAAGAGAATCAAGAGAAGAAGATTTTTACAATAGCTTGGCGAAGACAGCTGCGTGGACGGGCGCTTGGCGCTTTATTTGCCGTGTTTGTTGCTCTGACGATCGGAAACCGTTCTGTCTCGCTCGCTGCGGGTGAAATTCCGGTCAGAATCGGGGTATCGGTAGCCGCTATTACCTACGCTCCGGTTTTCTTGGCCGAGGCGGCAGGTTTTTTTAAGGAAGAGGGCCTCCGCGCCGAACTCGTCACTGTTCCGGGGCCTGCTGGGCAGGCGGCTCTCTTAACTGGCGAACTTGTGGCGCTCGCTTCTGACAGTTTTCGCCTTTATCAATTGGCTGCCCAGGGTGACACTAGGATTTTAATGGTTCAGAAGATAATTGATGCTTTACCACTGGACGTGGTTGTAAGTATGAACTGGAGCCAAAAAACGGGCCATACGAAGAAGGCTCCCCTGGAGGCTCGCATCAAGAGCTTAAGGGGTGCACGGATTGGTACGCAGTCCTTAGGCGGTGCGCCACAGGTGATGGCTTCTTTTCTTGTCAGGCAAGTTGGTATGAATCCGGAAAGGGATGTGCAATTTGTCGCGCTACAGACGGTCCCGGCCACTGTTGTGGGTTTGCAGCGGGGGCAGATTGACGCGTATTTGTTGTCGGCTCCAAACTCGCTGCGGGCGGAGGTCGAGGGTTTTGGTACGGTTTTAGTTCCGTATAGCGATGTCCCTGATTTTGTCGGCCTTCCTTATAATAGTCTGATGGTGACCGCTAACGCTGCAAAAAAAGAGGCTCTGACGATTAGAAAAATCGTCCGCGCGATTGGCAAGGCAAGGCTCCTGTTGTCATCTAACCCTGAAAGATCTGCAGAACTGCTCGGGGAGCGCTTGTATCAAAGAGTCAGTCCTTCTTTGGTGTTGAAAAGTGTTGAATCGGTCAAGCAAGCGTTCCCCGACAGGGGTCGCTTCGAGCAGAGAAGCATACAACGAAATGCAGATTTGGCAATCGAGGCCGGCTATCTCAAGACCAAGGTGAGTCTTAAAGAGGGGGTTCATTGGACCAACGAGTTCGTCGAGTGATCGCATGAGATCGTGCAGGTACGGTCGAACTCGAATAGGACGCTAAACAAATATAATTGACACGATAGGCTGACATTGTCGACACCACTGGGAAAAGAAGAAGTTGTAGTTGCTTGCCAGGAGGTGAGCAAGCAATACGATACGGGAGTTTGGGCACTGCGCGATTGTACACTAAAGGTGCGTAGGTTTGAATTCGTTAGCCTTGTCGGTGCCAGTGGCTGCGGCAAGAGCACGTTGCTCAAGATTATGGCAGGTGTAGAGTCTGCGACCTCCGGCGAAGTTCTGTACCAAGGTCGCTCAGTGAAAGGGATGAACAGGGAAGCTGGCTTCGTAACTCAGGACAGCAACTTGTTTCCATGGTTGACTCTTCAGCGGAATGTGGAATTTCCGCTCCGAATGCGAGGTGTCCCAACCAAAGAGGCCAAAGAACGAGCGCGAGAATGGATTGCCATAGCCGGATTGGAGGGGTTCGAAGAGAATTTCCCGTATCAGCTGTCGGGTGGAATGCAAAAGCGCGGCTCTATTATTCGTACCCTTGTCTACAAGCCTGATGTTATCCTCATGGACGAGCCATTCGCCTCCTTGGACGCGCAGACCAGAATGGTCCTTCAGCATGAGCTGTTGGAAATGTGGGCAAGAGAGCGCTCGACCATTATTTTCGTAACCCACGATTTGCAGGAGGCCGTCGCCTTGTCGGATCGAGTCGTGCTTTTTTCGCGATCTCCGGGCACTATTATCCGCACTTTTGATGTTCCATTAACCAGGCCTCGGGAAGTTTTCGAGATTTATGCGCAACCGAATTTTCAGGAGACGTATCACGAGGTTTGGCAGCACCTTCGCCAGCAGTTTGATGGTTTGGTTCGGGTAACCTCGGGGTCCCGGAAAGGGCCGGGCGCAACTAATCCGATCAGGTAAAGGATGATCCGGCATGGAAGAGTCGAAGAAAGGAACTAGCACCGGATCGGCAACCGTGAAACGCACCACGGGTAAAATACTTCTTAGTTGGGCGAAGTGGATTCCAGCGGCGGCGCTGTTAATTGTTTGGGAGTCCGGTTCGGGTGTTTTCATCGACAGGGTATTCTTCAGTAGTCCGAGTGCCATTATGGTCCGCTTGGTAGAGGATCTCAGGGCGGGCCTGCTCCTCATGCATGCGTCCATAACGGTCACAGAAATATTTGGCGGTTATGCTCTTGGAGTGCTTGCAGGGGCCGTCGCCGGATATTTTTCCGGTCGGTCGCAAAGAATAGCGGCGGTCGTAGAGCCATACGCGTTGCTTGTGAACTCTATCCCAAAAGTTGCGATAGCCCCCGTTATTATTATCTGGTTCGGAATCGGCATGCAGTCGAAAATTGTGATGGCGGCGATGATGGTGTTTTTTGTGGTCTTTTTCAACGTGTTTCTCGGTGTTCGCTCGATGAGCCCAGAGTTCATCTATCTGGCGAGCATTATGGGCGCTGATCGACTTAAAGTAGTTGTTCATGTGGTCCTGCCGTATATTACACCGTTTTTTCTCACAGGATTAAAACAGGGAATTGTATTTGCTGTGATTGGCACAATGATCGCGGAGTTTATCGCGTCCTCGCGAGGCCTTGGTTATTATATATTGTTGTCGACAGGCAACTTCGACATAACCGCGGTGTTTGTGGGTGTTCTTGTGCTAATGTCGGTTGTGCTAGGGGTTAATGCAGTCTTAAATGCCGTTGAAAGGCATTATGTACGTTGGGCGCGTTATCGATGATCAGGCAGGTAGCCCTGCTGCAAAAAAACGGTTGGTGGAGCCGGAAAGAGCGATTCAAGGAGCACCCATAACGACGCGGGTTCATCGAGAGCAGCGGCCGTTAGCTAAACACTTAGGTCCGATGGTTGCTGCGCTATGCTTTGACCAACAACCGGGCAAGTCCGCATAACACTCTAGCGACCGTCTAAACTAGGAGGGAACGGGCATGGACAGAAGACTCACGGTCCTGTTCAGCGTATTGATCGCCGTTTTGTTGTTAGCCGGCACGGTCTATGGACAGGAGAATTTTTACAACGGAAAAACCATTCGCATCATCGTCGGTTTCTCGCCCGGCGGTGGCTTCGACATTTATACACGTATGATAGCACGCCATATGCGCAAGCATATTCCTGGAGTCCGGTTTGTCGTCCAAAACATGACAGGAGCGGGAAGTCTAATTGCCGCGAATTATCTCTTTAACCAGGCTCAGCCGGATGGACTGACGATGGGTAAATGGAGCGGCGCCTTGGTGTCCCGGCAGCTTTTTGGGGGTAAGGGTATCAATTTCGATGCGAGAAAGTTTGAGTGGGTTGGAGTTCCAGTCACCAATAGTTTGGTATGCGTGCTAACGAAGAAATCGGGCATTAATAGCGTCCACGATTGGTTTAAGATGCGTGAGCCCGTTGTCTTAGGGGGGCTTGCACCGGGTAATACCCCATCTGATGTCCCAAGGATCCTGGCTGCCGCATTGAGACTCCCTCTTCAACTTGTGGAAGGGTATAAAGGCACAGCGGATATTCGATTAGCCACGGAACGTGGGGAGACTGCGGGCGGCTGTTTACCTTGGGAGGCACTAAAGACCGGTTGGAAGTCGGAACTCGCGGATGGAAGTATAACCCCGGTCTTACAGATTGTTCGCAAACCCCTTCGGGATTTACCGACCGTTCCTAATGCTATAGATCTGGCCAAAGATGATGAGGCACGTGATCTGATCAGATTTGGTGCTTCGGATATTAATCTCATTGTCCGTTCTTATACTCTTCCACCAAGGACGCCGAAAGACCGTCTCAACATTTTACGGCGCGCCTTTAGAGCGACAATGGAAGACCCTGATTTTCTGGCTGAAATCGAAAAAGCGCAATTTGACATCGACCCACTTCACGGCGAAGAAGTCGAAAGGATTGTCGGAGATTTGTTCAGTCTGGATTCCGTGTTGATTGCGAAACTCAGAAAAATCTTATTTCCAGGGGAATCGTAGAAGTTGGCGTATTCGTAGACAAGAGTGAGAACGAGGAATAATCAATCTGACATGAGAGGCCTCGCAGTGTTTCTTTGGTTACGACGGTTTTTCAATGGTCGTAGAACGGGTTTGTTTCTCAATAGCAACAACTCGGCAAATGTGGATTGACCCACTATAACCGGAACCTTGTCTACGACTTGGGTGACGGTTTGTCTTTTTAACGTGGACACAAAAATCACTCTTGCCTGTCGACACTACGACGGGACCAGCGCCATACTTCGGGGGGGACTCCGACTGCCGGGAGTCGATTTACGTGTCTTCGAAGTCAACGATGTCGTCCGAATGTTTAGAGGAATGTTTAAAGGGGAATACGATGTCGCCGAGATGTCGCTTGCCGAGCTCGTATATTATACGTCGCGGGATCGCTGTGATTTCATAGGAATACCGGTTTTCCCCTCGAGAATGTTCCGCCACAGCTTCGTTTATACTTCATCCGGTATCCACCAACCAGAAGATTTAAGTGGCAAGAGAATCGGGTTTTTGCGTTGGGTCCAGACTGCGCACATTTGGGTGCGGGGTATGCTTGTAGAAACCTACCATCTGTCGCCCATCGAAACTCACTGGTATGTTTGCTCTATTCATCATTGGGAGGATGAGGAATCAGAAGAGATTCAGCCGCGTGACGGTTCAGTTATTCGCCGGCTGCAGTGGCGTGGCGAGAACGAGTACGAAGCGGCGTGTAGAGCCTTGAAGGAAAATAATCTGGACGCTCTGGTGACCACTGAGAACCAGCTGTACGATAATTGTTTGGACGGGGATGGCAACATTAAACGGCTATTTTCAGATTACAGGGAAGTAGAGGGAGCCTACTTTAGGAGAACCGGTATTTTTCCGATCATGCATGTGCTTGTCGTCAAAAAGGCGCTGATCGCGCAGTTGCCGGACCTCCCGCAGCAGCTTTTTCGCATGTTTTCAGAAGCAAAAAAGCTCGGCCGCCAATGGACCCGAACGGTGCCAAGCATGAACCTCGTGTGGAAAACTGTTTATCTCGAAAAGGAAGCCGAAACACTCGGCGAGGACCCTTGGGTGTACGGTTTGGAGAGGAACCGTAACACCATCCAAAAATTTCTTGATTACTGCCACAATCAGGGAATAAGCGCTAAGCCGCTTAGCCCCGCTGACCTCTTTGCACCAGGCAGCTGGAATCTCACGGAGTAGGCGAAGCGTTCCCGACACTCGGATATCATCCGGATGACATCTATGGAAAACGTAGACCTGCCGGAAGGAATTCGAAAGGAGACTGCAATGACAAAAATCGGACACCTGGCGATGTGCACCAAAAATAATCGGCGGCTTGCGAGGTTTTACCGGCTGATCTTCGATATGGAGGAGGTATGGAATCCTTTTCAGAATAGCCCGTACGCGTTTTACATCGGCGATGGCCGCATCAATCTGAACTGCCTGCAAATCCGACCAGGGTCATCTTACAATAAGCGCATTGAAGGTCGCGAAGTGTTTCCCGATGTCGGAATCAATCACGTGGGATTCCAGGTCGACAGCATGAAAGCCATAGAAAAGCGACTTGCGGAGCGAAATCCACCAATCCGGTTGGAGGCTAGTCCGCAAGACGGCCGTTATGAGGAAAAGCGTTTTGTTGATCCTGACGGAAATCTGTTCGAGTTTGCGGAAGGCCCCTGGGACGCGGGACCGGCCAAGAATGCGCTTCCGACCGTGATGCACGTCAGCTTATGCAGTAGAGACCATGAGAGACTTGCAAGTTTTTATATAGAAGTACTGGGGATGAAAGCAGTCGAGAGAGTAAAAGCAAGCAAAGGAGGTGCTTCGGCGGTTTTCTTATCGGACGGACAGATCAACTTCGCCATCATCAACGATCCATTGTTTAACAACGTTGGTCTTCGCAGCATCGGGTTTCGTGTAGCGAACCTTGGTGAAATCCGGGACCGCGTCAAAAACTCTCCTCCTTTCTTATATCCTGGAGAAGCGCCGATCGAACTAAACCGAACTCCGCTTCCGGACCCCTATGAAACTTTTTACCTCAAAGATCCCGACGGAAACATGGTCCATATAAGCGAAAAGGGTTGGGAGGTGTAACTCGGCTCAGAATCCCCGAAAATTGGCAGCCACGATGCTGGTGCTTGGCTTTAGACTTGGTTTTCAGTACGTCTGGTCTCGTGCAAGACTTCTACAGAGGTAAAACATTTCGAATCAGGTTATGGGGGGTCGGCGGCGATCAGAGTGGCGTGGGATCGAGGGGAGATTGACGGTGGCTGTTGGCAGTGGGAATCGATTAAGGACACGCCGTGGGGTTACGGGCTGGAAGCCGCAAAGGTCCGTGTCTTACATCAATTCGAGAGCCCTAGACACGTTGAGCAGCGCAAGCCCCGAACTTGTCAAGGGAGATCGCAAACGGGTTCGATCGACACGCTCAAGCGGCGCTTTTCTCGCCTTTGTTCTTGCCCTGTTCGCTGGCGTTTTCGATCTCGGCATTGATCTCGCCGCCGATGAGAATAACCAGCCCGGTCACATACATCCAGGTCAAGAGAACGATGATCGCGCCTATGCTTCCATAGGTGGCGTCATATTCACCAAAGTTGTTGACGTAGTATGAAAATCCGAGCGAGGCGATGAGCCAGAGGAGCACCGCAAACACTGAACCCGGAGTAATCCACTTCCAGCTCTGGTCGACATCCGGCGTGAAATAATAGATCGCGGCGATTGCGGTGATGACCAGGAATAAAATGACAGGCCAGCGCAGGATGTTCCACGCCAGCTCGAATGCTCCTCCGAAGCCGAACAGATCGGCGACCCAGCCGCCGATCTGAGGTCCGAAGATGAGCAGGACAATCGAGCCAATGATGAAAACCGAAAGCCCGACGACCAGGAGAATCGCCATCCCTCGTAGTTTCCAGAACGGACGGCCTTCCTCCACGTTATAGGCGTGGTTCAGCCCGTCACCGATTGCGACGATAGCGCTGGAAGAGGTCCACAGCGCTGCAATTATTCCAAATGAGAGGAGCCCTCCGCGCTGCTGCGCCGTCAGGTCGGCGAGCTGTTCCTGGACGAGCTGCGTTGCCTGAGCTGGGAGGACCTGACTCAGCATTGCTATGATCTGATCCAACAAGTTGGGCAGGTGAAGGAACCCCAGTAGCGCTGTCAGGAACATGAAAAAGGGAAAGAGCGCAAAAAGAAAGTAGTACGCCAGGGCAGCTGCATACGTGAGACAGTTATCCCTTTGCACTTCCGAGATGACTCGGCGGGCAAGCTCTGTAACGCTGAGCCCGCCGAGCGCGAACGCTTCTCTGATTTTCGATTTACCGGTCGACATTTTGATTCGCAACAGTTTGTTCGTGAGTGTCCACCTGATGTCTCACCCTCGCTGTGCGTCTTTTGCCATCTCTACAGCATCGTTCTTCATTTGCTCCGTTCTACCCGACTCGCTCGTGTTCGTCGGACTGGTTGGTCGTTCCATACGTGCTCCTTTCACGCTATCCGAAATATGGGTTGGTTTGATTCGAGGTGCATCCGAATCTGTAGATGTTTTCGAACGCAATGCCTATGCCACTCCTCGACCGCCGTGATTTCTGCCTCGCTCATGTTCGGTGTAGCGCTGGTGGGAACGAAAGGCGCAGTTGGTGCGGGAAGCAATCCCAAGTAGCGGAATTGATCGCTGGTGAATTCAAAGCGAGTTCTTCGATCCGACTATAAAAACCTGCCGTACCGCTTTTGGTTTCAGCCGTGTGCCTTCCTGGCGCGCTGCTGCAAACACCGGGTATCGATCTCTTGTGAAAACCTCCTTCAGTTCTTTGAATAACTTCGGTTATGTCGTACAGTGGTCAGATCATGGACCAAGCCGAGCCGAGTTTGACCGACATAAAGGCTCAAATTGACGCGTGGTTGCAGGCCCGACCCAGCTCTCCGGACACGATTTTAATCGCCGAGATGCTGCGCACGGTCTTGAGGCTAGCGGACGACGGCACGAGCCGGGGCGACCTTAAAATCCTCAACCGCACACTAAAGGAGCTGCGCTACGCCTTTAAAATCTTCGCGCCCCATAGTTCGGTGCGAAAGGTGAGTATCTTTGGCTCGACCCGAGTGCCGGAAACAGATCCTTATTATGAACTGACCAGAGACCTCGCACGCCGCCTTGCCGAGGAAGGCTTAATGGTAATCACTGGAGCGGGTCCTGGAATTATGCAGGCCGGTCACGAGGGTGCAGGCCAGGATAAAAGTTTTGGCGTGAATATTCGTCTGCCGCTGCCGCAAGAAGCCAACCGATTGATTCGTCAAGATCCAAAGCTCATGACCTTCCACTTTTTTTTCACCCGCAAGCTTATGTTCGTTAAAGAGGCGGACGCGTTTGTTTTTTTTCCCGGAGGATATGGAACCCACGACGAGTTGAGCGAGACGCTGACGTTGGCGCAGACGGGCAAAAGCCAGTTGGTTCCCCTGATTCTCATGGAGCTTCAGGATGGCGACTACTGGCGCCGGTGGCAAAACTTTTTGCGCGAGGGAATGCTACGGCGCGGATACATTTCAGAGGAGGAGCTGGGATTTTTCAAGGTCATGAGCGATGTTGAAGCCGCCGTCCATGAGATCAAGACCTTCTACCGCAATTACCACTCCTATCGTTTTGTCAAGCGTGATCTGGTCATTCGACTCAATCACCCGCCAGGTCCGGGATTGATCGGCACCCTCAATCGTGATTTTGGCGACATCTTGACCGGGAAAGTTCGGCCCATTCAGTCATTGTCCGATGAGTCGGATGAGCCGAGCACGGCGCACCTTCACCGGCTGCTAGTTCCTTTCGATCGCACGAGCTTTGCGCGCCTCCGGCAGATGATCGATATCATTAATCGGGAAATTTAGTTTACTAAGGCGTTCACAGTAAAAACCATGAAGCGAGCGAGCGGCCAGTCCGGGAGAGCGCGGGCATGGGAACGAGGTATCGTTTCGGTCCAGGCGGTAGAAGTAGCCACACCCGGAGTGGATGGGCCGGTGCCTACAAGGCACAGACCGCATTGACCACGCTAGAAAGGGCTCGCCCCGTGCTCCAATATCTATTAATAAATCAACGAAGAGTAAAAGGAGTGTGACGATGGCCTTTCAACGCATTGGCATATTAAGCATTGGGGAGATGGGTTATCACTGGGCGCGTGTTCTAACGAGCCATGGTATCGAGGTGCTGACATACGCCGGGGACCGAAGCGAGACCACGCGCAAGCGAGCCGAAAACATAGGCGTCAAATGCTTGCCGTCGATGCGGCAGCTGGTGACCGATGCCGATCTGATCGTCTCGATTGTCATCCCTTCGGCGGCCAAGCGCGTCGCGACCAAAGTGGCGCAGGCTCTCGCCAAGTCTAAACGCGAGGATCTGCTCTATCTGGATGCCAACGCGATCTCCCCCATGACGGCAGAAGAGATCGGGAGAATTCTCGCCCAAGCGGGCGTCCATTTCATCGACGGCTGCATCATTGGCTCGGCCGCCAAAATGGACCGGGGCGCGGTCGTGTATGTCTCCGGACCAGATGCCGAGCAAATGAAAAATCTCGTCAATTACGGCATTGCTGTGCAAGTATTGGGACCAGGTGTTACGCAGGCTTCGGCCTTCAAGATAGTTTATGCGGGACTGACCAAAGGGCTCCAGGGGCTCTTTGTTGAGCTATTGATGGGGGCTCAACGGTTTGGGCTGCTCGACGAAATTATCAAACGATATGAGGAAAGCTTCCCGGGTTTGTTGGATAAGGTTACCCCCAGTATCGTCGGTCTGCGCGTTCATGCCGCAAGACGCGCCGAGGAAATGGACGAGCTCAAGAGGACGTTCATGCGTCATGACATGAAGTGCTATATCGCCCCGGCTGTCCAGAAAGTTCTGCGTTCGGTTGCAGATTTGGAACCGAGCAGGGGTTCTGAAACGGGCGATCGGGAGGGAAATCTTTTGAACACACTGGAGTTGTTTTTTAAGCTGGGTTTGCTCCAGGAATCCAGGCCTTCGCTCGCGCAGGCGGAGACTGAAGCGGTCATGTAGGGTTGCTTCGCAAGCTGAGTTGGACTATGGAATGGCAGTAAGAGTTTAAGCAAAAGGGGAGGAACTAGAGAGTGGCTAAAGCACAAAGCAGGGTAGAGAAAAAACAGCCGGAGTATGGTTCGGATGTGGTCGTCGACTTAATGAAAGCGTTCGATATAGAGTACGCTGCTTTCAATCCTGGAGCGACCTTTCGGGGAATTCATGACTCCATCGTGAACTACGGAGGCAATCATCGCCCCGAAGTCATTTTTTGTAATCATGAAGAGATCTCTGTCGCGCTCGCTCACGGCTACGCCAAAGCCAAGGGCAAGCCAATGGTTGCCATTGTACACAATATGGTCGGGCTGCAGCATGCCAGCATGGCGATTTTCAATGCATGGATCGACCGAGTTCCGATCATTATTCTCGGCGGGACCGGACCGATGAATACGAAGCGGCGGCGCCCGCGTATCGATTGGATTCATACCGCCCTGGTTCAGGGTAACCAAGTGCGCGACTACGTCAAATGGGATGACCAACCGTATACCCTTCAAGATGTTCCGGATTCTTTTATCCGCGGCTACCGCATTGCTACCACCGAGCCGACGGCGCCGGTTTATATCAACTATGACGCGGACCTGCAGGAAGACCGCGTGACGAATTCCTTCGACCTTCCCGACGTCACTCGCTATGCCCCGCCGGCTCCGATGCAGGCGAGTCCCGACGCTCTGCGGCGTGCCGCAGAATTGTTGGTCAATGCCCAGGCTCCCGTCATCATTGCCGATTACCTCGGCCGTAATCCTGCTTCGGTTGCTCTGCTCGTGGAGTTGGCCGAGCTAGTGGGGAGCCCTGTTGTCGATAAAGGCGCGCGGTTCAACTTTCCTTCGGTTCATCCCCTGGATGCGACCGATGGAGCCAGGGAGCTGCTGCAACGGGCAGACGTTATCCTGGGTTTGGACGTGCCGGATCTCTACGGTTCATTGACCACCGTGAGCAAGCAGACGCGCGCTTGTGAGTACGTGATCTCGCCTGCGGCAAAGATCATTCATATTTCTATGAACGACATGTTGGTCAGGAGTTGGGCGGGGGATTACCAGGCTCTGCAGCCCGTCGACGTCCCCATGAGCGCAGATACTTCGGTTGCATTGCCCGAGCTGACAAGACTCTGCCGTGAATTGATTGGCAGTAACGGCAAAAAACGCGACGCCATCGAAGCGCGTCAAAAAGAGTTGGCGGAAAAACACAAAGCTCGAAGAGCCAGGTGGCTATCTGATGCTCAAGCCAAAGCGTCACAACAAACGATTTCGACTGCATTTTTAGCGTACGACCTCGGCGAAGTGGTCAAAAAAGAAGACTGGGTGCTGGTCAATGGGAGTTCCAATGGTTGGGCCCGGCGCCTGTGGAATTTCAGCAAGCCCAACCAATACCTTGGCGCGAGTGGCGGAGCGGGAGTCGGCTACGGCGCGAGCGCGGCTATCGGCGCAGCCCTGGCGCTAAAAGACACGGGCAAGTTGGCTGTTGACATACAAGCTGACGGCGACCTGCTGATGACCTCGAGTTCCCTCTGGACGGCCGCCAAACATCGAATCCCGCTACTGATGGTCATGCACAACAATCAGTCGTACTACAACTCTGAAGAGCACGGGATCGAGGTGGCGAAGTATCGCAACCGACCCGTAGAAAATGCCGGCATAGGCACCCACGTCGATGATCCCGCTGTGGATTTTGCCAAAATGGCCGAGTCTTTCGGGGTTCATGCGGAGGGACCAATCCACAAGCCGGCCGATCTACAACCGGCGCTGGAGCGCGCTCTCAAGTTCGTCAAGGAGAAGCGGCTCCCCGCTTTGGTTGACATCATTTCAGAGCCGCGGTGAAGTGAAAAACCAGTTGCCGGGCGATTCTTGTGCTGCTTTCCGCTCTTTGGTGGATCGGACAGACGATGCCATTGACCTTGGGAGAGCAGCGCTGGCAATTGCCCGGACAGACTATCCAGACCTGAATGTCGACAGTTATCTTTCTCGTATTGAATCGTTGGCGGCAGCTGTTTACAGACGAATGGAGACCGGCGCCAGTAGCTATCGCTCCATCGCTACGCTTAATTACGTCTTGTTCCAAGAACAAGGCTTTTACGGAAACCGGGAGAACTATTTCGACCCAAAGAACAGCTTTCTAAACGAAGTCCTCGAGCGCAAGAAGGGAATTCCTATTACCCTCTCGGTTCTCTATATGCTGGTGGGTAGAAAAATAGGTCTGGAAATAAGTGGCGTCGGTTTCCCGGGTCATTTTCTTGTCAAATATTGTGACGATCAAGAGGAAATCGTCATTGATCCGTTCAATGGCGGTGAAATCCGGTCGGTAAGCGATTTGCAGCAGCTCCTGCTCGGGTTGCAGGGCGCTCAGCTGGCCTTTCACCCGCGCATGCTCGCGCCCGCAACGAAGAAGCAGATTCTTCAAAGGTTGCTGAGAAACCTCAAAATCATCTATCTGAAGGAGATGCAGCTCTCGAAGACCATTGCGGTTCTGGATCGCCTGCTGATCCTGGACCCGGCTTCTGCCGACGACCTCAGGGACCGCGCCCTTGTCTCGTTACAGCTGGAATGCTTTGCTCAAGCTCTTGCGGATTTCCAGAGCTATCTTCAAATTCGTCCGGATGCGCCCGACGCCCGGACAGTAAGACGGCACATCGCCAGACTCTCAAAGCAGGTCAAACAAATTCACTGAGAAAAGAAGCGACGCCGTGGGGTGCTAGCGTTTCGAGAATTCTCGAAACGTAAACGCGAACGAGGTCGTTAGAGCAAAGTCGTTAATGGCAGCTCTGGTCAGTTTTAGCGGATGTATCTCCCAGAGTTTCAGTTGGCGTACGTTGGTGACCGTCTGGCTCCAAACACGTTCCAACTCTCTGCGAGAATAGACGACTCGATTGTTCATGGCATCGAATTGAACGAGTCTCAAGTGTAAGCGTGAGGGCAGCATTGTGCGCAAACGGCTATAGGCTTCTTGCCAATCCTGGATGCGATCACCAAGGCGAATTCCAGATTGGATCTGATGCATCTCATCCAGCAAGCGCCGGGTTGCATCACCTTCGCACAACCGTAACTCCTGGACCTTGTCACGCAGCTTTTCCCACTGCTTTAAAAAACGCTTGAGATCTTTGCGGCTGAAAATCATTCTCGACGAAAGCTCTTCCAAGGGTTCGAGCAAGCTTTCCGGCAAGTGCTGTTTGGCGTTGCCGTAGATTTTTTGCAACTCGCCGATTCTGAGCGCTTGCCAAACCTCGGCTTGGATTTTCTGGACCTGATCGAGCCAGCGCTCCTCGGTCTCACTCTTCTTCCGGGTTTGCAGCCAGATCTCTTCCATTTCCTTGACAAACTTGGCCCAGGCAACGAAAAGACGGGTAATCTCTTTTGTGCGTTTCCATAGGTGCACGACCAGGGGATCGATGGCGAAGCCCTGCCTGCGAGTCTTGCGGTCCTTCAGGCGAAAGAAGCCAGCGACCATCGGGTGCTGTTTCTCAATGACGGCGGCATTTTTGTACCAAAAGAATACTGACATCAGGTTCCAATAGGCTTTGGAGTCGTTACTCCAGCGCGCCAGGACTCTGGCCATATTCTCTTTGCTGTAAAAGGCCTGCCAGGCGTCTTCATAAGCTTGGGTCCACTCCTCGGTCGTCATTTGCGGATGCTTGATGGTTGCGTGGAATGAATCGCGCTTATTGAAATCGGGGTCCATCCATTCACCGCGTTTCTTCATTTCGCGATGGTCGTGCGAACCTGGAAGCGGCGTCAGCATGAAGAACGAGGCTTGATCAGGTCCGAGTTCCTCCATGAGAAAACGAATATCTCTGGCCACCTGATCTTTGGAATCCCAGGGAAGGCCGATGATGTAACCCGTGTGAACCACGACACCCTCATCATGCCATTCTTTGATGATGTTTTGGTATTCGTTGACGTCGTTTTGCTTCTTGCCTTCGGCCTTGAGGTTTTCCGGGTTGACACTTTCCATGCCGATGAAGACCTGAGTGCATCCGGCCCTCGCGGCCAGCTTGACAAAATCCGTTGGTTTGCGTGCCAAGTCGACCTGCATCATAAAACCGACTCTGATGCCTTCTTCTTCTCTGAGCTGAATCAAGGCTTCAAACGTCTCGCGCCACAGCTTTTTTCTGGCAAAGTTATCGTCAGTAAAAAAATAGAAAGAAATCCCGTGCTCCAGGTAGTTGTCGCGCACCAAGGACGCGATGCTCTCGGGGCTTCTCTCGCGCATCTTCCGCCCCTGGACATTGATGATCGTACAGAAGGTGCAGGCGAAAGGGCACCCGCGCGAAGTATCGGCCGTGCCGAACGTAGGATACGCGAAATGCTTCATTGTCTTGGGGCTGGTCTTGGGAAGCGGTGCGGTTCCAATATCCACGAGACTTTGTAGATCCTGGGCAAAACTGTACAGCGGTTTTAGCTCATCGCGCAGAAAATCAGCGAGAATCGTCTCCCACTTCCCTTCGACCTCGCCGGATACGACGGAGATCGATTCGCGCAAAAGCTCCTGGATGTCCGGCTCTTGCTCGCCGAGCATATTGATCGTTCCGCTGGTGTGAAACCCGCCGATGATGACCGGGATATTCGAAGAACGAAAGAGCTTCGCAATATCAAAGGCGCGAGGGAACTGGTTTGTTTGCACCCCGACGAGACAAACCAGTGTCTTTGTATCGGGCTTGCGCGCCCCGCGAATGATTTTCTTGATGGGAATTTTTTCTGCGGTTTCGTCGTATGTGACGATTTCGATAGGCAAGTTACCGAAGACCCGGCGCTCTTTCACACTTTCGGTGAGACCATGAAGAACGTTCAGCGTGTTGCTGGGGAGCACGCCTTTCCAGAACCGGATAACATAACCGTCATCGTCGTATTTTGACGGCTTGATGAGAACGACACGTAGCCTCTTCAGTTGCGACTGAAACGCAACCGGCGCCGGCTCCGTACTTGTAAGTTGTTGCAACATCTTTTATAAACAGTGAAATAACGAGGCCTTGTGGCAATCTAACAGCCACCCCTGATGATGTCAAGGTTTTTGCGGAATTTGTAACGTCTCGGTGCGTTGTTCATACTGCAGGCTTCATGATCCAGCTTTTTCACGTATCTAAAAAGTACCCCCCAAACTATCCAGCCTTGACTGATATTACCCTAGATATCGATAGGGGAGAGTTTGTCTTTTTGACCGGCGCGAGCGGTGCGGGCAAGACGACATTACTGAAGCTGTTGTTTCGCGAGGAGGAAGCCACGGAGGGACAGATCTTGATTGAGGGCAGTAACATTACGCGGCTCAATACGGGCGGAGTCGCCAAATGGCGACGGAGAATCGGGCTCGTTTTTCAGGAATTCAAACTATTGCCGCGTTTGAGCGCCATTGAAAATGTCGCGCTGGCGGCCCAAGTGATCGGGGTGTCGAAACGTGAGAGTCACACCAAAGCGTACCACTTGCTGCGCGAGGTCGGTCTAAAAGATAAATACGAGTCCCGGGCGGTCACTCTTTCCGGCGGCGAGCAGCAACGGGCGGCAATCGCGCGCGCATTGATCAACGACCCTGTCCTTATCTTGGCAGATGAGCCAACGGGTAATCTCGACGCGCAGCTGGCGGATGAAATCATGCAACTGTTTCTCAAGATCCGCGAGAAAGGCGCAACGATTATCGTGGCCAGTCATGACGTTGACTTTATCAGGAGGTACGGTAGCAGAATCCTATCTTTGCGCAAGGGTCATTTGATTGACGATTTGCGCCGAATGAAACCGGAGCGTGCGCATTGAATTGGGCGCAGCTGGCGTTCGTCGGGCGACACGTCAAAAGCAGCCTGCGGCAGTTGCTGTGGAGCCATCTGCTGACCGCAGTGGCCATGGCCATGGCTCTGTTTGTCTTCGGCGCGTTTATGCTGGTGCAACACAACCTCGAGGCCTGGCTTCGCGGCTGGGGCGACGAGATACAAATCAATGCCTACCTGAACACGTCCCTGGGCGCCGCAGAGCTTAAAACCCTGCTCAATCGTATACGCGAGTTTCCCGAAGTGGAGCGCGTGCATTATATTTCCCAGGAGCAGGCGTGGAAAGATTTCCGAGCCGCTCTCGGAAGCCAGACTGCGGTGTTGGAAGGCTTACCCAAGGACATTCTGCCGGCATCGTTCGAAATCCAGATGAAGCCCGATTTTCGTGACGGTGCTATTGTGGAGCAAGTGGCCGGTCGGATTCGACTCGAGTCGGGAGTGGTCTTGGTGGAGTATCCTCAAGAGTGGGTGGATAAACTCAGTCTCGTCGTTCTTGCCGTGCAGTGGATGAAATGGGTTTTCGCTGCCGTGCTGTTTATGGTGACTTTCCTGGTTGTGGGTAGCACGGTGCGCCTGGCAATCCTGGCGCGACAAGACGAGATCGAAATCATGCAGTTGGTCGGCGCGTCGGAGACGCTGATTCAAGCGCCTTTTGTGCTTGAGGGGATGATCCAGGGACTTGTCGGGGGGCTAGTGTCCATCGTTGCTCTTTGGCTGGCATTTCAGGTGTTGCTTCTCCAGCTTCCAGCCGGCACAGCACTTTTCAACGCTGTCGGGCCCGTTGGATTTCTCGATGCCGCGAGCGTCACCCTCATCGTCGCCATCGGCTGGCTGCTCGGGGCTGCAGGTAGCGTGTTCGCGTTAAGGAGGTTCATAAAAACGTGGCGCGGTTAGTTCGGCAGGCCGGGTTTCTTTTGGTCGGCTTTTTGTGGCTCATGCCCGCTTCCTTGAATGCCGCGGCGGCCAACAGGGAGCTTGATGGAATCAAGAAAAAAATCGCCAAGGAAAAGCAGAAGATTTCTCAAACGCACCAACGGGAAGGCTCCATTCTGCAGACTCTGGGAATGATCGAAGGCGAGTTGGCGAAAAAGACCAACCATCTGAACCAGACCCAAGCGAAGCTCGATGGCATTGTGGCGGAAATACAAAAAAAGGAGGCTGAGGAACGCAAACTCAAGGCATCGGTGAACCGACGGCGCGAGCTGTTCGAACAACGGGCCGTTGCGCTTTATCAGTGGCGGAGGCGAGCCAGCCCGTTCATCCTTTTTAGCGGCGAGCTTTCTTCTCTGGCGGCACTGCTGCAGCGCAGACAATACTTGAAAGCCGCAGTTTTGTTTGACCATGAGCTTATCGAACAATTGACAGATGAGGTGCGCCAACAGACCGTACTTCGGGATGAGCTTCTACGGCGCCGCCAAGCATTGGCGGAACAAAAGCTCGCTCTCGATCAGGCGCGCCAGAGCTTTCGTGCGGAGTTGGATAACAAGAAGCGATTGCTTGCCAGCGTGCGCCAAGAAAGAGCAGCGCGGGTGAAAGCGTTGAAAGAACTGGAGCAAGCGGCGCTCAGACTACAGAAAATGCTGGACGAGATTGCCAAAAGATCGCGAAGCAAGCCTGGGGACAGTCAAGAAGCGCACGAAATGGACGCCCGGGCCCGGTTTGACTGGCCCGTGAAAGGAGAACTGGCGGGTGTATTCGGCAAGAGCCAGCACCCGGAGTTCGCGGCCGAAGTCTTTCGCCGAGGAATCGATATTCAAGCCCGGCTCGGTGACCCGATAAGAGCCGTGGAAAAGGGCAAGGTCGTTTACGCCGATCGCTTTGCAGGATACGGCAATATGGTTATTATTGACCACGGCCAGAGGTTTTATACAATCTACGCCCATCTATCTGAATTAGCTAAGAAAAACGGCGACTTGGTGGCCCGTGGCGAGACCGTCGGACGGGTCGGTGATAGCGATTCTCTGGCGGGTGCAAAGCTCTACTTTGAAATGCGTAAGAACGGTCGGTCCATTGATCCTTTGCCCTGGCTGCGGAAACAATAGATATTTTTTTTTTCTTGAGCTAAGATCACGGCACGTGAATCTACCGAGGAGAGACATTATGCGAAAAATAGGACAGCGCGGGATGCCGGTGATTGCGGTGTTATTCCTTGGAGCGGTTATAGGATTTTTGATAGCCAGTCATTGGGTGCCCACTGTTTCGGCCGTTCCGCGGCAGGATTATGAGAGCCTGGAGGCATTTTCCAATATTCTGTCTATCGTCAAGAAAAATTACGTCGAAGAGGTGGACACGCACAAACTAGTCAGCGGCGCTATCAACGGAATGCTAACGTCTCTCGATCCGCACAGCGCTTATCTCACTCCCGATCTCTACAGAGAACTCCAGATGGACACCCAGGGCCGGTTTGGCGGATTGGGAATCGAGATTACTATGAGAAATGGTATTTTAACCGTCGTGTCGCCCATTGAAGATACCCCTGCGGCCCGGGCTGGCATCAAGCCGGGTGATCAGATTTTTAAAATCGAGGACGAATTTACCAAGGACATGACCCTCGTCGACGCTGTCAAGAAAATGCGCGGTCCTAGAGGGACAAAGATCAATATTTCCGTAAAGCGCGAAGGTATTGCCGATCTGATCGATTTTAATTTGACCCGTGACACGATACGGGTACAAAGCGTACGGAGCCGAACTCTGGAAGAAGGCTACGGATACATTCGGCTTGCCCAGTTCCAGGAGCGCAGCGATCGCGATCTTCAGAGAGCCCTGGAGAAGTTGGCCGGCGACAAGAACGGCATCAAGGGATTGGTTCTCGACCTGCGAAACAACCCCGGTGGCCTGCTGACTCAGGCTGTGCGCGTTTCGGACATTTTCCTGGACTCCGGCTTGATTGTCTACACCAAGGGCCGGATTACGTCCCAGGAGCACAAGTACGCCGCGCAAAAGGCCGGATCGTGGACGGATTTCCCAATGGTCGTACTGGTAAACGGCGGTAGCGCCAGCGCGTCTGAGATCGTCGCCGGCGCGCTGCAGGATCATAAACGGGCAGTGGTGCTGGGGACGAAGACATTCGGCAAAGGCTCTGTTCAAACAATTCTTCCCCTGGACGACAGTTCGGCGTTGCGCCTGACCACAGCGCGGTACTACACGCCGAAAGGCCGATCAATCCAAGCGACCGGCATCGTCCCGGATATCGTTCTCGAAGCGGCAACGCAGCAAGAGGCAAGAAACGACGATAAGAAGCGGCCGGCTTTGCGGGAGGACAATCTCCCCGGTCACTTGCAGAACAATAAAGCGGCTCCTGGGCAACAAGAGCAAGGGGAAAAGGAAAAGCTGGCGCCGCCCGCGGCGCCTACCGGAGACGATAGCATCGACAACGACGTGCAGCTAAAACGGGCGTTAGACCTGTTGAAGACCTGGGACGTATTTAAACAGTTGGTGCACAAGAAAGCCGCTTAGAATTGCTCTTATCGGGAACACGATATCGTAGTCCACTTAGCCCTCCCTCGGGAGGGCTAAGTTTTTTGTGCTTTTATCGGAGCGAATCGTGACGATGGCAAAGGAAGCTCGCCCAGCACGCGTTCGGGATCCGGAGCTGCGGTTACTGACGATCACTCAGTTAAACCAGCTTGTCCGAGCGGCTCTCGAAAACCAACTGGACGCGGTTTGGGTTGCGGGAGAAATTTCTAATTGGCGCGTTGCGCCTTCCGGCCACTGCTATTTCACGCTTAAAGACGAGAAAAGCCAGATTGCGGCAGTCATGTTCCGGCGTGACGGTGGCAAGCTTTGTTTCACACCTCAAAGCGGCATGGAGGTCATATGCCTGGGCCGGGTAAGCCTCTACACCGTTCGGGGAGATCTCCAGCTGTATGTGGAAAGCATGGAGCCCATGGGGCATGGTGCGTTATATCTCGCCTTTGAACAATTGAAAAAAAGACTGGCCGCTGAAGGCCTGTTCGCGCCGGAAAGAAAAAAGCCGCTGCCGTTTCTGCCCGCTTCTATCGGCATTGTGACGTCCGGAAACGGCGCGGCCGTTTACGACATGCTGCGGATCATCGCCGACCGATTTCCCGACCGGCGAATCATTGTTTGCCCGGTTCGAGTTCAAGGGAAAGGCGCCGCCCTGGAGATTGCCAACGGCGTTACCGATCTCGCCCGCTCGGGGGCGGTCGAGGTGATTATTGTTGGCAGGGGTGGTGGCTCGCTGGAAGATTTGTGGGCCTTTAACGAGGAGGCCGTAGCGCGCGCAATCTTCGCCTCGCCAGTGCCTGTGATCTCGGCCGTCGGACACGAAATCGATTTCACCATTGCAGATTTTGTCGCGGATCAGCGGGCTCCCACTCCGACGGCGGCTGCCGAAATGGTGGTTCCGAGCAAAGCTGAGCTCATGGCCCAATTGAGCAAGCTCGAGGAACAACTTTCAAAATGCATGCGGGTCAGAATGGATTCGGCAAAGGACCTTTTGAGCGCTTTGGCAAAACGGCTCGGGGATCCGCGGCGGAAGTTGCGCGAGCAACAACAACGCCTCGACGAACTCTCTATAGCATTACTGCGCCGCTTCCAATCGCGCTTGCGCTATTTCAATGATCAGTTGGCGCACGCCGCGGGTCGGATGACCGCTCTCAGCCCACTGGCAGTACTCGAGCGGGGTTATAGCCTTGTCCACAAGCTGCCTGAGGAAACGCTTGTGAAAGATGTCGTTTCTTTGCAAGTGGGCGACCGCGTGCGAGTGAGGTTCGGCCACGGAAAATCTATTTGTCGGGTCGAAGAAAAGGAGTGACATGCGTTCAGGTCGGCTCGCCAAGTTTGTGTTCTGTCTGTTTTTAACATCGAATGCCCCGCTTTACGGCCAACCGTCCAACCAACTAGTGGCGCCGCGATCTATCGACGGCTTTCAAGGCGGGATTGTGCGGTTGCAGGTTACCGGACACGAGCTGGCGCATGTCGAGGGGAACCTCGGAAAGGAAAAGATTTCATTCTACGCCAGCGAGCGGGGAGTTTTCACGGCGCTCATAGGCATTGATCTGGAAGCGGCCCCTGGCCGCGCAAAACTGCTCATCAATGCGACCAGCCGCAGCGGGGCGGTCGAGCGCGCCCACGTCATTGTGAACACCAGGGCGAGACAATTTCAGCAGGAATCATTTTCGGTTCCAAAGGAGTTCGAGCCTTTCGAGCCCGAGACCCTCGAGAGAATCGGTCGTGACCGGCAGCAGTTTTCGGCCGCTTTCCGCGTGTCGTTCCCGCAGCGCCTCTGGCAGGGACCTTTTTTACGGCCGGTGCCGGGAGATGTCACTTCGCCGTTTGGGTTCCGCAGAATCATCAACGGAACCCCTCGCGCGCCGCATACGGGCGTCGATCTCAGGGCCCCCTCGGGAACCGCAGTGTTGGCTGCCAATCGGGGCCGGGTGGCGCTGGTGGGTGATTTTTTCTTCAACGGTAGGAGTTTGGTTCTGGATCACGGCGGCGGACTGTATACGATGTATTTTCACCTCTCGGAGGTCAAAGTCGAAGCCGGAATGGAGGTCAGTAAGGGGGAAGTCATCGCACTCTCCGGCATGAGCGGACGCGTGACGGGCCCGCATCTCCACTGGGGCGCTCGTATCAACGGTGCACGAGTCGACCCCTTTGCTTTGTTTGACATTGTCGAGCGCAGGCTTGACCATAAGACCCAGGAAAAAGCAAGAATTGATGGAGGCGAGCATTAAAATGGCGCAGCAGTATCGATCGAACAAAGACTTCAGGGCGGCCCTCGACGAGCTGGAAAATATAGTCGAGCAGCTGGAATCGGGGGAATTGTCCTTAGAAAATTCCCTGGAGGCCTTTGAGCGGGGAGTAGGGCTGGTAAAATTCTGCAACCAAACATTAAACGCAATTGAAAAAAAGGTCGAAATGCTGGTCAAGGATAAGGATGGGCAGCTTCAGCTCAAGGTTTTTGAAGCGCTGGCCGATGACGCCAGCGGCAAAGAGGGTACGGATTAGCGTTCAAACCCTTTGAGCGTTTTGAACGACCGGAACGCCTGTAACGGTTGGAACCGGGGAGGAGGCTAAAATGGGACGTTTGCTCGATACTGTTGAATATCCGCGAGACATCCGCCTGCTTAGCGTGGAAGAGCTTACGGTGCTGGCGCGCGAAGTGCGGGAAGAGGTTATTTCCGTTGTCTCGGAGGTGGGGGGGCACTTGGCTTCGACGCTCGGCGCGGTGGATCTGACGTTGGCGCTGCATTACGCGTTCAACACCCCGGAGGACCGTATTGTCTGGGACACCGGGCATCAGGCGTATGCTCACAAACTAATCTGCGGCAGGCGCAATCGCTTGGCAACCATACGCCAACTGGGCGGCTTGAGCGGTTTTCTGAGTCGCGAGGAGAGCGAGTACGATGTTTTTGGTGCGGGTCACGCGGGGACTTCGATTTCCGCCGCATTGGGGATGGTTGAGGCGAAAACGCTAGAGGGGTCATCACGCAAAGTTGTCGCGGTTATTAGCGACGGTGGGTTGAGTGCGGGGTTGACGTTTGAAGGGTTGAATCAGGCCGGTCATTTGGAAAAAGATCTGATCGTCATCCTGAACGACAACGAAATCTTTATCGATCCACGCGTGGGGGCCGTCTCCTCATTTCTGAGTAAACAGTTTACGACCGATTTCGCCGTGCGCATGCAAAAGCATGTTTCGAGTCTGCTTTTGAGCCTGCCCAAAGGAGAAAATCTCAAGTTCGCCGCGCGGAAGTTGAAAGATTCATTCTTGGGTCTCGTCACGCCCGGCTTTCTTTTCGAGAGTTTGGGCTTTCAGTACGTTGGTCCGATCGACGGACATGATATCTCCGAGATGATTACGACGCTGGAGAGCGTGAAGAAAATTGACGGGCCGACGCTGGTCCACGTTCTCACGAAAAAAGGCAAGGGCTATCCACCGGCTGAAAAGGACCCTGTCAAGTACCACAGTGTGACTCCATTTCATGTGCTGACCGGAAAAGCAAAAAAGGAAAAAGGCTCTATTCCCACTTACACCGATGTGTTCGCGCGGGCGCTTATCAAAGTCGCCAAAGATAACCCCAAGGTGGTGGGCATTACTGCCGCCATGGGCAGCGGGACGGGGATCGACAAGCTCTCGCGAGAAATACCAGGCCGCTCGTATGATGTGGGAATCGCTGAACAGCATGCTGTTACATTCGCCGCCGGCATGGCTACCGAAGGTTACGTCCCGGTGGTGGCCATCTACTCGACTTTCTTGCAACGCGGATATGATCAGATCGTGCACGATGTGTGCCTGCAGAATCTGCACGTCGTCTTCGCTCTCGATCGTGGCGGCCTTGTTGGTGCGGACGGCCCGACACATCACGGGGTTTTTGATTATGCTTACATGCGCTCCATTCCCAACATGGTCGTTATGGCGCCGAAAGATGAGAACGAATTGCAGCACATGTTGAAGACCGCTGTCGCTTACGATGGCCCGATTTCCGTTCGCTATCCACGAGGAGAAGGTTGGGGGGTTTCGCTGGACGATGAGACGGGAGTTCTTGCCATTGGGAAAGCGGAAGTGGTGCGTCGGGGAAGTGACCTTGTGATTGCCGCACTCGGTCACACCGTAGTTCCAGCTCTCCGAGCAGCGGAAGATCTGGCTCCGCTCGGAATCGAGGCAACGGTTGTTAACAGCCGCTTCGTCAAACCTCTGGACAAAAACCTATTTCGCGAGTTGCTGGCTGAAACGCCGTATTTAATTACAGCTGAAGACCACGCGATTGCCGGAGGGTTTGGCAGTGCATTGCTCGAGCTAATAGCGGAGGAAGGACTGAGTGATATTAAAGTCAAACGACTTGGCGTGCCGGACCGGTTCATCCCGCACGGCACTCAAGACGAGCTGAAAAAAATCTGCGCTTTTGATCAGGAAGCCATCGCTCAGGCCGCGCTCCAGCTCGTTAGACGAGAAAGAAAGCGACATCGTGAGGGATGAAAAAGAAGGAGCGTCTGGACAAGTTGCTGTTGCTGCGGGGGTTGGTTCAAAGCCGGGAGGAGGGGCGAGGGCGAATTCTGGCGGGAAAGGTTGTTGTCGATGACAAGACCATAACGAAGGCCGGGACCCTGATCTCTGAAAACGCTCACATCCGTATTCGTAGTGAACTACCCTATGTGAGTCGCGGCGGCAGCAAGTTGGAAAAAGCTCTCCACGACTTCGATGTTGGTGTAACTGGAAAAATCGCGCTCGATGTGGGCGCTTCCACCGGTGGGTTCACGGATTGCTTGCTTGCCCATGGCGCGCGTCTCGTATACGCTGTCGATGTCGGGTACGGACAGCTACACTGGACGCTCAGAAATGATCCCCGTGTCGTCGTGTTGGAAAGGACAAACATCCGGTATTTGGAATTGGCGGCGTTAGCGCAACCGGTGGATGTCGCCACCATTGATGTTTCTTTCATCTCCTTGCGCCTGGTTCTTCCACAAGTAAAAAAACTGCTGACCGCCGAGGGCACGGTCATCGCGCTCATCAAACCGCAGTTTGAAGTCGGTAAAGGCAACGTTGGGAAAGGCGGCGTGGTGCGATCGGAAGAGGAGCGCCTGCGCGCAATTGAGGAAATCAAGCAGGCGGCCTTTGCTCTTGACTATACCGGCTGCGATGTCATCGAGTCGCCGCTCATGGGTCCCAAGGGCAACAAGGAGTTCTTCATCCATCTGAAGAAATGGGCGACACGGCCGCCAGCCGGATTCCGCGTCTCCAACCACATACGCGAGGAACCGTGAATCGATTCGCGCCAGGCACGTGCAGGACAATTCCAAAAAAACAAAGAAGGCTTGCTACGGCTGTCGGGTTATGGCTTCGGCTATGAGCATGCGCATAGACTTCCCAGTAATCCTGGGTAGATACGCACGCTTTTTGTCGTGAATTGCTTGACTTGACGAGGAAATCAGATAGAATCCAGAGTTTGAAAAGCGGCGTCAGAGGGAATCGGGGGGTGATTTCAGCATATGACGGGTGTTCGAGTTCGCGAAAACGAATCCATCGAGAGCGCTATTCGACGTTTTAAAAAGCTATGTGAGAAGGCGGGCATTTTGGCGGAGTTGCGGAAGCGAGAGCATTACGAAAAGCCCAGCGTCAAAAGAAAGAAAAAAGCAATTGCAGCAAAGAAACGCGCTATGCGACGTGTGCGTCATTCTTTCTGAGACGGCGACTTTGACCGACATGCCATCAGGGCAAAGCAGTGGGACTCAAGGCTGAAATTCAGAATGCCCTGAAGACCTCCATGAAGAGCGGGGACCGAGCCGCCGTATCGACGCTGCGGCTGTTGCTCTCCGCCATACACAACGAAGAGATTCGCCTGCGCAAAGAGCTGACCACCGAAGACATACAAAAAACCATTTCGGCCCTGTGCAAGCAGCGCATGGAGGCGATCACTCTTTTCAGAAAAGGAGGGCGAGAGGAGCTTGCGGAAAAGGAGGAGATCGAGCTCAAACTCCTGCAGCGCTTCTTGCCCCAACCCTTAACCGAGGCGGAACTCAAAGACCTCATTCGAAGCAGCATTGCTGAAGCGGGTGCCACAGGGACTGAGGATTTGGGCAGGGTGATGAAACTCGTCATGCCCAAGGTGAGTGGCCGCTGTGATGGCAGGAGAGTCAATGAATTAGCAAGAGAGCTTCTCGCAGGTTAGTCGCGCTATGACTTTGGTGACCGGACGCTGTCACGCGAGTTGCGCTAATTCTCTAGAGCAGGGGACGGATCTGGTGGATGAAAGATGCTAACAAGGGTCCGTGTCGTAGCGCACGCTTAAACAGTTAAGCGGATTGATTTGGAACAGTTCTGTTCCCCTCGGATGCCTGCGCGGGGCGGCATGATGTGAAGGCGCCGGCGGCACCGGCAAAGTGGATGGTCCCTGAGCGTGAATTGGGTCGATCTCACTCTAATTGCCCTCTTTTCCCTCTTTGGCTTACGGGGTTACTTCAAAGGACTCTTTCGGGAAGTTTTTTCGCTGGCCGGCCTGGTCGCTGGCTTTATTGTGGCCGTTCGCTACAATGAGTATCTGGCAGCTCCTTTGGAATTCTACTGGGAGGCGCCTCCCGTACTTCACAAAGCCATCGCCTTCGTGGCGATTTTCTTCATGATCTATTTTATTTGTAGCTTGTTCGGTGGCGTGCTGCACCGCCTGGAAAAAACTTTCTTTCTTCAAACCTTCAACCGTGTTGGCGGGGTTGTCATTGGAATCGGCAAAGGAGCGGCGATCCTCGCCTTCGTGTTTTTCATGTTGGTTTCGACCTCCTGGGTTTCGGTGGAGACGAAGGACAAGATGGAGGCCTCCTATCTGGCAACACCCCTGGCGCGATTGGGGGAGAGTATTGTGCAACTCGGCAGGGAAACACTTTTCCGCGACTCGCCGGGCAAGGCCCTTAGCAGGTCCGGACGCCGATTCGCCTAAAACCGGCGTATGATCCAGCAAAACAAAATTCGAGAGGTGCGCGATCGAGCCTCGATCGTCGAGGTCATATCGGATTACGTCACGCTTAAAAAAGCCGGTCGCAACCACATCGGGATTTGCCCATTTCATGCCGAAAATACACCATCATTTACCGTCAGCGAGGAGAAGGGCATTTTTCATTGCTTTGGCTGCCAGCTCGGGGGCAGTGTTTTCGATTTTTTGATGCGGCACGACCAGCTTTCGTTTCCCGAAGCAGTTGAACGTGTTGCCAAGCGCTACGGCCTCGTGGTCGAACGCATCGCTCGAGCAGACGGCGTGCGCCAGGCCGGAGTGAAAGAAGGCCTGTACCGTGTCAATGAGATCGCGGCGGCGAATTATCACAGAATCCTTCTTGACCATCATGAGGGGAAACAGGCTTTGGCCTATCTGAAGGGACGGGGTGTGGATGAAGCCATGGTGCGTCGTTTTATGCTCGGCTATGCGCCGCAAAGGAGTTCGGGGTTGCTCGATCTATTGCACAGGGAAAAGGGATCGATCGAAGCCGCTCTGCAGTTGGGCTTGATTGGCCGACGAGATCCTCAGGGCTTACACGAGAAGTTCTTTTCGCGCGTCATCTTTCCCATCATTGATGCGGCTGGAAAGGTCGTCGGCTTCGGCGGGCGCGTCCTGAATAACGGCCTGCCGAAATATCTAAACTCCAGCGATACGCCATTGTTCCGCAAAGGCTCAACGCTCTACGGGCTGTACCAGGCCCGAGAGGGTATCCGTAAAGCGGATCGTGTTGTCATTGTGGAAGGATATTTGGACGCCCTTGCGTTATCTCAATTTGATCTCCCTTACGTTGTCGCCACTCTGGGAACTGCTCTCACTTTCGATCATGTCCGACTCTTGTCCCGCTACACGAAGAATATCATAGCCTTGTTCGATGGCGATGATGCGGGACGAAAAGCCGCTGCGCGGAGTTTCGAAATATTCGCTGAAGGCGGAATCCTGGCGCAAGCCGCCTTTTTGCCGAAGGGAGAAGATCCTGATACGTTTGTCCGCAGGCGAGGCAGGGCAGCGCTGGAGGCGGTACTGGCGGAGGCTGTACCACTGGCGGACTATTATTTTTCCTGGTTGGAAGAGCGGCATGGCAAAAGCATGGAGGGAAAGAGCCAGACCGCGGGGGAAATCAGCCGGCTGCTGTTGAAGATCCACAACCCATTTGAAATTGATTTGTTGGTACGGCGCGCGGTAGACAGGCTGGGGATTCGGGAAGAAACGCTACGGCGGGCTCCCCCAAGACCGGGCCTACGTCCATCGACGCGGGCCAGTGAAATCGCCGCTCCGGCAGGTCCGTCGAGCCGAGAAGATGTTGCGCAACGCTCGTTGATCAGCTTGATGCTGAGTTTTCGTGCGGTAATATCGCTTGTGGTGGGGGACGCGGAGTGGCGATTGTGGTTAGAGCCCAAATGGCAAGAGCTGGTTGATGTGATTAGCGCGGAGTGGCGGGAACAGGGACAGGTGGATTTGTTCCGTGTCAACCAAAAGTTATCTTCCGCCAGGGCGTCTGAAATTTCGGCGTTGGCTCTGGAAGGGGAAAATATCTCGCAGGCAGAGTGTGACAAGATCGCAGCGGATTGCATCGCCCATCTGCGCCGAAGATACCTCAGAAATCTGGAACAAAAGCTAAGAACGGCAATTCGCGCGGCCGAGGAACAAAAAGACGAGAAAGCGAAGAGAGAGAGGATATTGGAATGGCAAGACGTCGTACGAAAGGAACGCCAACTAAAACACTCAAGCTCCGCCCCGAAAATTCCCTTTCCGTGAAATCGGCCAGGCCGGTCTCCCCTCTTCCCGAGGAACCGGAGCGAAAAAATATGAAGGAGGTCAAAAAGCTCATCGATCTGGGCAAGGAGAAGGGTTATTTGACCTACGACGATGTCAACGACATGCTCCCGGCCGAGGTTGTCTCGCCCGACCAGATCGACGATGTGATGTCCATCTTTGGCGAGATGGACATTGAGGTTGTCGATGCCAATCAGCGGGTGAGTCTGGGGACAACCGCCGATGATCTGGTGGAGGAAGAAGAGGATGAGAAAGAGATCGACGGTGACGTCGAAGGCGATATGGTGGGCAAGACCGGCGATCCTGTCCGTATGTATCTGCGCGAAATGGGAACGGTATCGCTGCTGAGTCGGGAGGGCGAGGTCGAGATTGCAAAGAAAATAGAACAAGGGGAAAAGCAGGTCATCGACGAGGTTCTATCGAGCCCTCTGGCGTTGAGTTACGTGTTGGACCTCGGCCAGAAAATCGCAAATCATGAGATTCGAGTGCGGGAAATCATCAAGGAAGATGGCGAGGACGACGCAGAGTACCTGGAGGAAGAAGAAGTCCATGAAAAGCGCTTACTCGATCAAATTAGCAAGATTCGGCGCACAGCCCACGAGTGCGACAAATTGAAGAGGCAGCTGGAGAGCAAGCGGGTTTCCAGTCAGCGTCACCAAGCCTTGTGCGAAGCGCAGGCCAGATACCAAGAGAAGATTGTCAACGGGCTAAAGGCTCTTCAGCTGAACCGCCGGCAAACTGAGACCATTGCGGACGGTCTAAAAAAGGCAATGGATCGAATGCAGACTCTGGAGAGACGCATTAAAGAGTTTGAACAGAAAACAGGGAAACCGGCGCCGGAGATTCTTAGACTCGTTTCCAGCCTCAACGGTCGCAAGAAACATTGGAACCGCGTTGTGGGTTCACTCCGGATGGGGCACGAAGCGATTCTGAGCATGGCCGAAGAGATCAAGAATGCTCGTCGTGACATCCGGCGCATCGAAAAGGATCTTGAGATTTCCGCCGAAGAGATCAAGCGCCGAGTTTGGTCCATCATCGCGGGAGAGACCAAGGCAAATTTGGCTAAAAAGGAGCTCATCGAAGCCAACCTGCGCCTGGTGGTCAGCATTGCGAAAAAATATACCAATCGAGGCCTGCAGTTTCTGGATCTGATTCAGGAGGGCAATATCGGCCTGATGAAAGCCGTGGACAAATTCGAATACCAGCGCGGCTACAAATTCTCGACCTATGCGACCTGGTGGATCCGCCAGGCGATTACCCGTGCGATTGCCGATCAGGCGCGAACCATACGTATCCCCGTTCACATGATCGAGACAATCAACAAATTGATCCGCACGTCGCGCTACCTGGTCCAAGAAATCGGTCGCGAGCCGACGCCGGAAGAGATCGCCAGCAAGATGGAAATTCCTCTCGACAAAGTCCGCAAGGTGCTAAAAATCGCAAAAGAGCCCATCTCGTTGGAGACTCCCGTCGGCGAGGAAGAAGACAGCCATCTCGGCGATTTTATCGAGGACAAGAGGATCATTACCCCTTCCGATGCAGTGGTCAACATCAATCTGCAGGAACAGACGCGTAAAGTCTTGGCGACGCTTACACCCCGGGAAGAACAGGTACTACGGATGCGCTTCGGCATAGGCGAAAAGTCGGATCATACACTTGAGGAAGTTGGGCAAAAGTTCACGGTTACACGAGAGCGAATTCGGCAAATTGAAGCCAAAGCGTTGCGCAAACTTAGACATCCCAGCCGGAGCAAGCGGCTCAAAAGCTTCATGGAAAGCTGATTCGTGATCTTTAAGCACCCCGCCAGTTGACCTAATCCTTACGGGCCCATAGCTCAGTTTGGTTAGAGCCACCGGCTCATAACCGGTTGGTCCCTGGTTCGAATCCAGGTGGGCCCATT
>CAYPHJ010000028.1:0-46823 GCA_964410485.1 uncultured Syntrophobacteraceae bacterium
GGTTGATGCGATCCCAGTCGAACAGGCGGCTGATCGGCGCCTTGAACCGCTCCTCGCGAGGCAAAGGATAGTCTTCCAAATCGAAAAAACCCGCGAACTGCTCGATGACACCCCGTTTATTGGGCGCCGGGCAGTAAAGATCGCTTGCAACCGCAGCCCAATCTTGCGGTTCATCTGAAGCAAGTTCAAGGCGCTCCGCCAGCGTCTGCCAGACCTGCGGAAACTCGCCTTGCATCCACTCGACCGCCTGAACCGCCTTTTGCAGGTTGAAGCGCGCCAGCCAGTTTGTGTACGCATTGTCGTCCACTGAGTGATGATATTCGTCGGGTCCTACGACACCGCAGATATGGTAGCGCCCGCCCTTTCGCATGCAGCGGCTTTTCCAAAAGCGGGCTGTTTCGGCCAAGATCTCAACACCCGCATCGCGCAGAAACTCGCGGTCACGAGTGGCTTCCCAGTAACGCCACAGCCCGTAGGCGACGCCAGCGGTGACGTGGATCTGCTGGGTGCCGGTGAATATCGGGATGTCCTTGCCGGTTGTTTTCAGGTGAATGATCTGTGGCGTAACATCGTCGCCGGTGACCGTCGATTCCCAGGCATAGCATGCCCCGCGATGGCCCAACTCGCGCGCTCGCCGGCGCGCGCCGTCAAGTGTGTAGTGGCGGTAAAGCAACACATTGCGCGCGACTTCCGGGGACGTATGAATGTAGAAAGGCAATTTGAATATCTCCACGTCCCAAAACACATGTCCCTCATAGGCTCGGCCGGTCAGCGCCCGCGCACCCACGGAGACCCGTGGGTCACGATCGGCGGCGCTGGTCAGATGATACGCATTGAAACGCAGCGCCTGAGCCGTCGCCGGGCTCCCGTCAATGCGTACGTCTGCGCGATCCCAGATCTCGCCCCAACACGCGGCGTGTGCCTGCAGCAATTCGTCAAACTCCTCCCAGCGAAGCGCTTGCAGGCGCTTTATGGCCGCGTTTACGGGGTTTTGCAGGTCCCGACTCGTATAGATCACAACGTAACGGCGAAAAGTGAGGGTCTCCCCGATCATACCAGGAACCTGCCAGCGTACGGAGTCCTTGCCACTGCCGGCGAGCGTGGCGCGTGTAGCCAGGCAGATCTCAATGCGGGAGGCCTGCGTAACAAAGCGTTGGATCTCCTCGCTGTCATCCCCTGCGCCAATTTCCAGCCGAGTCAAGTGCGGGTGGTTAGCTGCGAGATTTGCATCGGCGAGTGAGAAGTCGATATCGACTTCGCTCGAATGATTCTCCAAACACACCGTCATCTCTTGGACCAGCAGGTGTAAATCGGCGAGCGAGGCGAAACGGCGCGTACGGACCACGGTGCGGCGGTCAACTTCGGTGTCGTATGCGGCGTCCCCGTGCAGGAGACCCCTTCGTAGGTCGAGGAGGCGGCGGTACTCGCGCCAGTGCGGGCCGGCCATGTCGAGCAGATGACCGTCAATCCGAAGAGCGACACGAAATGGAAACGGTACGGATACCAGCTCACTATACGGGTAGTCACCGCGGCTTGCCGCAAGAAACTCGAGCTCGGAATATGGACGCTCAGGGTGCTTGCGATCGTAAACACCGGCAATAAACAGGTCGCCCTGGGAACCGGGAAGCGGACTGTCCAGCGTGCCCCGCACGCCGAGATAGCCGTTGCCCACGGTGAAGATGCTTTCCATCTCATGCTCCCGGGCCGGATCAAACCCTTCCTGTTCGATCTGCCAGGCGACAACCGTCTCCCGCTTGTCACGCAAGATGGCGTCCAGCTCCTCGACGCTCAGCTCGCCGAGATCGGCAACCACCATGTCGGCGCCGCGGGATGCAAGCGCATCGCGGTTGCCACCGCGATCCACCCCGACGACAAGACCGAAACCGCCGCGCCGGCCGGCTTCCACCCCCGAAACCGCATCCTCAATGACCACGATACGACCGGGCGCAACCCCGAGCAGCTCGGCGCACTTGAGGAATGGGTCGGGATGCGGTTTGCCTTTGATTCCCAGGGCGTCCGCATCGATGCCGTCGAGCCGAACGTCGAATAGGTCCTCGATTCCCGCGCCGCGCAGCACTTCACGGCCGTTTCGACTCGACGTCACGACCGCGGTCTTCAGCCCCAAGTCGCGCAGAGCGCGAACCAGCTGGATCGTCGACTCGAACACCTCGACTCCGTCCTGCCGCACCAGCTCCATGAACAATCCGTCCTTGCGCGCGCCCAAGCCGTGAACCGTCTCAGACTGCAAACGGTCGCCGGTTTCACCCTCGGGCAAATCGATTCCGCGCGCCGCAAGGAAACTACGCACGCCCTCGTGGCGTGGCTTGCCATCGACATATCTTCGATAATCGGCATCGATATCGAAGCGGGGATACGGTTTGCCTTCTCGCCGCTCGCGCAGCTGGAAATATTCGTCGAACGTCTGTTTCCAGGCACGGGCGTGGAGCGTCGCCGTTTGCGTCAGCACACCGTCCATGTCGAAGATCGCTGCGTCAAATTCGTATGAACTCATGGTCGTTTTCTGCTGTGCTTTCCCCCTGCCGTGAAAGCAGTCATGTCCCCGCGCCAGCGGGCAGAATCCGCGATCAGTCGTAGGACCAAAGCAGTCCACCCCGTTTGATGGCTGGCTCCCAATCCTTGGCCATTGTCTCCGTGAAAGTATTCATGGAAAAGCACAAGGTCACGCCAGTTTCGGGTCGGTGTGGAATAGGCCGGCCGCACCAGCCCAGGCCCGGCGTCCCTCCCCATCATGCAGGAAGATGCGGGTGATTCGCGTCACGATCTCTTGCGCTACCTGCGCCAAATCCATCATCTTGCCGGACCCGGTCGGGCACTCCACTTTCAGACTCTCACCGTAGAACCGATGATAGCGTCGGAGCGCCTCGATCAAGATGTAATTCACAGGCATCCAGATCGGCCCCCGCCAGTTGGAGTTTCCGCCGAAAAGTTCAGAGTCGGATTCGCCGGGAACATACTCGACCCGATACTCTTGGCCACGGATAGAACAGGCATAGGGAACATCCTTGTGTACGCGCGAAAGCGACCGTACTCCAAACGGAGAGAGAAACTCCTTTTCATCAAGGAGATAACGCAGGACCCGTTTGAGGCGCTCGCGCGACGGGATTGCAAGTAGACGAAGCTTTCCGCCTCGTTCCATGCAGGTGATATGTTGTGCCAAGTCTTTGCGATTATCGAGAAACCAGAACATTCGCCGGGCAAAACCCGGAAGCTTTTTAATGACATCTTCCTCCAATATTTCCACGGCGAAAAGCGGAATGAGGCCGACCATGGAACGCGCCCGCAGCGGCACATAGTTACCGTCGACATGTAGGTGGTCATAGTAAAACCCGTCTTGATCATCCCAAAGCCCGGTTCCATCGAGCGTGTTGATTGCGTCCGCGATAGCGACGAAATGCTCAAAAAATTTAGAGGCACGTCTTCGTAGGAAGGATCCCCGCGCGCAAGTTCCAGAGCCATGGCCAACATCTCACAACAGAAGAACGCCATCCAGGCCGTACCGTCAGCCTGCTCCAGAAAGCCGCCACCGGCAAGCGGTTTCGAACGGTCGAAGAGACCGATGTTATCCAAACCGAGGAATCCGCCCGCAAAGAGGTGTTTTCCCAAGATGTCTTTACGATTCACCCACCACGTAAAGTTCAGCAGCAGCTTCTGAAAAGCGCGGGCCAGAAACAATCGGTCCCCGGTACCTGGCGAGGTCGTAATCTTGTATACCTGCCAGCAACCCCATGCATGAACCGGAGGATTAACGTCCGCGAAGGCGAATTCATAGGCGGGAATCTGGCCGTTGGGATGCATGTACCATTCGCGCAAAAAGAGGATCAACTGCTGCTTGGTAAAAGCCGGATCAATCTCGGCCAAGGCGACCATGTGGAATGCGAGATCCCAGGCGGCATACCAGGGGAATTCCCACTTGTCCGGCATCGATACGACGTCGCGATTGTACAGATGACGCCAGTCGGAATTGCGCCCTTGTTTTCGGCTTTCAGGAGGCGCGTGATGGTTTGGATCCCCCTCGAGCCAATCCGTTATGACATAGTGATAGAACTGCTTGGTCCAAAGAAGACCGGCACAGGCCTGGCGGACTATGTTTTCCTCTTCTTCTGAGAAACCGTCAGCGAAGCGGTTCTTGTAAAATTGATCAGCCTCTGCGATTCGCCTCTGAAAGGTTTGCTCAAAGGCCGGTCCAAAGGGACGCTTTAGCCCCTCGCTTTCCGAAGTCAGACGAAGCCGCAGTGATATCTCCTTTCCCGACTCTACCTCAACGAGATAATACGCTGCGGCCTTTGTTCCGGTGCCTTCATGATTGACTGCCTCAGAACGGTGATCGATAACGTAATGGTGAAAGCCATCCTTCACGTACGGCTGCGCGTTTGGCTTGCCGAACAACCGCTCCGTATTCGTCTCGTTTTCAGTGAAAAGAAACTCCGGCAGTTTTCCGCCGGGTTCGGGAGCCACCGCCAAGCGAAATCGCCCCAAAGCTTGGTGCTCAGCAACGAGAATTCCATCGTCAAGGTGCGTAATCTGAGGCTTGGGCCAGTAACCCTCGCCGCCGCGCCCCCATGACCAGGTGTTGCGAAACCAAATGGTGGGCAGGAGGTGCAACGAGGCGCGTTCCGGGCCGCGATTCACGGCCGTGATCCGAATCAGAATGTCCTGTGGTGAGGCTTTGGCGTATTCGGCAAAGACATCGAAATAGTGCCCACCATCGAACGCGCCGCAATCGAGCAGCTCGACCAGAGGTCAAACGCGCCTCTGAATGACGTCTTCATCTTGCAAGCTGGCGGCCGCAGCCGAAAATCCAGATAATCCTTCTTCGAGTTCTACTCTGAGGGAAAGGAAGTTAAGCAGATCCTTGAGGGCAATGATGCCCACCAGCCGGTCGCGGTCAACCACCAGGAGGCGGCTCAGCCCCGTGCGGTTCATCTTGGCGAGCGCCTTCAGAGCATCGTCTCCAGGATGAATCGTGTTGTCCGGAGAGCAGGCTTTTGCGATCTCCCCCAGTCTGCGCTGTGCCCATTCGCTTCGCGGAACTTCTCTAATCTCCCGAGTGCTCACATATCCCAACAGTTTGCCATCCTCGACCACAGGGAACATCTTGAAGTAGTGGCGGTAGACATAGTCCTCGACGAGTTCTTCAACCGAAAGATCGGGAGAAACGGTCACCAGATCTGTTTTCATGAAGCGACGCACTGGCTCGCCTTCCAGACCCTGGCGCATTAAAAGTTGTTGGTAAGACATAGATGCTGCGCCGCGCAGAAACATGCCGATGAGAAACTGCCACAGGCCACCAATGAATGCTCCGCGGATGACGTTGAGCACGCCAAAGAGAATCAAGAACAAACCAAACGCTGATCCAACATTGGACGCTACCCGGGTGGCCCACCTGAGATTGCCCTTCCACCCCCAGAGAATAGAACGCAAGATTCGGCCGCCGTCGAGAGGGAAGCCCGGAACAAGATTGAACGCCGCGAGCAGCCCGTTGATGAATCCGAGATAGGCGAGGACACCGAGAGCCGGCGCGGGCAAGCCGCCGCCTGTCGCTGCCAAGTACAACACGTAGAAAACAACGCCCAGAAAAATGCTCGAAATCGGTCCGACAACCGCGATCATGAACTCGGATCTCGCGGTCGTCGGTTCTTCTTCCATCTCCGCCACACCACCGAAGATAAACAGCGTGATCCCTTTGATGCGCAACCCATAGCTTCTTGCGACTACTGCATGTGAAAGCTCGTGAAAAATCACCGAGGCAAAAAGCCCCAGCGCCCCTGCAACACCCATCCACCAATAGGTACTTCTCGCGAAATCTTCGTAGAAGTGAGGAAAGAGGCCTTCAGCCAGAGACCAGGTGATAAGAACGGCAATGACAATCCAACTGAGGTCGAGCCTGATGTTGAAGCCGAGAAGTGTAAATAGCGTGATTCTTTTCCCAAACATTTTCTTCTTTCAGTTTTGTGTCGCCCGTAACAAGTCGCGAATCCTGCAGGTGAGGACAAGGCGCGTCATGAGTACCCCTGCATGATGACTTCTTACTGGGTCTTTTTTCCCGCAAGCAACGTCCGAAGGAATCCCCAAACGACCCCAATGAGACCGACGACGATCATAAACAATCCGATGGGAGGAAAGAAAAGAAAAAAACCGACCCCCACAACCAGCAACAAAATACCAAAAGCCAATGGGTTCATTGGGCGACGCCGGCGCCTCTGGGTCGCTTCCGTGCTGCTGGTAGCAGAGCTCTCCTCCCGCATCATCGCCGAGGCGGCCTCTCTGAGTTCCTGCTGAGTTTCCGGGTCGGCTTCCCGAATCCGTCGGCCGGTCTCTTCCGCGAGCTTCTCGATTTCTTTTTCTCTATCGATCTTGTCTTGTGCCATGATCACTCCTTTCTCGATGTAGCCTCAAAATTGAATCTCGCCTACTCTTTTCGGCCCTCTTCGCGGCGGAGGATCGCCTATAGGGGGTCGCTTGCCCGGTCTCGGATCGCCTGGATTTGGCGGCCCGGGCGGTTCCTTTACGGGCGGCTTTCTCCGTCTGACCGGCGGCCTCATCGGCGGTTTCTTCGGTCTGTTCGGCGGCTCTTGTCTCTCCGCGCTGGCACGGCTGACTGGTGTCACCACACCTCCAATAAATTCTTTTCGACCAAAGCTCAAAAACTCCCCGCTGCTAACCTTGTACCCAGGCGAACAGAGTCACGGCTCCCACCAACAGTATGGCCAGAAAATATGCAAGTCGTGCCGCCCATATGTGACTCATTGCCTTTACGCTCCGCTTTTTACACCAAATCGAACCGTTCGGATACGAGGCGCCAGTACGGCACCCCCTGGGCCACAAGGGCCCGTTCTACTACATCCATCATGGGAGGCGGGCCGCAGATAAAACACTGCAAATCCTGCCCCTTCCGTGCGGACAGATGTTGCGCCAGGAGCTCTGGTGTCACAAAACCCGACTCTCCATGCCAATTTGCCGGCGGCGTTTCTAACACGTGCACGATCTCGAGATCCAGGTGTTTGCTGAGATCGTCCAGTTCTTGACGAAAGGCAACGTCCTCCCACCGAGTGTTCGCATAAATCAGCAACATAGGCCGCCGATCCTGTTGATCGCGGCAGGTCCGCAGGATACTCAGCGCCGGCGTTATGCCAATGCCACCAATGACAAAGACCGCGCCTTGCGCCTCGGGATCAAGCGTAAATGCGCCGTACGGCCCTTCCACAAACGCGCGCGCTCCCGGCTTCAAATTCTTAATCGTCGCCGTGAAATCCCCTAACTCTTTAATGCCAAACTCGATGCGACCCCTGGAAGCGGTGCTTGAAGTAAATGAAAACGGGTGCTGCTGAAGCGTAAACGGAGTCTCTCTCACGGTCAGCCACCCAAATTGTCCTGCCTGAAATTCCATTCCCGCATGCCCATCAGGTTCGAGCGCAAGGCTGTAAACTCCCTCGCAATCGGGTCGCACCTCCACGACCCGGTAGGGCTTCCGCTCAAGTCGTAGCGGTTTAACAATTCGCGTATGGAACAACAGCGCAAGCGCCAACCCGGCGCCAATCACCCAAACCGCTTGCTTTGCGATGCCCGTCACATAATGACCCACTTGTAAAGAGTGAGCCAGACCGACGACAATCACCGCCAACGCCAATCCTCCATGCGTTACTCGCCACCACTCGTAGCTCAAGCCAAAACTTACCCTCCACAGCGACAACACAACCAACAAAACGAGAGCAATCGTGGCACCGGCCAAAAATACCGCTCGCGGCAAATTCACCCAGGGATTCAAATACTCCGCGTATCTTGGTTCCGCCAGAAACAACACAACTGGGTGGGCAAGGATGAATGCTAGCGCCAGGATACCCGTCTCGCGGTGAAACTGAATCTTTGCATCCGCGCCAAAATACCTCCCAACCCAGCGAAACCGGCCCGTGGTCGCAAACTGTAGTGCGAGCATGGCGAAACCCACGATGCCGAGCCCCACGCCGAACTCGATCCAGAACCCACGTCCTTCAGGAGTATCGCCAAGCACGGCGACTCCGACCGGCAGCAGTGCCAGCAGCAAATAAATCACACTCCAAAACGCGATCCTGCTCAGAATCTCACCCATATGGCACCAAACTGCTATAGTTGTGCGACATCGCCCGCGAATCGGGCCTTCCCTAGCTCAGGCTGTAGTACTTGAACAACTCCACCTCGTAGTCAGGGCTGATCATCTTTGACGGGTCATATTCTGGGGCCCCTCAATAACCTCTCGCCTCAGATGGATGACAACCAAGACCGCGGCTGCTTCCCTTAGCGCCCCTTGATACAAGAACGATCGCCGACCTGGTTTTCAGAGGTAGGATCACTCGACCCGCTTGAGCAAGAAAAGCGCAAGTGATGGGACCTCGATTTTTTCACCGGCTCCGCAAGGCTCCGCGCCATCCTCCGAAAAGCCGTTCGTGGTATCCAACACTTTCACCCAACGCCTCCCCCACTCACGGACCGGCAAAGTGAACGGCACGGCCTCGTGATGAGCATTGAACAGTACGATGAAGCTGTCATCGACAATGCGACTTCCCCGCGGGTCGGGGGCAGTGAGGCCCTCGCCATTCAGAAAGACCGCCAGCGATTTGGTGAATCCCGCCTGCCAATCCTCCTCCGACATCTCTTCGCCGTCCGGCCTGAACCAGTCGATGTCGCTCACTCCGGCGCCGCGGATGGGTCGTCCCTGAAACCAACCCCGTCGCCTGAAAACCGGGTGTTCTTTACGAAGCGCAATCAGGCGGCTGGTAAAATCGACGAGCTCTTTGTCTGTCCTTTCCCAATCGTACCAGGAGATCTCGTTGTCCTGACAATAGCCGTTGTTGTTTCCTCTCTGCGTCCGCCCGATCTCGTCGCCGCCGAGCAACATGGGAATGCCCTGAGAGAGAAGGAGCGTCGCCACAAGATTGCGCTTTTGTTGCGCCCTGAGCGCGTTGACGTCGGAGTCCTCGGTGGGTCCTTCGGCACCGCAGTTCCATGAGCGGTTATAACTTTCGCCATCGCGGTTCTCCTCGCCGTTGGCATCGTTGTGCTTTTCGTTGTAGGAGACCAGATCGTGTAAGGTGAACCCATCGTGCGCCGTCACAAAATTGATGCTGGCGGACGGCCGTCGCCCGCTCGATTCGTACAGATCCGAACTCCCCGTGAAGCGATAGGCGAACTCCGAGAGCGTTTCGTCTTCCCCGCGCCAGTAGTCTCTCACGCAGTCCCGGTATTTACCGTTCCACTCGGACCAGAGCGGCGGAAAATTCCCTACCTGATAGCCGCCTTCACCGACATCCCACGGCTCGGCAATGAGCTTCACCTGGCTGATCACCGGATCCTGCTGGATGATGTCGAAAAACGCCGAGAGGCGATCGACTTCGTGAAGCTCGCGCGCCAACGTTGCCGCCAGGTCGAACCGAAAACCGTCCACGTGCATCTCGAGTATCCAGTAGCGCAGGCTGTCCATAATGAGCTGAAGAACATGAGGGTGCTGCATGTTCAGGCTATTGCCGGTGCCGGTGTAGTCCATGTAGTAGCGCGGCTCGTCGGCCACGAGACGATAGTAGGCCGCGTTGTCAATGCCTTTGAAGCAGAGCACCGGCCCCAGGTGGTTGCCTTCGGCAGTGTGGTTATAGACAACGTCGAGAATGACTTCCATTCCCGCCCGATGCAGGGCTTTGACCATCTCTTTGAACTCCCGGACTTGTTCGCCCAGCTCCCCGCTGGCCGCATATTCGTTGTGGGGCGCTAGAAATCCGATGGAGTTATAACCCCAGTAGTTACTGAGGCCGCGCTCCACCAGGTGCGCGTCGTGAATAAACTGGTGCACGGGCATGAGCTCGACGGCGGTGATCCCGAGCCGCCTGAGATAATCGATGATCGCCGGATGGGCCAGACCGGCGTATTTTCCCCTGATCTCCGGGGGTAAGTCTGGGTGGCGCATGCTCAAGCCCTTTACGTGCGTTTCGTAAACGATCGTTTCGTGCCACGGCCTGTGCGGCGGGCGATCGTCGCCCCAGTCAAAGCCCTGATCGATCACCACCGACTTCGGAACGAACGGGCCGCTGTCGGAATCGTTTGCGGCGCCCTCCGGATCTTCGAACCGGTACGGAAAGACCGCGTCGTTCCATTCCACCTGTCCCGCGATGGCCTTGGCGTAAGGATCGAGCAGGAGTTTCGCCGGATGGCAGCGCAAACCTTTTTCCGGATCATAAGGCCCATGGACGCGGTAGCCGTAGCGTTGTCCTGGCCTGACCTCGGGCAAATAACCATGCCAGCAGAAGGCCGTAACCTCGGGGAGATCAACTGAGGTCTGCCGTCCCTGCTCGTCGAACAAACAAAGCTCCACCCGTTCGGCGGCCTCCGAGAAAACAGAGAAGTTGGTGCCGCCGCCGTCATAAGTGGCACCTAATGGATAGGGTCTACCGGGCCAGATTTTCATGCTCATTTCCTGTCCTTGCTCTCGATAACTTTTTATCCTTTTAAACTTGTGAGACAAGACAGTTTCCAAAACACCGATTGCCTCTCGTTGATCTCTCTCCTAATATGGCAGTACCGTGCGTCGGACAAAGATCATTTGCACCGTCGGCCCCGCGAGCCAATCCGCCGATATGCTGCGCAGGCTTGTGGAAGCTGGCACTGATGTGTTTCGCCTGAATTTTTCCCACGGCACTGTGGCGGGACACCAGGAAGTCATCCAGCGTATCCGGGATATCGAGAAAGAAACTGGGAAGACCGTTGCTATCCTTCAGGATTTGCCCGGTCCCAAGATTCGCCTCGGCGCCTTCAAGGAAGGTTCGGTCGATCTCCATGCAGGAGATCCGTTCATACTAACAACGGAGGATGTCGAAGGCAGTCGCGAGCGGGCTTCGGTCAATTATCCGGGTCTTACCAAGGAGGTGAGGCCGGGCCAGAGCATTCTCCTGGCAGATGGGACCGTGGAGTTAGAAGTTGAATCGGTTAGCTCTGAGGCTATCGTCTGCAGGGTCGTTCTCGGTGGGGCACTTGCGAATCACAAAGGGGTGACGCTCATCGGAGGCACCTCAAGTCTGCCGGCTTTCACGCAGCAGGACCAAGACCTTCTTCTGCATGGCCTCCAAGCCGGGGTAGACCTCGTGGCTCTTTCATTTGTCCGTTCACCAGAAGATATCGAGAAGGCAAGACGATTTCTCGCTGCCCGCGACGCCAAGCTGCCCTTGATGGCCAAAATCGAAAAACTCCAGTCATTAGACATCATTGACCAAATCCTTGCCGTAGCCGATTCGATCATGGTTGCCCGTGGCGATTTAGGCATTGAGGTCCCGATGGCTCAACTGCCTCATATTCAGAAAGATCTGATCAGCAAAGCCATTCAGATGGCTAAACCGGTGGTGACCGCCACACAGATGTTGCGGTCAATGGTCGAAAATCCTCGGCCCACACGCGCGGAAGTGGCGGACGTAGCCAACGCGGTGCTCGATGGTTCGGACGCCTTGATGCTTTCAGAAGAAAGCGCGGTTGGCGCTTATCCCATCGAAGCTGTCAAGACGCTCGCTGCTGTGGCCGAGGCAGCGGAAGCGCGACTGTTTTCTCGGCAGCCCTTCGCTCCGCTCTCGTGGATGAACAGAGTGTCCACCTCTGAAGCCATTGGCCATGCCGCCAGTCTGGTCGCCCATCAAGCCAAAGCGAAAGCGATCATCTGCTGCACCCGTACGGGACATACAGCCCGGCTCGTCGCGAAGTACCGGCCCGCCCAACCGATTATAGCTACCACTCCCGAGCCGCGAACCGTGAGACCGCTCATGCTCGTCTGGGGGGTCACGCCTTTTCTCATCGATGAGTTCACTTCCACCGATCGCATGATCGATGCGGCAATGGAGCTGGCCGGGGAAAAAGGGATTATTTCCCGCGGGGACAAGGTGGTCCTCGTTTCCGGCGCGCCGACCAGCGCCCCGAGTCAGACCGATTTTCTTCGCGTGGTCACCTTTTAGCCAACCATCATTCGACGGGTGAGATGGAACGTATAACCAGCTGCCCGTTCACGTTTGCAAGTGCTTTTCGATGTAGTCGAGAACTTTGCCGAGCATTTCGTTGGCGATGGCTTTGTGCTCATCGGCGCTCAGCAGATCGTCATATCTCTTGGAGTAAGTTTTTAAATCGTTGTTGTTGCGGTTGATATGGTAGTGTTGTGGCTCGAGCTCGATCTGGAAGGGAAGATAGTATCCGAAAGCGTCCGGTCCGCCCTTCTTGAGGTTGTTCCAGTTGAAATTGATGTTGAAATAGCGGTCACGGGTGTGCTCGAAGAAAGATTTAAGCTCAGCCAAAATCCTGTCTTTGTCGGCGTGTTTTCCGACCGCTTCTCCCGTGCAGTTCAACTCGAATGACTCGAAGAAATCACCGGTCGGCTTCAGAGTCGCGAAAATATTTTCCACCAGCGGCAGAATGCTTTCCTTGTATATTTTCGCCTGGACTTCCAAGTTTCGCGTAAGCGTTTGAGAGGGTTGGGCACTAAGGTTCACCTTGCCGCGCAAAGTTTCCAGGCGCTTTTCAGAGGATAGCGGTTCGGGTTCAACTTCTCTGGCTCTATCTTCAACCGGCTGTCCCATGTACCGTAGCGCGTTCTGCACGTAGTGGAGCGCGCTCTGTCTGTTCTTTTCCAGTTCGTCGGCCGTGAGCTGCCTGATGATCTTGGCGGGATTACCGAATGCCAGCGAATTGTCTGGAATCTCCGTTCCTTGAGTCAGCAAGCTATGCGCTCCAATGACGCAGTTGTTGCCGATCCGCACACGGTTCAGCAAAACGGCTCCCATACCGACAAGGGTATTGTCTCCGACTCTTGCGCCGTGGATGATGGCATTGTGACCCACCGTCGCCCCTTGGCCGATCTCCACAGGAACACCCGGATCCGCGTGGATGATACAGCCGTCTTGTACGTTGGAGCGATTTCCGACGTGGATGGACTCTACATCACCGCGTAAAACGGCACTGAACCAGATTGAGACATTGTCGCCCAAACGAACATCGCCTATGACCGTGGCGCCAGGGGCAACAAATACGTCTTTCCCCTTGACAACGCGCTCCTCCATTTTGTGCATGGGATCGTCCACAGTATCGCTTGAGGTGAGGTTAAGGGTTTGGGTTTGGTTTTGGCTCAACCTCAACCTTGGCCTCAACCTTTCTTGGAGTAACCTGCTTTACGCTTTGGTATCGCTCTTATTGCGGCGCGAGCAGGCGCGCCATCGCTATTGAGGATGCGCAGCGGCAGACAGACGAGCTCGTAATCGCCGGCGCGCACGGCCGAAAGATCGAGCCCCTCGATGATCCAAACGCCAGCCTTCAATAGCGCCTGGTGCACCTCGACGACATTTTTTTCAAACCCGCCAACTGACAGATAGTCGACGCCCACGGCGCGGATGCCGCGATCGGCAAGAAACTGACCCGCTTCCGTCGATAAGTAAACAAAGTCCTTCACAAAAGAGTCGGCCTTCCAACACCTGGGTGAGTTTCGTGTTTTGAATAGAACGCGCTCACCGCGGCGAATTCGATGAGGACGAAGTTCCTCGACTTTGATCGATTCGGGATCGTGAATCTCGATCACCCTGGCTGTTCCGATCGTGGCAGAAAGTGGCATTTCGTCAAGACCTTTGCCCTGGCGAATGAAGTGCAGCGGGGCGTCCATGTGAGTGCCCGAGTGAGCACCCATCTTGAGAGCTGAAAGCGTGGCCGAATCGCCGTTATTCATGTCGCGTATGCGCTCGATGTTTACAGGCGGATCACCTGGCCAGTGAACCATACCGGTCTTCAGCGTCACAGAGACATCGATCCAGTCCATGATACGTACCTCAAGCGGAGTATTGGAGGATTGCGTTCGAGCCATTACCCCATCACCCCGACACCTCGTTACTCCACCTGTTGCTTCAGTGTCCGAGCCAGCTCAACAGGATTTCTTGTGGTTGCTCGATGTATCCTGCCGGCCATGGAACCTTGAGCGTGTAATGAAACACGCCCACGATAAAGAGAAACGTGGCCACTCCCCATGCCAGGCCGAACCACCATTTTTCGCCGGACTGCAGTGTCATGTAAGCCCAGACAAACAATGGCAGAGTGATAATGAACCCAAACAACCACACGGCAGCGAAGATGCCGAAAATCCAGCCAAATATCATCGTCGCCCGACGCGCCACGAGCGCGAGCGGGACATCGCGATCGACTTGCAGATCCATGATTCGTTTGTCGGGTTGCTCGCCGGCACGTCCAGATGGCCTCCGGAGATCCAGAAAAAGTTGGATCAGGCACAGAACCAAAGCCGGAATGCCAATTGTCCAGGGAAACAGCCGCGCTTGAATGGACCACTCGCGGGACGTGAGAAGCGCACCGATCACCACGAAAAGGAAAAGGAAAGTAAAAATCGTTCCACCGTTGATCCTGAGATTCACGATACCTGCTCCATTTCTTTAGCGGGAGTTTTGACCGGGCTTGCAGCGGCGGAACTCTGACGCATGCCAAACACCAGACTGAAGATCGTCAAGAGCGCGATGAGTAGAACGATTGGATGCGTGAGCCAGCTGATGCCGTACGCGCCAACAGAGATGAACAGATAGTTTTCAATGATGCTACTTAACACGAGGCCAAGAACGAGCGGTGGCCGCGGCCAGCCAAAGCGCTTCATGAACCATCCAACGACAGAAAAAGCCACCAGCGAAACAAGGTCACCGAAAGACCGGCTGGCTTGAAACGCAGCAAGAAAAACGACCATGATCACCAGCGGTGCAAGAACCTGAATTCGCACTTGGGCAACCTTGGCCAGTAAAGGGGTCATGGCCAGACAGATGCCGGTACCGAAAATATTCGCGAGCGCCAGGCTCCAAATCATCGTGTAGGTAAGATCCAGGCGCTTGGTGATCATGTCCGGCCCTGGAGCGATCCCGTGAATAATGAGCGCCGCCAGTAGGAGCGCCATCGAGGCGCTGCCCGGAATGCCGAAAGCAATCGTCGGGATCAAGGAGCCGCCCTCTTTGGCATTGTTGGCGCTTTCCGGAGCAATGACACCCCGCACATCACCTTTACCGAACGACTCCTTGGCCCCCTTTTCGGTCTGGATGGCATGGCCGTAGGCAAACCAATCCACCACGGAGACGCCAAGTCCGGGGATGGCCCCCACCCATATGCCGATGAGACTGCTTCGTACGACAAGAAACCAGTGACGAAACGTGTCGGCGATCCCCATCCAAGCTCCTTTGATCGCTTCGCGCGGCACATCGGCGATACGCTTCCCTTTAATAACAAGGTCAACTATTTCCGGGATCGCGAATATGCCCAGGGTGACGGGAACCAACGGAATGCCATCCCAAAGATAGAGTTGACCAAACGTCCAGCGCAACGCGCCGGACTGCGGATCCACGCCAATCATGCCGATTCCCAAGCCGAAGGCTCCGGCAAGTAGACCTTTGATAGGCGCTCCGCCGCTCAGAACAGCCACCATGGAAATCCCCAGTATGCCCATCATAAAAAACTCTGGAGAACCGAGCAGAAGCACCAGAGGTCGAAGCACTGGAATCGAGAGCGCCAGAATGAAAGCGCCAAACAGACCGCCCACCATGGAGGCCATGTAAGCCGCGCCGAACGCGCGCCCGGCTTCGCCTCTCCGCGCCATGGGATGTCCGTCCAGAATCGTTGCTTGCGAGCCTGTCGTGCCCGGTACTGCAAAGAGCACCGAAGGGATCGTATCCGACGTCGTCGTTACGGCGATTAGTCCAATCATAATGGCAAGGGCGGCAAATGGATCCATGGTGTAAGTAAAAGGCAACAAAATGGCGAGCCCCACCAGCCCGCCGAGACCGGGGATAGCCCCAAGAGCAAGCCCCATGCAGACTCCCAAAAACAAGAACAAAAGACGTGTCGGAATAACGCCAGCAGTGCAGGGGCAAGTGAAGAGATTTTCGAAAGCCGATATTGCCGCTTCGAGCATGGCAATCACCTCGGTTTGTTAAGAGGTTGCTGTCAAACTCTGTTGCAGGCTGGCGCGGCCGCCAGGTCCGATTTCAGAGTCTCGCGTTTGCGTTGGCCTAGCAGACTGCTGAAAAACTTGAAATGAGTAGGGATTTTCCGTTCATGCTGAGACTGTCGAAGCATTCCGAATCTTTTTTCAGCAACCTGCTAGACTTTAAAATTTCGCAATTCGGAGCCCGCGGGCGCTCTGCTGTTAGCCCGCATTCGGGATGACGACGGGATCATGTCATTCCGTATCGGCTAAGGCAATAATGTGGAACCACCGCTCCATCACTCCAGTTTCCGTTTGTCGGTCCGTCAGAGCCGCATCACCTGACGCTCCGAAATTAACGCAATATTCGATCATGAACCCTGACGTTTCTTTAAGAGCCGCGAGAGATTGACACCACTTGAGATAACACCGATATGGCTAAAGCCTTGTGGATAATTTCCGAGAAAAGCGCCCGTAGAGGGATCGATTTGTTCGGGCAGCAGGCCCAGGTCACCTGCCCGAGCGCAAAGCGAGTGATAGAGCTCCATCGCCTCGTCCAGCCTGCCCTGATAGGCCAGATTATCGACCAGCCAGAAGCTGCATAACAAAAAGGCTCCTTCATGGCCCGCCAAGCCGTCAGGGGATTGTTCGGGGTTATACCGATAGAGGAGCCCGTCACCTGCGCCCAGCCGTTCCGCAATAGCCGCAGTGGTAGCAACCATTCGAGGGTGATCGGCCGGAATCACGCGGCGCAGCGGCAACGAGAGAAGACTTGCGTCAAGCGCCCCTTTGCCGAGATGTTCCGTAAGGGAGTTCAGTTTTTCGTCCCACGCCTGTTCCAAGACAGCATTTCGAATCTCAGCCGCGGCGGCCTCCCATCCTGCAACATCACCCGGCAAATTAAATCCCTTGGCGAGGCGCGCGCCCCGCTCCAAAGCGACCTGGCAGAGCGCGGCTGAATAGGTAAACGTCCGGCCCGATGTGCGCACTTCCCAGATACCGTGATCCGGTGTTTTCCACTCCGAGCGCGCAGCGTCTATACAGGGCTTCAGTTTCGACCACAGAACCTGATCGATCTCTCCGCCGCTTGCAGCCCATTGGTAGGCGCAGTCGAGTATTTCGCCATAGACATCGTGCTGCCATTGCTCGGCCGCGCCGTTGCCCCAGCGAACAGGCCGGGAGCGCCGGTAACCTTCCAGATCTTGATCCTCTCTCTCCGGTTCGGGCAAACGCCCGTCCAAATTGTAAAGAACTCTCGGCCGCCCTCCGAGTTCTACCGCGTCGAGCACCCAACTGAGGAATCGAACCGCCTCTGCGGTGAACCCAATGCGCCGCAAGACGTAGACGGAGAACGCCGCATCGCGAATCCAGGCATAGCGGTAGTCCCAATTTCGAGGACCGCCAATGGCTTCGGGAAGCGAGGATGTGGGAGCCGCCAAAATGGCGCCATTAGGAGTATAATCAAGAAGTTTGAGTGTAATAGCCGAGCGACGCACCAGCGGCTCTTGTGGACCTTCATAGTGAAAGCCCCGCATCCAGCGGCGCCACGCCTTCAGCGTCTCATCGAGAATTTGTTCAGGAGCGATGTAGGAATAACCGGGGAGTCTCTCTCCCCAACGTAAGAACACGTCGATGCGATCACCCTGGCTCATTTCAATCAGACTTGTGGGGCCCTCGAGTGGCGGCGCGGCTGTGGTGACAAGTTGCAACTCCAGGTCCGAGCGAGCCGGACAATGTATCCGTAGTCCCCGCCGGTGCCTTTCCGCGTGCGCCCCTTCGCGAGGCGCGACATCCACCCGCAAACGCACTCGCCCTTCCAGAACAGTCACCGATCGCAGCAACTCATTACGGCCGGCCGGCACGTCCTCACTCAGGTCGGCACCGGAACGTAGAGTGAGCGCATCCGTAACGCGCACCAAACCCGACGAGCTGCGCATCTCGGTGACCAGGGCACCGGTGTCAGCCTCGTAGAACTGCCGGGACTCTAGTAAATCCTCCGGAGCAACGGTGAACGAGCCACCCTGTTTGGCATCGAGAATGGCACAGAAAAGAGGCGGTGAATCAAATCGCGGAAGACACATCCAGGACACCGCGCCATCGCGCCCAACCAAGGCAGCCGTAGTGCCATCTCCAATCAGCCCGTGGTCTGCAATCGGTAAATAACCGTCGGCCTTTTGAATCGGAGCGAAGTTTGCCATGGGCGACTCCTATCGCTGTGAAATCCCTGCACCACTTAACCGCCTACTCGGACAGCGTGGCGTGCGCAACCGTCAGGTCACAAGTTATTGAAGGTCTCTAAAATTTACCAGACGTACCACGCCGGGCAATTCGGCAGAGCCCAAGCACATAGAAAAGGAAAAGGGCGAAGCTTTAGGGCTTCGCTCCAATTGACTGAAGAGGAATAGAGCTTTTTTTAAATCGTTTGATAGTAATCTTCTCGAGCACATGAATGAATGTAATTCACGCTTGTTGTAATGACACTCGCGCGCTGGGGTTGGTGCTCGATCTCATTTGAGTCTGATCTGTGTCTGCTTCAAAGTTTCATGCTGCGCGTCTCATCATTTTTCTACTCGATTTCCTTTTCGCTGCGTCTTCGGACTTCAATGCCCGGGCAATGCGCGTTCTGGCCGACTCGTGGTCCATCATTTGCACAAGAGCACGACGGAGATATGCCGGCTCGTATCCCAGCGCACCGCATATGTTATTGAATGAAAATGGCCATTCTTCATCTTCGAGTAGGACCCAATCCCTGGTTTCACCAAACAGGCGTCTGCCTCTCCCTTTGGAGGACGCCGCATATTTCTCGATGCATGTCACAGCATCTTTGAGTACAGCAAACATCAGCACCTTCTCCGGCTGCAGGTGGGTCTTGCGCCGATACGTGTCTAGAAATTGAGTCGCCAGAAGCTGATCGGGCTCAAACAACGAGCTCAACTTTTCGTCGAAACTGAATCCGCCTGCAATCATCATAATACCCTCCTGATCTCGATCGAGCTTGACGCATCGTCAAGCTCGAATCTGCGTATCGTCCGTATGATTCATAACCGCGGCCCTTAGCGCACAAATTAATGGCAACCCACCGCCCAAGTGATTGCGAGCGGCAAGAAACTCAGGGCTTGGCGCTCGGAAGAGCACGCCAAAGGGCAGGTTGTCGAGCTAAGAAAGCACTAAGATGGATTGCCGAGGGGCGGGGAACGCGTCAGGTTCCCCGCAATCACAGGCCAGACTAGAAGATTCTGCTTGTAATCAATGCGCAGGAAAAGCGGGCTGGGCGCAACATTTGCATCATTCCAGTCCGCAGCCGAACCTAAATCGAGTCGGTCCTTGTGGTTCAGCAGGAAGTTGGTCGCACTGACCTTGCCAGTGGAAACAATACTGGAACCGGAACGACTCTCGAAGGCTTGCTGCAAAGGCAAGGCGATGAAAGAAAGAAGCAGCACAAACAGCACCGTTCTCCCTGTCACCGTCTGATTGCTGGGGGCGGAAAGCATGCCCGAAGAACCTATCATAAAGTTTCCGTCTGTCAATGCATAGCGTCGCTCTCCGTACTGACGCGCCTCTGATTTCTGCATCACCAAGGCAGTAAAAACAACTGCTTGGAGAGTCAGTCCGTGCAACGAACGGAAAGGCAAAACTAGATCCTAGACTCTGGGGATGCAGGCAGTGTTGAGCAGTTAACCTGTTGTAAAGACCGGGATTCGAGACAAGGCGGCTTTTCGGTGGTGGCTCAGGCGGCAGGCGGGACGACGCTCGGGGTCGTCCCATGCCTGCGCGCCTCACGTTGTGCCTCGGGACTCAAACTAGCTGTGGTTGCGTGGCAGAGGTTTGTCCGTCTGAGCGAAGTCGGCTCGCGCTTCTCCACTGGAAGAAACGTCCTGAGCACGCGTGCGCTCCAGTATTTCTTTTGCCTTACGCGCCCAATCGGAGTCGTCAGCGTGAACCGATATTAAAATCCCGCCTTCTCTGATTCGACCCTCGTAGCGCTTTGCCTCATATTCCGGAATCCCGAAGCCAACGAGGGCGCCGGTTATCCCGCCCAGTGCCCCACCAGCGCCCATGCCGGCGAGTGCCGCCATGATCGGTCCGGCGGCGATAAAAGGGCCTATTCCGGGAATGGCAATAGCTCCGATACCCGCCAACCACCCCAACACTCCTCCAAGGACCGCGCCCGTGCCTGCCCCCGCGGCCGTACCTTCGGGCGCTTTACTCGCTCCCACATGGGCAAAATCTTTCGTGCCCATGTTCTCGGGCACTAACACTGAGATATCTTCGTTGCGAAAATTAGCATCTCTCAACGCCGTGATTCCGGTCTCCAACGCCGCCCGGTCGGGATAGATCCCGTAGACTGCCGTGTTTTTTCCTGCCATAGTCGAACTCCTTTCGTGAATTGTCTTGCCTTGTTGGTGAGCCAAAGCCGTGCCAGTCGACTCGAACCAAATTTACAGGCAGAAAAGCCATGTGGTTGTTGTCCCTGTCCCAAGCAAAGGACGCAATCCCGAATTGTGGGCGCACAAATGGGACGACGACTCTGCAGATTGTTAGCTAAGCTCACCTCATTCACCGACGGAAAAACGCGACACTTTGTAGTTGTACGCTCGTCCTGGAGGGGGCGATGGCACAGCACCGCATAGGAAGAATGAAGATAGTCTTATGGCTTCGTTGCGCTCAGATTACAGATTTCCAGATGTCAGAACGGACTTTTTGAAATCTGAAGTCTGCGATTCGGGGACTAACTTGACTAGTTTTGTTTGTCGACTCGGACCCGACCGCCCGCATCGACATGAACTCGGTACACGTCACCGCTGGCGCAGCGGGCGATATAGTCATTCTCGCCGGATTTCTTGTAATCAACGACCTTACCGCAGGGCCTGCCATGAAGCGCAATCACCGAGGCGAGGTCCTCGGCCGTGCCCACCACCGCGCCGAACAAGGCAGCAGAAAAACCCGAGCCGAGCACAAATGCCAGCGCCCCTGCCGAACCCACACCCGATCGTCGGCGCGTAATCATATTTTTGAGAATTCTTTTGGATCCGTCAGCCTGGCCCATAACACCCCGCGGGCATTGAAAATGTCGTTCGCCAACTCCGGTTCATTGTCTTGGACCAGCGAAGTGATTTTCATGATCAAAAAGTTAAAACTCTGACGCAGCTCGGCAAGCGGCGGATTGCGTTCTCCTGAGTGGAAGCGGCGAAAAGCTTCTACTAAATCATCCACTTGATTCCTCAAGCTGAGCTTGGTGAGAAAACCAATCGATGTGGAAGCCCGCACGCGGTCCGCCAACGCATCGAGATCGAATTCGTTTTTTCCTGGGTTCCTACCACCGCTGGGTTTCTCCAGCCGCTCGGCGGCAAGCGTTGATTGAACGAGGATACCGGCGCTGAAGGGCATCTCAAGCATCAAACACAACAGTGCAAAACCGTTAATCAGCCGGAAACATGTGTAACAGCGGTAAGCACGAGCCATGGTGACCTTGCACGATAGTCCAACGAGAGGTTCGGGCGTGGCCTCGGACCGGCGGGGTAACTAGTGACTGATCCGCTTTTGCGGCGACCGAGTTCGCCCGACGCTTTTCTGTTTGGTAGGTCTGACGGTTTTCTTGCTCTGTGTCTGACAATCTTGGGACGACTCACTCTGCAGAATTGTCTCGGAACCCTCGCCTCGCAAAATCGTTTCCGCCTTTAGCCAGTGCTCCATTGCGCGACCCTCGGGATATCCCTCTCTTTCCCACATGCTGTAGGCAAGCTGGCGTATTTGTTCTTCATGCTCCATAACCAATTTCCTCTCTGTGAACCCTTCTTCTCGAACTTTCTTCTTTGAAGATTAACAGAAGAAAAGTCGCTGTCAACTAAGTCGGGCCGAATTCAAAGTTTTATCGCGCCGACTCATCCTTTGAGTAAACAGCTAAGAGCTCCGCTTTGAGGACCTTCCCCGTCGCGCCTTTCGGCAGCTCTTTGATTATGCGCAGCGCGCGCGGATACTTATAACGGGCCAATCGATCTTTACAGTACTCGAGCAGGTCATCTGCCGTGATTCGCCCGGCCGGTTTGAGGCTGACGAAAGCGGCAACCTCTTCTCCAAGGTCGACATCTGGAATCCCCACCACGGCGGCTTCGGCAACCGCCGGATGCGAGAGTAAAACTGCTTCGACTTCTTGTGGAAAAACAGAGTAACCCCCTCTCAGAATTCGCTCGCGCTTTCTGCCGACGATCCGAACGTAGCCTTGCGGGGTCACGCTGGCGATATCGCCCGTCTTGAACCAACCGTCTGCGACCACAGCATGCGTCTCCTGCGGAGCCGCCCAATAGCAATCCATCAACGCCGGAGACTTGATCCACAGCTCGCCCGCGGCATCGGGGCTGGTCTCATTCTCGTCCTTCACTATTTGGATCTCCACACCCGGGACCGGCCTGCCGACTGCATCGGGAATGTCGACCGTATCGTGGCAGCGATAGGAGAGTGGACGGAAGAGCTCCGTCATGCCATAACCACGAATGATCCGAATAGCGCTTCTTTCCCTCCATTCCAAAGCCAGTTCCCACGGGCAAGGAGCAGCCCCGGAGACCGCAAGCCGCAAGCTGGAAACCACGCCCTTGGAAAACGCAGGTGAATTGAGCAAGCGACGAAAAATCGTCGCCACGGCTGGAAACACAGTCACGCGGTGCGTGCGCACAGCCTCGAACACCCCTTCGGGGGTAAAGCGCTCCAGCAACACCACGCTAGCGCCGGTAATGAGCGGCGCTAGCAGACCTCCGTTAAGGCCAAGCGAGTGTGCCAGGGGCACCGTCACCAATACGATATCATCCGGTGTCAGGCCCATAACCACCCCTGCCCACGAGCGATTCGCGAAGGTCAACGCATCGTGGCAAAAGACCGCTCCCTTCGGGCGGCCAGTGCTTCCCGAGGTGTAGAGGATCAAAGCAGGCCCGGCGACATCGCTGCTGCGCCACGACCCCGACTCGCTCGCTACACGATCCACAATCAACTTGGGCCTGAGATCCGCTTTGAAAACCGCAAGCTCGTCGAGTTTGGCGGCCGGATTAATTGGAGCGGCAGTGGCTCCGAGCTTGAGAATGGCCAAAAAAGCAATCACGAACTCGGCACTGTTCGGTAGCACGATCGCGACGCGATCTCCTGCCCTGACGCCCGCGCTGGACAGATGATGGGAAAAGCCGGATGCCAACCGGTCCAACTCCGACCATGTGAGTTGACCCTGTTCCCAGAGAAGAGCAGGCTTGCGGGGAAAGCGGCGCGCGTTTGCTTCAATGGCGCAGACAAAATTTGCTTGCACGGGCTGCATGCCGTTCAAGAGTTCAAACGTTCAACGTTCAATCGTTCAACGTGTCCGAATTTCGTTACCTTGAACTTTTGAACCTTTGAACAGTGAACCTGTCTTATGACTTACCCAAAAGATCTTTCAGGTTGATTCGCTGCCACACGTCTGGCGGAATGCGATGCCGCGGCGTATAGCTTGCCAGCGAGGGCTTGGCAGTGGCATCAACTCCCCACTTGGCGGTATAGCCATCCTCTTTCGTCGATGGATCAAGGTCTGATCCCCGGATGTTACTGATAACGACGAGGTCACGATCTGGCTGGCAGCGCGTCGCTATGGCCCAGTTGACCTGCCGATCGTTGAAGATATCGACATCATGATCGACGACCACAACCCGTTTCATATAAAGGTCTGCACCCAGCACCGCCAGCACGGCATTTTTAGCCTGGCCGGCGACCCGTTGCTCAATGGAAACATAGCAAGTAAAAGGGGCTGGAACCCGTACGGATTGTACACTCGGCACCATGGCGCGAACCGCGCGGTAAAGATTCGCCTCGATGGGAGTCGTGGAAAGCATCAGATGATCGAGATGACCAACGGTGATGTCCTGAAAAATCGCATCGCGGCGATGGGTAATAGCGCGCACCTTGACGACCTCGCGCTGTCGCTCGCCTAGACTGTAGCCGGTGAATTCGCCGAACGGTCCCTCCGCCACCCGCTCGTGCGGCAAGATTTCAGCTTCGAGAATCATTTCAGCGTGGGCGGGAACAAGAATATCTGAGGTTTCGCACTTCACCAGCTCGAGCGGTTCTCCCAACAACCCTCCGATGATCGCCCGCTCATCTTCGTCGATCGATCCGATGGCAAGGCACCCTAACGCAATCGCCGGATGCACGCCGACGGCAAAGGCCACGGGCAAAGCTTTTCCCCGGGCCTCGGCGTCCCGATGGAACTCCCACAAATGTTTCGCCAGGGTTAGATGAATGGAGGTGGTGTTGCGGTCCTTGATCATGAGCCGGTTATAGGCGCAGTTCCAGCTGCCGCCATCGAGCGCCCGCGCGAACGAAATGGCGGCCGTCACGTACGCTCCGGCATCGCCCTGGTGATGGCGGATCTGCGGTAGGTCAAAGAGGTTAACTCGCTCACCGGTGAGAATCACCTCCTTGACGGGAGCCTCAGAGACCACTTTGGGCTGCACAGGTTTTTCCATTGCCCGAAGATAAGCCGCTTGCATTTGATCCGGAGTAGCCTTGATGGCGGTGGCGAGCCGGTAACGGCTGGCATGAAGGTTTGTCAGCACGGGAAACTTCGTTCCTTTTACTTTTTCGAAGAGGAGAATCGGCCGCCGTTTGGCTTCCTGCTCCAGCTTGACGGCAGTCGCGGTGATCTCATAGGCGGGATCGACCTCGCGTGATATCGTGACAAAGTCATCCGGCTGATGCCTTCGAATCAGGTCCAGGTAACTACGAAGATCTTGTGCCATACGTTTTTTTTTCGTGTGACTGTATATATCTTGCGAAAATCCCCCTCAATCCCCTTTGTCAAAGAAGAAACGCCCCGTCTGTAACCGATCAAGCGGCGATTTTGCACTCTCGAACACGAGCGATCGCAGCCGGACTCAACCTCACTCGACAATCTTCGGGCTTTCCTCGTCCAAAAACTGGTGACTGCAATACGGGCACAAAAGCTTGATTTTTTTATGGCGAAGCTCCTGCCAGTGACAGTAAAACTCCCCCTTGCACTCCGGACAGGTCACCCAGAAAATTTTCGTCACAGCGCTTCCCTTTGATTCTTGATCCCGCCAGGACGCCAAGCGCGCAAAGATAACAGTCTGTTTGCCGCCGAGTCGACCGACCTTGGCGTGTTTTGCGCCTTTGCGCGAGTAATCGAGCCTTGGCTAAACTTTCGGCATGCGATCGAGCACCGCGCGTGAAATAAAGTCTTCGAGACGAGTTTTCTCCATCGCCGTTTTTGGCACCGCGACGCGGGCCTCGAAAGGACGCTGCACCGGCCGCGTGGCGTCAATGATCATTTTGGCGGTCATGATATTGTCGGTCTGCGAAGGATCCAGGGTATTGCCTTTGACGTTTTTGATGATGTCCACGTCCTGGTCCGCTTGCACGCGCGTTGCCACCGCCCACATGACCTCCTCTTCGTTGTAAATGTCGATATCGGCATCGACAACTATCACATGCTTGACGAAGTCGCAGCCGCCAAGCGCCGCCAGCGCCGCCTGTTTAGTTTCGCCATCAACCTTTTTGTCGATGGAGATGTAACAGTTGAACCGACAGCTGCCCGACATCGGGAAGTGAACCGCTTTGACCGTGGGCACTACGCCGCGAATGAGGTTGAACAGGGATCCTTCTTTGGGAATACCGCCAAGCACCCAGGTGTCCCGGTGGCCGGTAAAGATGTGCTGAAAGATGGCATCGCGCCGGTGCGTGAGTGTGGAAACTTCGATGACATTCCGCAACCGCTGTGGACCATAATAGCCGGTGAACTCGCCGAATGGCCCTTCCACTTCTTTTACATTGGGCAGGACGTGCCCCTCGATGATCATTTCCGCATCGGCGGGCACCATGAAATCTTCCCCCAAAGTTTCCGATGGCGTGAGCCTGAGCGCGGCCCCCATGATCGCGCCCACCTTCGCGTAATCGTCGACGCCGAATGGTGAAACATTCAAAGAGCCCAAGTAAAACGCTGGGTGGTGGCTAATCACGATGGCAACAGGAGTCGGCCGGTTTTTCTCTTCGTTCTTGCGATGAATCTGCCAGTTGTGCCGGGGCGACATATGCAAGCCGAGCTTTCTCGGCCCCTTCACCATGTTGCGCTGAAACGAAATATTATAGAAGCCTTGGTCCGGATCTTTCATTACGGGCGTCATGTCGATGTAAGGTGCCGGGTCCATCGCATGATGGCGAACTACAGGTAGCTCAAACACATTTGCGTCTTCGCCTCGCTTGACGACTTCCTTCACCGGCGCTTCTGTCGAGGGAATCACAACGGGTGGTATCAACAGCTCCTCGCGGCGCGCGTACTCCAGGCTCAGGGGTAATTCCGCTTCGTTGGGTTTCATTCCAAGAGACAAAGCGCAGCGCTGGCGCGTCGCGAACATGTTGCTCAGCAGCGGGTAGCCAGACGGTTTCCCGTCCATGCTCAGGGGCTTTTCGAACAACAAAACAGGAAACTTTCTCTGATTCTCGAGATGCTGCAGCACAGCCGTGACATCGAATCGATGGGGAGCAACGGCCCGTTCGACGCGCACGAAATCGAACGGTAGGCGTTCTTGAAGGTCATCGAGGAAAGCCCTGAGATCCTTGATCATACGATCACCCGTAGCGCCAGAGTGGCGAATTGATGATCGAGAATTGGTGGGCAAGGACCCGCTGCGACGCCGGGAGATGAGGCGGCAAACAACACAATCGCAGCGACGATCAAAGCATCCATGGCCCGGGCATATCTCTCCTCCGACTGTTATCCAAATAACGGGTCAAACACAATACATGCGCTTGCCGGGATTTCCTCAGTTCTTCTCCCTGTTGCCGCACAATCTGCTTATGCTGCACGGTCGAGAGCCCGCGCCGCAAGGACAAGGCACAGAACGGTAAAGATGCCGAAGGCCGCGGCTTGGAACAGCATCAGCGCTGGTGCTCCGGTACCCAGCAATGTGAAGCGCAGCAAATCGACCTGCCATGTCATCGGATTGATTTGCGCCACAAAGCGAAACCAAGCGGGCAATTCGGCGAGCGGATAAAACATCGTGCTTAGAAACATCAAAAAAATATAAGCCGCGCTCGTCACTGTGTTGAAGGCATCCATCCGGCGAAGCCTGATGGCGAGAATGCTCAGCAGAAAAAACCATCCGCTGGTGGTCACCACGATGATCAACCCCGTAAGCGGCAACCATTCCCACTGAATGTCGACCCCCATCACGAAGACAGCGAGGGCGATTGCGAGGAAGGCTCCCAGGGCGCTCAGTCCGACATTGAAACAAACCTTGCCGATCAAAAATTGCCGGCGAGTGATGGGATATGTCAACAGTTCGTAAAAGATGCCGGAGTCCTTGTCCATGAAAAAACTCCAGGCCGTATTCATCGCGACGCTAAAACCTGTCATCGCGATCACGCCGGGCAACAAATAGGCCCTGTAATCGAGGGGCCGGCCGTCCACCACGAAAGACGCACCGAGTACTCGATCGAATCCCGTGCCGAACATTGTCAGATAGGCTATCGGAACGAACAGATCCCAGAACACATAACCGACGTTTGTGATTCGCTGCCGCCAATCTCGGTAGATGACGCCTGTAATACCCGTCACGAGCCGTCCTGCACCAGTGCCATGAAGATTTCTTCCAGATCGGCTCCGCGTATCTCGACCTGAGTGAGCGGAATTGAGCGCGCGATGTCGGCCAATTCAGTTAACAGCGATGCCTCACTGCCGCGGAATAATAGCTCGACACTGTGGCCGTTGGCTTTGATCTCCACCGGATCGAGTGCCTTGAAGCGGCTGACCAAATCCCCGTCAACGCCCGCGAATGAAAGACTGACGCGAAACATCTGTGCCGAAAGTCTTCTCAGCTCCTGCAGAGTTCCGGAGACCAATGCTCGCCCATGATCGATGATCAGAATGGTATCGCAAAGTTGTTCGGCTTCACTGAGCACCTGTGTCGTGAGCAACACGGTTCGGCCACTGCGGGCAGCGGCACGGATCCGGTCCATGACCCGTCGCTTCATGAACGGATCCATGCCGGTGGTGGCCTCATCCATGAAGATGACCGGCATATCGAGCATAAAAATTTTTGCGACCTGGACACGGCGTTTGGTACCGATGCTCAAGTCATAGACGGTCTCGCCGAGCTTGTCTCCCAGGTCGAATTCTTCCACGATGCTCTCCATGCGAGTCCATGCTTCGCGCTTTCCCATCCCGTGCAGATAAGCATAGATCAGGAGATTATCGCGGACGCTCAACAACGTGTCCACCGCCGTTTGTTGAAGCACGACCGCGATCCGCCGCCGCACTTCGAGGGGAAATCGAGTGACATCGTGGCCCAACACTGTCGCTCGGCCCGACGTCGGAGAAGTTATTGTCGTTAGAATCTTGACCAGGGTAGTCTTTCCCGCGCCATTTGGACCGAGTAAACCGAATACGCAGCCCCGGGGAACCTGCAGCGAAATGCCATCAAGCGCGCGGAGCGATCCACCCGACTTCGAGCGATAGACTTTCCTCAGATCGTTGACTTCGATCGCATTCATTGGGTTGCCAAAATTGTTCAGGACTTCGCGGCAAAGCGCAAGCGATACACGTCAGGTGGAAGTTAGACGAGCCAAAATAGGCCCAGGTTGACTCACCCTCGAGAAAAAAGGGCCACTCCCTTGTCGTCCTGAGGCGAAGCCGAAGGATCTGCTTTTAAATGACCGACGACCGGGGACCGCCGACCGAGGAAACGCGGATTCTTCGTCGCGGCTCCTCAGAATGACAGTCGGGGAACCGTCCGGAACGCTTTCACATTCTGAGGGGGCACTCCTAGGATCGTCGGGGTGAGGAATTCACAAATTGCTCAACCCGTACAGCCGCGCGCAGTTATCCCACAGGAATTTACGCCTGGTCTCATCGCTGAAGGGGAGCTTTAGAAAACTCTCCACGGCATGGGGATACTTCACGTCCAGATGCGGATAGTCGGTTGAGAAGACGATATTGTCTTCGAGCCCGAAATCGGGGATGTTCTTGGCCACCGTCTCGTCGCACTCAATGGACCCCCAGCACTGGCGCTGAAAATATTCCAGAGGATCGAGCCTCATTTCCGGATGTTCCGCGCCTCCCGTAAGCTCGGCGTACTCTCCCATGCGCCAAAGGAGCCAGGGAATCCATGAGCAATTACCTTCCAGGAACGCGACCTTGAGCTTTGGGAAGCGTTCCATGACGCCGCCATAGAGCATGTCGGCGCAGGCAAACATATTGGCCATAGGAAACGAGAGCGTGTTGAACATCGTGAAGCTTGGGATGAAATCTGAGAGCGCCGGCTGCGGCAAATAGACACGCCCGGCCTCATGAAAGCCGACTGGGATTTCTAGCTTCTGGCACTCGTCCCATAATGGATCGTAATAGTGATCGCTCCACATGCGTCCGTTCACGTGATTTGGGCGTACAAGAATGCTCCGGAAGCCCAGGTCTTTGACGACGCGCCGGGTTTCCTCGACAGCCGAGGAGACATCATGCGGCGCCACGATGGCGGCACCGTACATGCGACTCGGCGCGATCTTGCAGAAGTCATACAGCCAGTCGTTGTAAGCCCTGGCGATGGCTGCAGCCAACTCCGGATCGAGCCCGTCAACCGCGAGGACGAACAACCCACGAGTGGGATAGAGTATCGCTACGTCGAGTCCTTCTTTATCCATGGCGCCAAGCTGCGCAACATTGTCGAAATTGCGAGCTTCTTCTTCGGTATATCTTTGGTTCAAGATTTTCTCACGGATCGGCCCCAGCCCAGGGTTGGGTTTCGGCGTCGGCCTCGGCATCACCTTGCCCGCGACTTGCACGCCGAGGTCGCGCTTGTGCCGGTTGAGCCCGACAGGAGCGCGAGCGAGAAAATTTTTGTCGATGTATTTCTGCCACAGATCGCAGGGCTCCATTACGTGCATGTCCGAATCCATCGCCTTGAAACCGTTCTTCATAGGAATCTCCTCCGTCCCCTATGGGGACGCGCCGCGAACTCGGTCGACGATCTGCCCAGCGTTGCCCGGTATCTCATCGCCGCGCCACGCCACGTGCCCGTCGGGACGCACCAAAACAAAACGTCGCCGGTACGTCTCGTAAACTTGAGGTTCATCGACTGCAATGATTTCCAGCGGCAGCGCGACCTTCTTTACCGCTTCGGCGAACGTAGCCGTCGCGCTGCCAGCCGTCCTGGACAGATCGAGCAACACAAAACCCTTGCCAAACAGGTCGAGAGTCGACTTCCCGTTTTTGAGCCAAACATGCGGCGCGCGCGCTCCGGGCCAAGTGGATGGCACATACCGGCCGTGATCCAGCTCTGGTGGCGGCGTGTCGTCGGAAACACAAATGGGGGAATTCTCGTAGCGATAACCGAGCTCAATGCCGGCGGAATCATGCTGAAATTCCTTTGCGCGCGTGCGCATGATGGCAGCGCGGGCCTTCTCGCGCAGCTCCATCCCCCGTCTGGTGGCTTCCTCGAGCTCGGGAGAAAAGGGAGTTTGGTTGTCGAAGCTGGCGCGCATCTCGGCAGCCTCGTTAACATTGATCATTGCGATCGGCTTCCGCTCGGCAGTGTAGCTGTCGAGTAAATAGGCACCGCCCCAACCTCGCAACACCGCCGCAATTTTCCACCCGATATCGACGGCATCGCCCACTCCCGTGTTCATGCCAAAACCTCCCGCCGGCCAGTTGAGATGCGCTGCGTCGCCGGCGAGGAACACGCGGCCGTCCTGGTAGCGCTCGGCAACGACGCAGTGACCCGTCCAAGGGCGGACAGCGATCAGGTCGAACGGAATATTTTCACCTAGCGCATAGCGCAGTTTCTCCGGCGCGTTGAATACGTCGAGCTCTTCCTGCTTGACGTTGCGGATGTTCAACCGCCAGAGTTCCTTGCCGTCAACTGCGGCGATAGCGCCGTTGATCTGCGAATTGACGACCTGGTACTGGACGGCCGGGCCATGCCTGATCAGTCGTAGCAACGGCGAGCGGAACAGCACCGCCACGTTCATGCCCTGCGCAAAGATCCCTTCGTACTGGATGCCGAGATGGCGTCGAACATTGCTCCTGCCACCGTCGCAGCCTACAAAATAAGTCGTTTCGATAGTCTCCCGGCGACCGCTCTTTGCATCGAGTATCGTTGCCCTGACATGGGCTTCGTTCTGCTCAAACGAGTCGAGCGCCGTCTGATAGCGAACTTCGACTGTTGGTAATGATGCGACGTGCCGGTGTAACACGGGATCGAAGTACGGCTTGGAGATCCACAAACGCCCTTCCGGGCTGAAGGACGAGCGCGAAGCGGGATCTCCGTTGGGCGGATGGTCGAAACGGGCGATCTCATAACCGTCCATGCGGGTGACGAAAAGGTAGTTCCTGGGATAGTCCGTCGGGTAACCCGATTCATAACGCATGCGATCGGCAATGCCCCAACGACGGAGGTGCTCGCAAGTGCGGGTGTTTGCAAGATTCGTGGTAGGAAAATCGACGCTGCCGTCCGTCTGCTCGACGACAAGACAGCGAATGCCACGGTAAGCGAGTTCAACCGCCAGTGCTAGGCCGACCGGCCCCGCCCCGGCGATGAGCACCGGAACGCGCCGTGGTGTCCTGACTTCAGTCATCTTTGTTTGACTACTCCGGGCTCCCTGTATTGCCTGTATTCCCGCCGATCTGTCCCTGAGCGCTTTCCTCGCCTGTCATCCTGAGCGTTTTTTCCTTTGTCATCCTGAGCGTTTTGTCCTTTGTCATCCTGAGCGACAGCGAAGGATCTGCTTTTTTCGTTTCTTGCTTGACGTCGCCCAAAAGCAGATCCTTCGTCACTGCCGTTCCTCAGGATGACACCGGAGGATAAAATATCGCACGAACCCATTCACAACCGCAGCAAACGCGTGGCGTTCCCTTCCAGGATTGCGTCTTTTTCATGCGCAGAGCAACTTAGCGCATAAATTTTTTCGACGGCCAGCCAATCACCGAGTTTGTACGGGTAATCGGTGCCGAGCATCAACCGTTCAGCTCCGACTTTCGATTTGAGATACTCGAGCGTATCCACGTCGTAAACTAACGTGTCGAAATACAGGTTTTTCAAGTACTGGCTGGGCGGCTTCGTTGCTTGAGCCGGGCGCACTCCCTTTCCGGTTTCAAACTCTTTGTCGAAACGTCCAAGATGGTAGGGAAGAAAACCACCGCCATGCAACGCGCAGACTTTCAGATCAGGAAAGCGGTCAAAAACGCCGCTATAGAGCATGTAGCCCAGGCAAAGAGTCGAATCGGCGGGATTACCGCACACCGCGTTGAGTCCGAATTCGGTCATACGCTCGGCGCCAGCGATATGTTCCGGATGAATGACGATGAGCACATCGAGATCCTGGGCTTTGGCCCAAAACAGATCAAAATCTCTCGAATTGTAGTAGCGGCCGTTCACGTTCGTCCCGATGAAAGCACCGCGAAAGCTCAACTCGGTGATAGCATGCTCCAGCACATTGGCCGCGCGCGTCGGCTCCTGTAACGGAACGGTCGCCATCCCGAAGAAGCGATCTGGCCGTTGCTGCACCAGGTCATGAATGCAATCGTTATAGAGCCTGGACCAGTCTTCACCTCGTCTTGCGTCAAGCCGGTAGCCGAGACTATTGGTATTGGGCTCGAGAGCAGCCATCTTAACCCGCCCTCGGTCCATGATGTCGAGACGCTGCTCGACATCGAAGATCGGCGGTTGGAGTCGATGTGGCTTGCTACCGGCAAAGGAAAGAGCGTAGCTATCTCTATCTCGCGTGCCGCTTCGGCATGAAGCCGGGTCTCCTCGATCAGCCTGTCAGGCACGTAATGGTGATGGATATCGATAGCGCGAATCTCCGGAGGACTTGCCATGATTTCCTCAGTGCTTTTACCTGAGCGGTGGTCAACGGTCAGAAGCTCGCATTGCCGGCACCTTTTTTTCAGCAATCAACCTAGTGCTTTTAGCTCCTGGATATAGTCCCTGAATCCTGCTTCGATATCGTATTCGGGAGTCCAACCTAGAACTTGTTTTGCCTTATCAATAACCATCGGCTGCTTGGCGGATCGTGGCTTGGTTCCCGGAATAATCTCGACCTGGAGCTTGGGCAAGAGCTTCTCGGCAAGTGCAACCAGGTCATCGAACTTGATCACCACTCCGGTACCGATATTCAGCGTAACCGGTTCTTTTATCGGTGTCGTGACCGCTTTGTCGAGCGCGCGACCAAGGTCCTTGTAGTAAACATATTCGAAGTCACGCGCCGATCCTTGAGGAATCTTGGCCACGCCTCCCTTGATACCGGTTTGCAGCATGTTCTGAATCATCTCGCCACCGGCCGAGCCACCGGCGAAATGACCTACGCCATAGACATTCGCAAGGCGCAGAACGATCAGCTCAAACCCGAAGATGCGCTGGTAGGCCTCGACCATCAATTCCTTGGCGACTTTGGAGTTGCCGTAAGGTTCTCCCGGGCCGCGCCGGAAACTCTCATCGATTGGGTGGGGTTCGCCCTGGCGCCGGTCGTAGATGCCGAACGTGCTGATTTGGACTAGCCGCTTGACGCCGGTCAGCCGCACCGCCTCGGCCACGTTGATCGTGCCCATGACGTTGATCTGCATACCGCTGTAGACAGGGTTGGCAACCTTGCCCCCGATGAGTCCCGCCGTATGAATGACCGTGTCACATTTGTACTTCTGGATGGTTTCAATGATCGCCGGCAGATCGCGCACATCGCGCTGAACCACGACAACCTCGGCGCCAGCCAGTTTATGCGCCAGGAAATCCTTACGCGGCGCAATGTCGTAGAAAACGATCGTTTCCCCCCGCTTGAGCGCGTGCTGCGCGTAAGAAGTGCCGACAAGCCCCAGCCCTGTAATCAATGTGGACGCCATGGTCGCTCCTTTCTTATTATCGCTTTGCTAACCCGGATTATGCACGCTCAGAGGGAAACGTGCGACGGTGTGCCATCGAGGGGTGAGCTTGGAAGAGCGAAGGCATAGAGACCAAAAGCTTCAATGCCCTGTTTGGTGCTTGCTCGCCGCTCGCGTTTTCGCCCCAGGCGTTCGCGCCATCAATTCAGTCCGCAGGCCGCTCCAACCCACAGGCCTGTTTCCGCCAGAGGCGGATCAGCCTCAGGCTGAGCCTGAATCACTCTGGAGGGCTCGCCGCTCGATGGCTGACAACGTGCATAATCCCGGCTAGTTCCCCTTACTCCAACGCTGGAGCCTTGTCCAGGCGCATTGGGAGACGATGGCAGACCGTGGAGGTCTCGCAGAGCGCAAAGGGCAAAGCGCACAGCGCACAGTGCGTAACAAGACGACGGGTGACCGGAGACCGGGGACCGTCTCCGGTCCTCGGTCATCCTTTAGCTGATTGCATTCACCCCAACCCTACGTTATAGCGCATGTTCAATGGATGCCGTGGAAGAGTACATCGCGCGCGTAGCACGTCATTTCAAATCCTGCCTTGGCTCGAAGCTCCTGGAAGCCTACAAACTGGGAAGTCTTGCGCACGGCGGCTTCAGCGTGACCTATAGCGATATCGATTTTGGCTTGCTGCTGAATTGTAACGAGTCGCCGGCTCAGATGAGCGATTTCATCAGCGGGGCAAAGTCCTTGGACACCGAGCATGGCAAGAAACTCTCCGTGTTTTGGGGAAATCCGAACTTTGCCTGGGGACGCCTGCCGGTGATCGACAGACTTGACCTACTCGATCACGGCGTTCCGCTTCTGGATGGCATCAAGGCCGATTTTCGCCGGCCCAGTAAAAAAGAGATTCACCAGGAGCAGCGCGAGAGCATCGAAAGAAGCTGGAAACCCAGATTGCCCGAGCTAAGTCGACTACCCCGGCTTGAACCAAGGGATCGCAAGCCGTACATACGCGCCATCTTGTACCCCGCGCGGCTGATTTATACCTGGGACCATCTGGCGGTCGCTTCCAACGATTGCGCCGTCGCACACCTTCGCCGTGTTCAACCCCCGGGACTCGACCTCCAGCCTATCGACCAGGCACTGGACTGCCGCAACGGCAACTGCACAGCCGAAGATGTATTTGCGCTTCATCCCGATCTTGATGCGCAATACCAAAGCGCGCTCGCGTATATCTCTGGATGACCGCGGACCACCAACCGCAGACGGCTGGCGGCTCGCAGAGCGCAAAGGTAAAGCGTGAGCGTAGCCACGCCATAGGCCACACGCTCTGTCATCCAGCGTGACGAAGGATGTGCTTTTGAGCCTTTTAATCACTAACGAAAAAACAGATCCTTCGCTGGCGCTCAGGATGACAATGGGGAAGACCAGCGGACCGGCCAAGCCCGAACGTCGAACATCGACCTCCCGATACGCGCTCTGCGCTCCGCTTCGGTCTCCGGTCCCCGGTCGTCTTCTCTTACCCCGGTCTCCGGTGCTCCGTCAGCGCTACGCGCTCTGCGCTTAGCGCTATGCGCCTAGCCGGTCATCCGTCCTCTGTCTCCGCTCCTCCTAAGGGCCTTGTCTTGGGCAGATTTTATCGTATGTTGATTTGTGCTTGGCCTGTGTGAAAAAGTTTATGGTGGAAGCTTGCATGTGTTTTGCAGTAACAGGCTTCAACCTTAGAAAGACGAAATCACCTCTATGCATGGCCCCGGCATCAATCTTCTGCCGATGCCCCACATACGCACAATACGCTCGCTCTCTACGTCGTAATCCGGGAGCCGAGTCTGCGCGCGACGGGAGCTAATGTTTATGATCATCCCAACCGAGCCGATAGGGAGTATTCCGAGACCTCCACAGCTGATTGAAGCGGTTCTAGCGTTAGGGGACGGCGACGATCCGCGACTGGAGCCGCTTTACGACGCGGCAATTCGAGACACGATCGCGCGCTTCGAGGCAACCGGCTCGCCGGTGATAACAGACGGCGAACAGAAAAAATACCATAACTTCTGGACATATTCCGTCCATGGGCTGCCCAACACTGCGCCGGACGGCTTTCAGATCCCTTTTGTCGCGGGTCATATCCGCCGGATGCAGCGACTTACGGCCGGTCCATTCCGTTATAAAAGGTCCGCCGACGAATACCTCGACACCGCAATGCGCTATGCCCACGTGCCGGTCAAGCAGGCGGTCATTTCGCCATCGGCGCTGAGCCTCATGTATCCGGACAAAGAAATCCCCGGTTACTCACGCGGCGAGTTCATTAACGATCTCTTGCATCAGCATGAAACCGAGATCCGTCGCTGCCTTAAAAAGGGCGCACACAATGTTCAAATCGACTTCACAGAAGCGCGTCTGGCGTTGAAGATTGATCCCTCCGGACATCTCCTTCACAGCTTTATCGACTTGAACAACTTGGCTTTGTCGCGGTTTTCTCCGGAGGATCGCAAGCGCATTGGCATTCATACGTGTCCGGGCGGTGACCGCGATTCGACCCATAGCGCCGACGTCGACTACAGCGACTTACTGCCCGGGTTGTTCGAGCTAAGGGTGGGCAATTTTTACATCGCCCTGGCGGGCGAAAGCGACCGGGTCCGTGTTCTCAAAATTATCCGCAAACACATGAAGCCGGACCAGCGGGTATTTATTGGCGTCGTGGCTCCCATCGACCCGCGCATAGAGACGCAAGAGGAAATCCGCGACCGGGTCATCGAAGCTGCGGAATATATTCCGGTTGATCAACTAGGCACCACGGACGATTGCGGATTCTCGCCATTCAGTGACGATACCTCCACCAGCCGAGATACCGCATTTGTCAAAATTCGCGCGCGCGTTCTCGGTACTACGCTCGCCGCCGAAACGATCGGATACTAATGGCCCCCGAGGATAACGAAGAAAGATTGCTGCGCTCGGTTGCCATGCAGAATGCGAATGCCATTCTGCTCGCGCGCCAGCGCGCCGAGCGCGAGCTTCTCGAAGCGAAAGAGGCCCTGGAGCGAAAGACGCAGGAATTGGCCCATTCGCTGGCGATGGTGCGCGCCACACTCGAAGCCACAACCGACGGCATTCTGGTCACCAATGCAGACCGTGACATCACGGACTTGAACCAGAACTTCGTCGACATGTGGCGGCTTCCGCCTGAGATTGTGGCTACGAAGCAACAGCGAAAATTTCTCGAGTTTACCGGCCGGCAATTCAACGATGCGGAACAATTTTACGCCAGAATCGAAGAGATTTATGCGTCCAGGCCAGCCGAGACTTTCGACCTGCTGGAATTGGCGGATGGAAGAGTTTTCGAGCGACATACAAAGGTCCAGTGGGTTAAAGGGCGTAACGTCGGCCGCGTCTGGAGCTTCCGCGACATTACCGAACGCAAGCGGGCCGAAGAGGATTTGCGACAGGAGCGCGAATGGTTTCGAGTGACGCTGTCCAGTATCGGCGACGCTGTGGTCACAACCGATACTCGGTGCAAAGTCACTTTTCTGAACCCTGTCGCTGAGCTAATGACCGGCTGGAAAGCCGCCGACGCATCGGGACAGCCGCTGGAACGCGTTTTCAATATCATTAATGAGGAGACTCGAAAACCGGAGAAAAACCCGGTCGAGAAGGTTCTGCGCCAAGGAGTGGTTATCAGTCTGGCCAATCACACTGCTCTGATTTCCAGCGACGGAAGGGAAACGGCCATCGAGGACAGTGCGGCTCCCATCAGGGATGGTCAGGGGAGCATCGTCGGCGCAGTGGTGGTTTTTCACGATGTCACTCAACGGCGCCGCGCGGAAAAAGCCCTGAAGGAAGCCGACAAAAGAAAAGACGAATTCCTCGCGATCCTGGCGCACGAGTTGCGGAACCCCCTGGTCCCGATCCGCAATGGCTTGAATGTCTTCAAGCTCGTTGGACAAGACGCCACTACGGCCGAGAAGGCCCGTGCCATGATGGAAGAAGCATTGAACCAGATGGTGCGCTTGGTCGATGATCTGCTCGATGTCAGCCGCGTCACCACAGGCAAGCTGCAACTGCGTAAAGAGCGGGTGGAATTGGCGGCAGTGCTCAAGAGCGCTGTGGAGATCGTCCGCCCGCTGCTCGAAGAGCATGGTCAAAAGATGACCGTTGCGTTGCCATCTACGCCCGTTGTACTGGAGGCCGACCCCACCCGTCTGGCCCAGGTGTTCTCGAATCTGCTGAACAATGCAGCCAAGTACAGTGAAACCGGGGGCAGTATCGCGCTAGCCGCCGAGACCCGGCACGACGAGGTCGTGGTGCGCGTGATGGATCACGGAATCGGAATTCCACCGGACTATCTGCGAAGTATTTTCGAAATGTTTTCGCAAGTAGACACCACGTTCGAGAGAAACCAGGGAGGGTTGGGCATCGGCTTGGCCCTCGTCAAAGGGCTGGTGGAGATGCATGGCGGCACGATCGCAGCTCACAGCGAGGGAGCTGGCCGAGGCAGCGAGTTCAGGGTCTATCTTCCTGTCGCAGCGTCACAGGAAGAGGCGGAGCTCAGCGCCGCGAACGAGCAAGCCGAAGAGCCGTCTCCTACGGCAAAGTGCCGCGTACTTATCGTCGACGATAATCGGCTCAGCGCCGAAAGCACGGCGATGCTGCTGCAACTGATGGGCCACGAGCCTGCAATCGCATACGACGGTATAGGCGGCATAGAACGCGCACGGACATTCCGGCCTGACGTTATACTCTTGGACATTGGCTTGCCCTACATGAATGGCTACGAAATCGCCCGCCGCATTCGCGAACAGGAGTGGGGCAAAAACGTCTTTTTGATCGCCGTCACCGGATACGGCCAGGATCACGACCGGCGCCGCTCCCGGGCAGCCGGTTTCGATTACCATTTGGTCAAGCCGATCAATGTCGCGGAGCTGGAACAAAAGCTATCGGAGATTGCCGTGATCTGACTGGAAACAAGTGAAAAAACTGCTCACTCAATGGACAAGCAGGCGTGCCAGCTTCGCCGCATTGTCCAAACTCTCAAGCCGGTCCACGGTTTCGATCACTTCCTCGATCTCGTTATCTGACAAAACAGCACGCGCGAGTCGTCTGAATTTCTTTCGTAATTCTTCCCGGCTCACCGGATTGAGCGGACTTCCGGGAGGGTATTGCTGGAAGGCCTTGATGATCTTGCCGCCAACGAACTTCACTTCCATCGTCGTGTTGTAGTTTTGCTCGCCCTGGGCGTTGGGATCGACGTAACATTTGACTTTTTTTGCCGTGGCCAGCACCCTGGGATCGGTCCAAAGCTTTGGATCCATGTACAGGCTCAAGTCATTGTCGCGCTTCACGAGCCGGAGAGCGAGAGAAAAAGGCAGGCTGAACTGAGCGCTCGCCACATCGGTAGGCTCGTAAATGGCACCACCGTGTGACACCGAGGTTTCCGCAATGCCCACACGGATCTCTTCGATCTCATCTGCGCTGATTTCATGTTCTTCGATGATCTTTCTTAATGTGTCGATCACTCCTTGAACCGTGGCCACGCACGGATACACCTTGAACCATATGTTCATAATCTTAAAATCGGTGCCCAAGTTCTCGGTGATGACGTCCATCTTGTATTGATCGGCAAAGACTCTGCAAAATCCTCGTTTCCCCTCGATAATGGTCGGCGGCCCAGTCAACCCCAGGCGCGCTAGCATCGCCGCTTGCAGGCCGCCACGTGCGGCGATTCCCGCATGGACGCGCTTTACCTCGCCGCCGGTCTGGTCGTACTCCATCGTTCCCGCAGAGTGACTTCCGGCAATACCGAAGGCATGAAGCATTTGCTCATCCGTGAGACCCAAAAGCCGTGACGCCACGGCCATTGCGCCGAACGGAGCAGCAATACCATGGCTATGAAATCCTCTTTTCCCGGAAGACGGCCGGACAGCGAACAGAAGCCGGTACATCACGTCGCAACCGACGACGACCGCGGCAAGGAATTCTCTTCCTGTGACGTTGGTTTTTTCGCTAAGGGCCAAAGCGACGGGAACCGTTGCGGCGCTCAGATGGCCTCCAGCGCCAAACCCGACGTCGTCAAGCTCGCAGCCCTGGCCGAAGGTTGCATTGACAAAGACGGCATCGAGCGCCGGCGCCTTCGTTCCGTAATTGACGATTGTGCTCTCAGGCCGGCCACCCATCTCGAGGACGTACCGGTACGCAATCTTGTTCCAATCCAGTGTGGAGCCGATCAACTCGACGCCGAGCTGATCCAGGACAGAGTCCTTGGCCTTTTGGATAGCTTCACGGGGTATATCTTCGTATCGTATTTTTGCTGCGTGCTGTGCAAGTGCTCGCGTGATTCCGGTTTCCATAGATGGCTCCTATAAAGAAGACAACCGCCGACCGCTGGAAAAAAAACGGACCATAGAGTACCGACCGGGGACCAGAGTCCGCTCGGAGTTCGATGTTCAACGTTGGCACCGCTCTCCCGTCTTCCGCATTGTCATCCTGAACCGAAGGTGAAGGATCTGCTTTTCCGTTACTGATTGAAGGCTCAAAGCAGATCCTTCGTCACGCTGTTCCTCAGGATGACATAGCGCGTGGCACATGACTTCTTAACGCTCCGCCCTCCCCACTTCGCGCTCTGCCTCAACTCCGTTTCGCTTTTGCGGCCAATGCCGCACTCGTTCCAGCCAGTCTCCCGAAAACCGCTCCCTTCATGAGTCCCGATCCGCCCGGATAGTTGTGGTAGAAAGAGCCGCCTGTTATCTCGCCGGCGGCGAAAAGCCCGCCGATCACATTACCGCTCGTGTCGAGGACTTCGGCTTTCTCGGTGATGCCGATTCCCCCGAATGTAAACGTAATTCCACAAGAGACTGGAAAGGCATAGTACGGCGGTGTATCGAGCCGTTGCGCCCAGTTGGATTTCACAGAGGCGATTCCCTTCGTGGACTTACCGTCCAGTTGCGCCGGGTCGAAAGGAATATCTGTTACCGCGCTGTTAAACTCATTTATCGTTTTCACAAGACTATCGCCGTCCAATCCGGGAAGTTTCTTTGCTAAGGCCTCGATTGAATCGGCCGAAACATGCGAGCCGCGGTTGTATTCGGAGCGCAGCAACGGTCTCGTTTTGCTGTCGAAAATCTGATAGGCAATCCGCCACGGTAGGCGCAAAACTTCGCGGCCACATTTGGCGTACGTGTAGGTGAAGAAATCTTCGCCTTCATCGATGAACCTCTTGCCGTTAATGTCGACCATGATGCCGAACGGGTAAGAATAACGATGTTCGTAGGCTGCCTCCACATCCGGAGCTTCCGCATCGACTAGAACGGCATGACATCCGCTCCAGTGGCCGGTCGGCTGTGCGCCAAATGCCAATGCGAGGCCAAGCACTTCGCCGGAGTTGTAACGCGACCCTCGAACTTTAACCAAGTCCCATCCCGTGCCGAGATATCTCGCGCGCATTTCCGGATTGGCCTCGAAGCCACCGCCCGCAAGCACGACAGCCCGAGATTGGACATCACGCATACCTTGCGGACTTTGCAATCTAACGCCGGAGATCGTTCCTCGTTCGTCGATGAGAAGCGCGACGGCTTTCGTCTCATAAAGAACGTCGATTCCCGTGCGTTCGATGCTGGCGAAAAGCATCTCCACCAGACCGAGCCCGCCGTCATTCACTGAAATCACCCGGCCGGAAGGAAACTTCACCTTGCCGCCCACCTTGACAGCATGAGTGCTCGTTGAGAGAATCCACCTAACCTTCATGTCGGCGAGCCAGCGCACCGTCGCGTATGATTGATCGACAAGAACGCTCGTTAGTTTCTTGTCGGCCATGTACTCGGTCACCTGCATCACGTCTTCAAAAAAATCCGCCGCGGTGTAGCTCCCCACGTCGAGCCGTGAAGCCTCTTCGTCGGAAAGTTCCGGGACCATCGGCCTGATGTCGTCAATCCCCGTGTAACTGAAACGGAAGCCGCCGCCGGAAAAACGCGTATTCCCGCCGCGGCTAGCCTTGGGGCACTTGTCGATCAGTAAAACTGTCGCGCTTACCTGTTGAGCTGCCAATGCCGCGGTCAGCCCCGCGTTGCCCGCGCCGATTACAACGACGTCATACACCGGGTCAGCCATTGACTGAATACCTCCTTTTTATGTCCGCATGGTCCTTAGCTCGTTTGCGCGGCCGCGTAGTGCGGATGGAAGGCGGGGAAGGCTTGCGGTTCGACATTCGCCGCTCGACGGCCAATGCTCCTCCTGGATGTCATTCTGAGGGCGCAAGTGACGAAGCATCTGCTTTTCCTCGGTCGGCGGTTCTCGGTCGTCGGTCATTCAAAAGCAGATCCTTCGGCTTCGCCTCAGGATGACAGGCGGGGAGGGTTTGCAGCTCGACGTTAGCCGTTCGAAAATTTAGCGGTCCGGGCGTCGTTCTCGTCCCCGCGCGTTGTGATAACATCGGGCAATCATAGCCACAATGTTGACCGGTTGGAATAGCTCCTCGGCTGGATTCCGAGATGGGCTCAGCCCGTCTTGTCAAATTTGATCGGGTCGCCTGACTGTAAACCAGTAGACCCAGAACAGGATGATGAGCTGAAGCGGAGCGCGAACGAAAAGATAAACGGGACCCCATGCGTGACCGCCCATCGGGATGTGGTTGATCGCGGCGTAGATGTTTGCGGGAAAAAATAATATAAGGACTATGGCAGCGACCCATCCCGCCAATCGCCTGGTCTTTGGCAGAAAAAAACCGAGAGCGATCGAAAGTTCCAAAATTCCCGTTAAGTAAACCAGCAGAATTCGCTCGGGAACCCAACTCGGCAACATTTGACTCATAGTTTCGGTTTCAACGAAGTGCCCGATGCCGGTAAAGATGAAAAGGACACCGAGTCCAACCGCAGCGGCGCCCCGCGGATTGAACTTACGTTGCGCGACAATGGACAGAACCTGGGCCACGGCGTAAGGTGCAACCATCAACACGATCATGATGATCGGAGTTGTCATGCGCCGACTACTGCCGGTGTATAGAGACTGAATCCGACGGCGGCAGTTACTCCATAGACTCGCGATTACTCTCGGAGCACGCGGAGACATCCAGGAGATGCCCGACTTCAATGCAGTTCAGACCGTAGTCCTGCATGATCAGCTCCGCCGCATTCTGAAAGCGGTTTTCAAGCAAAGCCTGTCGTGTTGCATCAGAAATATCCCTGTTACCCAGAAGTAATGGTACAAGCGAAAAATTCATAAAAACCTCCTTTCATAGTCGCGGCAAGATCTGCGGTCGGCACAATGGTCAAAGCCTGAAGCGAAATGGCCGGAGCTGTGCCCCGTCTGTTCCTGCCTTCTCGCTTCTCTTCCTTTCGATCACGCTGCGAATTACGACATAAAATACCGGCGTTAACGAACAGCCCGAAGAGAGTGACTCCCAGCATTCCGCTGAACACCGCTGTTCCCAGCGACCGGCGCATTTCGGCTCCCGCTCCTTCCGCCACAACCAGTGGCAAGGCAGCTAAAATAAACGTAAAAGACGTCATCAAAATGGGCCGCAGGCGAGGAGTCGAGGCCTCCACGGCGGCCGCAAAGCGGTCCTTGCCCGCCTCCTGCTGGGACTTGGCGAAGTGCAAAGAGTATGAAGGCATCCATAGCATTGATCTGTTTTGAAGTACTGATCTGTTTTGAGATTCTCCCTACGCAAGGCATGTTCCAGCCAATTGAAGCCTTAAAAGTCATCTGCGAATGCCGAGAAACGGCAGCCTTACAGTTTCTCGCTGTTGATCCGGAAAGGGTTGTGACGAAGAAAATCTGCCCAGGTATCGGCGGGCGCCAAAATATCGGCAGCTAATCAGCAGCCGTCGAGAGACTGATCTGCGGCCCATGCCCTTTGCGAACTGCTGGGCGAAATGGCGGGTGAGCTTCGACTCGTTACCTGTGCCCGGCAGTCCTTCGACGGGCGCCGAAAATCGACAAGAGGACTTGTTGCAGAGTTCTGTTCGTGAGTTTCAGAACGGGCCACAAGGTCGTCCTTCTTCTTGTTGGCGATCCTCAAGCTCTTAAGGGGATCGATTTGAGCGGTTTTTATTTTTTCTATCCGAAATTCTCTTGACTGAAGTTTTTAAAGACATTAACCAGAGCTTAGAACGCAAATCTTCTCGGCTGTCGCATAAACTCAAACCCGCTGTTTCACTCGCTCCCCCGGCGATCGAAGTCGCTTTTCCTCTCAGCGAAAAGTCGACGCTGCAACAAAAGACTATAGGGAGGTAAAAGCACATGGCGGCGCAATTAGTGGTTTCCGCTCGCCAAGAGACCGGGAGAGTGCGCATTTCATCAACAAATTCAATCGCACGAGGGAGGACTCTATGAAACTGACACGGCGAGACATGGTGAAACTGAGCTTGGGAATGGCTGCGGCGACCGCGCTGCGGCCGTTTCCCAAACTCTTTGCGCAGAGTGCTGTGATCACCAAGCCCATACCGTCCAGCGGGGAGCAGATTCCGGTCATTGGAGTCGGAACCAGAGATTACGCCTCGGACCCCCCGGAGCTGCGGGCGGAGCTCAAAGAGCTTCTCCGGCGGCTCCCGAAGTTGAGCGGATCAGTGATTGACACGGCGACCGGATACCAGCGGGGAGAGTCGGAGACGGTGATCGGCAACTTGGTGTCCGAGCTGGGCAATCGCGACCGGCTATTTTTTGCCACCAAGGTGAACGCGGCCGGCAAACAGGAGGGCCTGTCCCAGATCGAGCAGTCCTTCCGGCGGCTCCGCACAGACCGGATCGATTTGCATGCGGTGCACAATCTCCGCGACACCGGAACGCAACTGGAAACATTGCGTGAAATGAAGCAGGCCGGACGCATCCGCTATGTGGGCATCACGACCTCGTCCGCGCGCCAGTACCAAGATTTTGAATCCGTTATGAGAAAGCAGGAGCTGGATTTTATACAGGTGGATTACGCCCTGGACAACCGCGAATCGGAAGTTCGCATCCTGCCTCTGGCGGCGGATCGCGGCATGGCCGTCATGGTGAACATGCCGTTCGGCTACGGCCGTCTTTTCCCGAAGGTGAAGAACGTGCCGCTGCCGGATTGGGCCGAACAGTTCGACGCCAAAAGCTGGGCGCAATTCTTCCTCAAATACGTCGTTTCGCATCCCGCCGTTACGTGCGCGATCCCAGGGATGCGGCGCGTGCCGCACCTGCTCGACAACATGCAGGCCGCGCAGGGACGGCTACCGGATGCTCCCATGCGGCGCCGCATGGAGCAGTACTTCGACAAGCTCTGACAGTGCCGGATGCAAATCCACACTAATGCAAGTATAGAGAATCAATCATTGAGACGAAGGGACCGACGCTGCGCCGCTCCGCCGACGGCAGCACACGGCGGACTTCAAATCCGCCGATGTCGCGGGGACGCGGCACGATGACGGTCTCTAGATCCCCGCAGGCCGGGCGGCGTCCTCGCTTCAGGTTCTTCAGCGGATAGCCAACTCATACGCTCTCTCCTTTTCCGGTTACGGCAAAATGAGGGAGATCTAACTTTCGTGGACCGCTCTGTGAATCTTCAAGTGTGCCGGAACTACTTATTTAGATGGCTGAAGGTGGTTTTTTGCTAGCCAATGTGCCTAGGGGGAGGTCGAGCCTTGAACCGCGGGAGAGAATGACCGCGTGCCTCAATGAAGTTTTCGCGCTCGCGTACATCGCCAGGCCAGTAATATTCCGCTAAAGCCCTCATCGTTGCATACCTCAAACCACGCCCCGTCGAGACGCGCTCGATCGAGGTCGATTGTGGTTGCATCACGAAGAGGCTCCTATGCTTGCCTGCCATACGCAAAGTGATCGACGCGGCGGGCTATCCGAAATCGATACGGCGGGAGGCTGCAAGCGAACGGATCTCGCGCCGTGAAAGATAGCGCAATATGGACACCAGCCGCCATCGGGACGTTATCATTTCGAAAAACTCCGTCTCATCTCTCTCGAGCCAGATTTTGGCCGCAAGTAGCACGTCGGCCATTGGGAGTCTTTCAGTGGTCTCGAAACATCGCCTGCGAAATCGCAGGCCGAGAGTTCCGATCCTTTGCACGCTACAGAAGTACTCATAGGGACCGCGCACGCGATACATTCGTCCTGAAGAACCTTGCACGTCGAACCAGCCCTTACGATCCAGGTCACGCTGCTGTTGTTCTGTCAACGAGGACTTCAGCAGTCGATCGGCCTTGTCTTCTGCGCTCTCGGTCACCATCTATTTTCTCCCTTTTTAATCATCCCCCCACCAGTCGCGGAACCATTACGACTTCTTTCTCCTCGGGATCAAAAAAATCGAGCCTGCCTCCGCCCCCGAAGGGGAAAGCGACATAGCCCTGCTTTTGCAGATTTTCAAACTCAGAGCGGACCCGCTCGATTTCCGCTTGCACCTTGGGGTCCCATTCGACGCTAAAATCTCCATCGCGATTGAGCACGATCATTCTGTGCTTCATACCTTTCCTCCTTCTAGTTATACTTCACTTCTCTGCAGGTGATGTCATACAGCACCACCCTGCGTCACGACGAAACATTCTTCTTTGGCATCGTTGTTAGCCGGTAGTGGCAAGGATTATGCCACCAAACACAGCACCCCGTAAGATTAGTCCCCTCCCAGTAACGCGGCTTTTCACGCTGTATATCTTTGCCCTGATTCTTTGTCGAGCACAAGCTGTCTAAATAGTAGGCAGAGGAGCCCGAGCGCAAGGCCTAGAGGGTTACGCTCTTTGCGCTATGCGCCTTGCGCTTCTGTCATCGGATCACCTGATCGGCGCGATACAAAACCGATTCTGGAATCGTCAAACCGATTTGCCTCGCGGTTTTGAGATTGACGATCAGCTCAAACCTAATTGGCTGCTCGACCGGCAAGTCGCCAGGGTTAGTACCTTTCAAAACCTTGTCGACGTAGTAGGCGGCCCGCCGGTATAAATCAGGATAATGTGGACCATAGTTCATAAGACCTCAGTTCATAAGACCTCCAGCCTCTGCAAACGTACTAGCGACGTAGACTGTTGCTAGTCGGTTCTTCAGCGCGAATTCCGCGATTCGTCC
>CAYPHJ010000029.1:0-46384 GCA_964410485.1 uncultured Syntrophobacteraceae bacterium
GACTTGCCGTCGTGATTTAGCCGAAGCTGGCAACGGCGACCGGTCGCCTAGCGGCCCGTTTGATTCTCTCCAACTCGTGGAGGGTCGCAGCTGTCAGGTAGCTTTCTCCGCAATTCGGACAGGTAATCACAGGTACTCTCTCAACCACGAGCAGGTTGCTGCCACGACCATAACACCGCGTTACGCGACGCTTCCGGGCTCCTTCTTTACCGCCAATATCGCAGATCATAGACTTTTGAACTGTCATGGCTGGACTCACCAAGGTCTTTTGCTCGATAGCCAGTGAGGACCAAGTGCCGGGGGCTCGCGCCCTCACCGCCAATTCTGGCGGCAATTGGCAATAGCCTTCCGGGAGTGCCGGCCCGTGCGGTTACTCATTGCACCCGGAAGACACCTCTGACAAGCCGGACTTGGCCCTCCTCAAGACTGCGTCGTGCGTTCCCGGCCTTTTGTGCGAGGTTGTCGATAAATACCGCCAAGCCCAGCTGTCCTGGCGCGGAGGGCGTGGCGTTTGCGGTAGTTCTGCTCAAATGAACATCGCTGGTATCGTCCAGGAGCTCGGCGATAAATCCACTCTCGCCGAGAACCGATCGTATCTCTTCGGCAGAGACAAGGAAGTTGTCGGCAGGGTCGCTGGCCCACGGAAGAGGAAAATAGGACGTCGCCACTTTTCCTGCGGCTATCTCCGGGAAGGCGAACCGGCCGCCCGGCTTGAGCACCCGGTGGATCTCCCCGTAGAGCTTCCGCTTGTCCGCGATGTTCATGCCGACGTTTTGCATCCAGACGACGTCGAACGTATCGTCGGGAAAGGGCTGGTCGAGAGCGCTACCCCGGTGCACTTCGATTAGGCCCTCAAGGCCGGTCAGCCGATTTAGCAGTACCGCGCCAGCGCAATAATCGGGCGACAGTTCGAGGCAGTCGACGCGGCAGCCGAGCGCCGAGGCGAGCATCCGGGCGGGACCGGCCAACCCGGCTCCGAGGTCGAGGACGCGATCCTCGGCTCGAATCCGCGCCAGCTCCTGCAGCTCTCGCGAAGCGCGCAGTCCGCCCGTGTGGAAATGGTCGAGCGCTCCGAGATCCTCGGGCGACAGGCGTCGCTCGGGATTCAATCCAGCCGCGCAGACGGCCGCCAGGATTCGCGCCTCGATGTCGCGGGCCGAATAGTGTGTTTCCAGACTAGACATGAACAACCCCTCCTCAAGATTCGCCATGTTCGGCATGAGCCGATAGCCCGCCACATGCCCAACGCAACGCTCAGCCGCACGTATCGCGTCGATCTGAAGCAAAAGTTAGGCTCAATAATTCACAATGTTCCCTTTCTTCTTCCCCATCAGGGTGCCAGCCCCCGCACGCCCCAGGCTTTAGCGTTTAGCGTAAATGGTCCATCAGTGCGATTCCCAAAAAGATTCTGTCGCAACCGCTCGCGGAGTGCCATTCGATGATCTTCTGAAATACGGCGGAGATAAGCTCCAGCAGGTCCCTGCCCTTCGGTGAGCGGTTGCCAAAAATCGTCGAATGAGCCGAAGCCGCAGGCGAAAACGATGTTTTTCACGTGGACCTCGTTGAGGCCGGCAGAAGCCCATAAAGATGTAAGTTCTTCTGCGGTGCCATAAGTGCCAGTAAGCAGGTTAACGTTGGGATCAATTACAGCCGCAGCATCCGATTGCGCATCATTCAGTTCGTTTCCCCCGGTGGTGTCCCACATTGCAGTAGCCACGACTCCGCCTGGCCGCGTTACACGGTGCATCTCCGCAGCGGCCTTGGGCGCATCTGTGATAAAGCTCATGACAAGTAGAGCTAAACAGCAATCGAAAGAGCCATCGGCAAAAGGTAGCTTCTGCGCGTCGCCTTGCTCGAACTGAATTCTCGGATCGTCAGTCTTCGATCGAGCGTAAGCGAGAAATGCCTCGGACAAATCGATACCGATAATTTTCGGCACCGCCGGATTTTTTGCGATCGCAAACGTGAGCGCACCAGTACCGCATCCGACATCCAGCACCTCGCCTCGGGTTTTCGATCGCCATTGATCCCCCTTTGTTTGCACACGACTCGCCCGAGGTGGCTGCGCCTAACCGTGTATATTGTGTCGCGCTGCTCGGTCCGCAGCCTAACGCAAAGCTCAGCCGTCGGTATTGGCGATCGGCCTGAAGCGAAAAGTTAGGCTGGAAAAAGTAGCCTAGACCTTTTTTTGTGCTCACGACTTTACTGTTCTTTTTTTGTCGACCGATCTGGAGGAATCACGCTTGGATTTTCAGCACACCAGGAAAAATGGTCGGTTCGGGCGCGTGCCTTAAATCGCTCCGCGCTGAATCGCTCCGCCCAAAAAGATAAGGGTTTAAGATTCGTCTCATAGGCAGGGTCAAACTGGGACCAATTGCGAGCGTGCTCTTCCGACCGAAAGAGGTTCATACCCGCTCACCGGTAAGCCCGATTTTCCGGCGGCCCGCCAAACCCGCTATAGGCGTAGCCGACCACCGTCTCAGGTTGAACCGAAAGGAGCACCTCATCACGCATCTCCACCAGAATCGGCTCCGCGCAATCGAGGCACGGAGCGTCCACACGCACTTTCTTTCCGGGAAATAGCCAGCGAACCGCCAGCGCCTCAAACCCTCACTGAGCGAACCACTTCTGCTGTCCGTCTATGGTGACGCGATACTGAGTGGGCAGATTATTAAAGGGCGCAAAGGAAGCGATATAATCGGTGCCCGGGTACAGCCAGGCCGGATACTGCCCGCCAGCATATGCAGGACAGGGTGCCTCCATCAGCTCGTGGACCAGTTTGCGGCCATCCTCTACGGAGAGGCCAAGGTCCTTTGCTAGCTCGGTGTAGTGAGGCGCCTGCCCCGTAGCAATGAAGCGTTGAATGATAAGATAAAAGGCTCTGTCGAGAAGTTTCAGATCGGCCATGGGTTGTGCCTCCTTTGCCTAACGCCACCGGTGAGAAGCGCGAAGCGTCTTTCTCAGCCCGATGGTTAGGGCTACGGTCTCTCGAGAAATTCTAAGAAAGGTTTTTACGCTTTGAATCCGCCGTTTCGCTTCCTTGACATCTGACTCATTAGAGAGGCCAATCAACTCCGAGGATGCTTGCTTTGGGTCCTCTTTATGCTTCTGAAGTCACCGCCGATACCAGGCAGGTAGATAATCGTAGATGGCGGCAAGATCAGACGCCCGTCGTCTGTTTGCATCTTTCCGCGCCAATGTATCCTCTCTCAGACTTCCGTCCAACTTTTGAAGTTCAATGGCGTTGGCAAAGAATACAAGATCCGATGCAATTTGGTACTTAAGGTCCTTATACCGCAAGATCGGACGCACCCAAAAGGTCGCTATTAGATATCCCCCTGCGCCAGCCACAATGCTGAGCAACGTGATCCAAAATTGTTCCATCTTGAATGATCCAGACCATAAAACTCCAACTGCCCGTCAATGTCCGCGACCTGACAAAATCGGAGAGTACGGCCAGTGCCCGGACCGATATCGAGAAGTCTCAGCGTTCCCGCTCCCGCGAATGGCCTTTCTCTTATGTAAGATGTGATCGCCTCGGCCACCCCAACATAGCGCGCAAGTCTTAATCGATAGTTCCGGTGTGATGGAACCGCCTCGAAGGCGAATTTGAGCTTGTCTTGGGGAGAGGGTTGAAATCGTTCTGTTTGCATAACGGAATACCTCGCTAACGGTATGCCGCTAAGCTGCGCCGCCAGCTTAAGCGCCGGGTTATGTGGCGGACCCGGTCAGGCTGTGCTTGTAGATACCCACTGCTCCGCTAATGCTTTGAGTGCAGGTCCTGACTCGGGCCAGTTATGAAGAATCGCTGGGTCAAAATCTGCACCGTTTGGCCAAACGAGCGTGTGGACCTCGGGATCGATGCGGACCTGATCGAAAAGCGTAGGATCTTCCAGAGGGCCGTAGATTTCACCCTTCAACACGGGACGGAAATCGATAACTTGAGACGTACCGTCGTCAAACTCTACGCGCAGAGTGAACGACGCGACTTTCTGGAACGAGGAAACCCGATAAATCTCATGAGCCATAAACAAGGCCTCATTTCAACGGTTCAATCTTAATGGGCGGACGACCCTGTTGCAACGTCTGCCAGTTCGACAATAGCTCTTCCTGATGAAGCTCTGCCCAAGCCAGAACAAGTCGATCCTGGCGCCTCGGAAGGGAACCAACCAAACGCTCGATCTTGCCGATATCGTAAATTCCCACATGGTCCTGATAGTACGCGTGAAAGTGAGGCATATGATGCTGCCCTCCGGCCTCGACGAACATGCGAATTATAATTCCGAAGAACCTACAAACCTCTGGCATCACTTATCCAATTCATAGACCACATAACGTATCAACTGAGCGTGAGGCGAGCCGAAGAACCGATCGGTTGATTCGCCACTTCATTTTTCAGAAATCACGTGCGGTTCCATTAGCACCAGCTGCTCGCCGATACGCTTAAGCGTCGAGTTAGACCTCAACTACGATGTTGTAGGTCTCGCGACCGTTTCGAGCGAAATAGGTCGATGAAAAATCCTACGACTCCGTAAACTGTTGCCCAAGTATCCCGTTTATCAAGTCGATTTGAAGGTGCTCCGTGCCAGCTACGACGCTTGTTGCCTCCCGCAACCCATGAGGGTCGCAATTTCAAAGCCGGGGGTGCCATGCAATAGTGATAGTGCAAGACCCAGAAATCCGATCAAACCAATCACGGGAATATAGGACAGAGAATACAACCCAAGGCAAAAGGGCGAAGCTACCATGCCCCAAGATACACCAGTAATAATACCGACCGGCATGGGATACCGTCTCTTGGCCCAAAAAAGAGCAGCGATTGGAACAATACAGAGCAACAAGAGGAGAAAAATCATGAAAATGAAGGTCTAACGTTTGGGTGAGAGGCGCGTCATCGCGTCCTTCTCAACCCGATGGTTAGACCCTCATACCGCTCGGCGTTTTTGAATCGGAGGTCGTACAACAGGACGCCGAGGTTTCCGGCTCACGACGGCAAACTCGCCTCTGTGTTGTCGTTCCTTTAGATCGCGGAAGATCGCGGCTAGGTCGTAGTTAAACCGTGCGGCATACTGCTGACGAATGCGCCGCACTTCTTCGACAATAGAGTCTTTCGCCATAAGTTCACTCCTCCATAAGTTCTTCGGGCGTGCATAGAACCGGCGGCTCGTAGCCCTCGCTTCGGCAGAGTTTCGATCCGGGCTCTCATCGTGGCATTCGCGATGTGTGCGCAGTTCCATGTCAGGAGATAGTCCATCCCGTGAACAGTTGCAATCGCAATGTGCGTCGCATCCACGACCGCTTGGGCCGGAACTACACCTGCTTGTGCAAGAGCCTCGGCCAGTTGCATAGCATCAGAGGTGGCATCAAGGATCGGGACTGCTTTGAGGGGCGCGAGCCGCCTGCGCGCACGGCGAGGATCACCGCCTGCGGCCTCCTGGATAACCAACGGCGATACGTAGAGGTCGAACTGTGGGCGCCGCATACGCCACCATCGACGCGTGAGTTGCTGGTGCGCGCGCTGAATGAGGTCCCGGCTCGGACGTGCTGTGAGATAACTCACTATCGTCGTTTCGATGTACACGCTGGACGCCATCAAGCCATATTACGCCCATCCAACACTAGGGTCTAACGTTTTGGGTGAGGCGCGGTTCTCCGCGTCCTTCTCAACCCAAGGGTTAGCTTCCGGTAGGTTTCAGCCGCAGTTTGGGTCGACGAGAGACCACTGGGTGACCGGAATCCTTTTCTTTCTTCTTTAGGTCAGCACAAATGGCAGAGAGGTCGTAGTTGAATTTCGCCGCGTGCGCTTCCCTGACCTTGCGAACTTCATCCACAATGGGATCTGATTTCACGACTCGATACCTTCTAACAATGACGGGAAATTCAAACCCTGCCGCCTCGATAATGGTCCTGATTCTCGCTTTCATCTCCGCATTGTTGATATGACGGAAATTCCATGTCAAAAGAAAATCCATCCCGTGCACGGTCGCCAGGGGAAATATGCAGCGCGTCCTCGGCTCTCGATGACGGGATAGCCCCCTCATCCAACAAGCGCCTGGCCAATTTCTCTGCAGCGTCGTTAATCTCCAAAATGGGGAGGCCTGAAATAGCTGCCAGACGCCTTTGGGCTGCTTCAGCACCACCGCCCTTGGCTTCCTCCACCACGAGCACGGAGACGTAAAGATCAAACTTGTGTCGGGCCTCCTCCCACCATTCTTGCGTGAGGGTCTGCCGGGCGGCACTTACGACATCTCGACTCGGCCGAGCCGTGTAGTAGCTAATAACCGAGGTTTCAATATAAACAGAAGATGCCACAACTCGGCCAGTCTACCAGCAACCATTCGTCGAAGCTAACGTCGCGTTGAGCGGCGCGGCCATAGATCCAGGAGGAACTGTTGCTCCGTATCACCGCGCCCGCCTCGAACGCATAGTTATGCAACTATCCGTCAAGGTCGTTCAAGATTCTCCGCAATTCGAGAACCTGCAACGGACACTCAGGCCAGTTGTGTTCCCAGCAGACGATTAAGTCGCATACGTTGGGGTCATGTCCGTGGTCACGAAAGATCCGACTCTGGTATTCAAACTCAATCCTTACCCGTTGCCATCGCTGGTTCTTTGGATCAATGCAGCGCTTAGCTTCACAGTCGGGGAACGTTGCGTGGACTGTTTCCACGATGAAGCCGAGTTCGTACGCTACCATGCCAAAAAGGAACACAACGCCTTGCTCGTTGACAGGGACATGTCTCAGGCCGCGAAAGTCGCTTGGTGCACCGTACACTGGACCATCGATTTTGTCCCAGGAAGGCGAAGCGGGAGATTTGACGTTGTCGACTACAGCCGGCGGTGTCGGAATTTCGTGGCGAGACTTGACGTGAAGTTGCTCAAGAAGAGGCGACTCGGGTTCTGCTTTCTCCAGCCAGTCTCGATAGGCGGTCAATGTACCCTGCAGGCCGCCGAAGCGACGACGCACAACGTCTGCAGAAATTTTCGCCTTGTGGGCAAATAGAGCCCACGTTGGAATTTGCCCTAACTCCGAGGCAATCCGATGAAACTCCTTAAGGATGGTTTCATCGTCCACGGTGAATTGTGTTTGGGATGTCTGTCGAGACCAGCGAGCTTCTTGACCTCTGACCATCGACCCTCTGGAAAGAGCCGAGCTATTTGGTGATCAGTGATCCCCGTAACTCGCACGAAGTCGGCCCGCGACAAATCCGGCCCTGCCTTTTCGGCAGCAGTCTTAGCAGCTTCGATTAAAGATTTACGAGTCAGTTCAGGCATGACGGTTCCAGTGCTGCATAACACGAAGGCTGAGCGGATGAGGCCAGCGAGCGAAACGAGCGGGTCCGAAGATCCGTCTCAAGCCAATTGTTAAAGACAAGGATAACGTTTGCCGAGAGATGGGCAAGCAAGGCGAAGTAAGGAAAGCAGCGATCAATTCTTTGCGTTCTTCAAGAGTGATACCGAGTTCGTGATTCTCATGATCAAAAATTCGGGCATTCTCAGCGGTAGCGTCCAGCAAAATATCAAGATCTTTTGTCGCGCGCGGCCGGGCGTGAAAAGCCACGGCGTGGGCCCCGATCACTAGATACCGTACGCCATGGACATTCAATGCGGCGATGAACTCTTCGTAATCTCGGGACGGCATCCAACCCTCGCGTCTTCAGGCAACTTTCTAGTGCATCAGAGACCGCATCAACCCGTTGTTCGGGGGTAAGCCGGTCGTACCAAAATCGGAAATCTTCCTCTTCCGCCTCATGCCACGTTATCCGTGATACAGTCCAGACTCTGCCTCGCCCGTCAACTATTTGTTTATGCTTAGCCATCTCACTCCACAAATATAGCATCTGGTGGCTATCGTTAGTTAACACTTTGGGTGACAGGCGCAGTCCGCTGCGTCGATCTCAACCGGCTGGCAACGCTGCTTAAATCGAGCCCGTCGCGCATTGCTAAGCTGGAAGCGGGTGACCCATCGGTTTCGCTGGACCTGCTGATCCACTCTCTGCTCGCTCTTGGAACCTCAGACCGGAAGCTTTCCAAAATTATTTCCACTTCTCGGGGCGCCTGAGTAACCGACGCTCAGCATTTTTTACCTCACAGGACCGCAGAGTTCAGCCGCGCGTATTCCAGGTCGGCCTGCAGCCAAAGTGACAGGACACTCCGTTGTGCCTATTAGTGCGGGGGCCGTGTAGCTACCTGTAGATCTGCATGCCGATGGACAATCCGCCAGCCCTCCGCCTCGCGGCGAAACACCATTGTGGCCCGCAGTTCCTGCGTGGACGGCTCAATCTGAGAAGCCAGTTGCGATCGAATGACTTCCTTCTGTACGAGATAGGCAAAGTCGGGACCAACCATCCTGCTTATTTCCTCCCGGGTGCGAGTGCCGTTGGAAAATTTCGCACTGACCCAACCAAGTCGGGTAACGACATTTTCCCATCCACGCTCCACACCGCCAAAGCCGCCGCAGAGCGTGACAGCATCGGAATGGGACCACAGTGCTTGAAATGCCGCAGGCCGCCCCTGTACGAACTCCTCCTCTGCGGCCTCAAGTTTCGCCATGAAGGCTATCCACTCCGAATCGGCTAAATTACTCGACACAACGAATTCATCCCGTTTCACGCTTCCCTAACTGTCGGCCGTTAGGCTCGCTCTCGGTAAACGTCTTTTCTGTGGGCAACTTTCACAACGTCAACCAGCAACTTCTCGTCATCGATGAAGTACAAAATACGATAGTTGCTCTGTCGGACCCTGTACCGGTCGAGGTGACCTGATAACTTTTCACAACCGAACGGTCTGGGATTTTCGCCAAGAGATCTAATCCGGGAGACGATTCGTTGCCGGTCTTTCTTTTGCCCAACAGCGCCAATTTCTTTGCTTGCAGACGGCTTAATGACAACCTTATATCTTGCCACGCCGCCTCAACGATCTCACCACGGTTTCAAAATCGACGCTCTTTTCGTGAGCGCGTTCTTCAAACGCGGCCAGATCTTCCGCATCCTCGGCCAAAGCCAGTTTCACAGCGTCATTAACCATGTCAGAAATTGACCGGTCCGTAGCCGCTGCCTTGAGTCGCAGGGCTCGGTGGATCTCCGGCTCGAAATAAACAGTAGCTCGTTTGGGTGAACTCATACCGGAATGGTAACGCTATAACGTTATGACGTCAACGTCGGCCAGGAGACTAACCGTTTCAACCATCTGCTGTCTCACTACGCGAAACGTCATGCTCGAAAAACGGCCCCGCCCGCCTATAGGCGGGCGTTTCGACAGTCTTAAGCCGCGCGTTAAGGTTGTTGACTTGAAGTGATGTCACATCTGATATACACTCTCCAGGTGATCCCAAGTGACAAAAGGCTTATCTGGTTGCAAGGAGAAATCAAAACCCCACCTTTCTCCCAAGCTGCGAGAGTGGAGGCGGGATATCTGCTGCGACGGTTGGAGGGGCGAGACGCTTGGAATGCCGCACTCCGGGGCCATGCCGACCATTGGGCGGCGGTGCCACGAGTTGCGCATCAACGATGCCGACGCCACGTGGCGCACTGTGTACCGAATTGAGTCGGATGCCATCGTGCTCTTGGAAGTCTTCGGCAAGAAGACATCGAAGACACCGAGAGCGGCATTCAAGCATGCAAAAGACGACTGAAGGAGTATGAAGATGCGTGACGAAAAGAAGAGACGACTGGAAGCTAAAGGCTGGAAGGTCGGAAGCGTCAAGGAGTTTCTCGGGCTTTCCAATGAGGAGTCCGCATACATCGAGCTCAAAATACGGCTCGCCGAAGGTCTGAGAAAGCACCGACATCGGAATCGGCTTTCTCAAGCGGATCTTGCAAAGTTGCTCAAATCGAGCCAGTCGCGCATTGCCAAGATGGAGGCGGGTGACCCATCGGTTTCACTGGACCTGCTGATCCGATCTCTCATCGCTCTCGGAACCTCAGATCGCGAGCTTTCCAGAATCATCTCCACGTCTCGGGCTGCCTGAGCGACCGAACGTTTCGGGTAAGCCTCGTGGCAGTTATCTTGGCGCGTTTATCCGAGTGTTCTCCGATCAAACTTCAGGCACTTACTGGAGTCAGGCTGAACACGCGCGCTAAGCGCGCTGCACTCTTTAAATCGCCGCGACGTAACGCAGTACGCACATCGCCGTTTACCACATACTTCCATTCTCGTCTCTGGCGATCTCGTTGGCGCTCAACAATTTCACCGTTCAGCACAGCGCTCTCCAAGTCAAAAACCGATAGATCGTCTTCATCCATTGGCTACGCCAGATCGGGTAATTCGTGCCGCGCGAGCAGCACTTTGATGGATCGCGCGATACCGGGCGTCGGCTGGATGAGGCCGCTTCTTTCCAAGGTCAGCACCATCGTGACACCGAAGTAGCGCTGCATCTCAGCCTCGGAAGGCGCTTCACCGTGAATCTTTGTGTAGTAATAGATGAACGCCAAGTACTGCCCCTGCTTCTCCGTGTAACGCTCTGACATCAAAAATTCATGCCTCCGTCAGGGGTCTTGCTTCAGGTCCTGTCTGCCAACCGGTCGGCATCGTCATCGAAGATGTCTTTTCGCGCGTTGCCACGGGAGGTCACATGGTAGGTGGCGCCATCGAATTCTAATCGGAGAGGGCGAGCCATGATCCGTGAAAATTATGCAAAACAGCCAGCCGATCAATATCATATACAAGACCCCCTGCCTCTTCCGGCCGTGTTGCTCCTCTGCCCTCACTCCAGTGCATCCACGATCTCCAATTCGAAGTCCCAGCCCTCATAGGATAAAAGGATCGACGTGAGAGCGTCGATGCCGAGTGGTATCCCGTCGACGATTAGTACGACACCGCCTTTACCATCCGATGTAATCCGACCGCGAAGCCTATCGTGTAGCATCTGGTAACTACCGGATGAGGCGGTAATGTGGTGCGTCGCCAAGGCTCGGTGTATCTTCTGCCTCAGTCGGCCGAGGGCGCTGTAGGGCGTGGTCTCGCTGTACGCCGCAAACTGGTATCCGTTGTCTTCACGCCCCTCCTCATGGGCTCGCACAGTAAATCCGAGGCCAACGTCATGGCACGTAACAACGAAGCGGCGGCACCGGCCCGTATAGTCTTCGACTTCTTCTATAATCGGAAAGTCGGCCTCCCAGCCCTGTCCACTGTTCTTCACGTCCTTATTTCCTCCCCGTCTTTCATACGCAAAGATCTCTGTTCCAGAGTGCGAGGCTCCTGTCACCGACCTCATCGGGTGAGCCGCGCTACGTTTATTGCGGCGGCTTTATCCGAGTGTTCTCCGATCAAACTTCAGGCACTTACTGGGGGTCAGGCTGAACACGCGCGCTAAGCGGGCTGCCGCCACGTAGCGCAGCACGCACATCGTCCAACTTGTACGCATCTTCCAGTGAGAGGTACGGGGACCAACCCTCCTCCGTTTCAATGACTTCAACCTCAACTTCAGCCACGTACTGTCCCTCATGAACAACTTTTGTTTGCCGCCTCTTTCTCATGTTTTCCTCCTCGTAAAATTGTCGGACCACAAATCGGTATTAGGTCTATAGGCGGTGACCACAACTGCTGGTGACGGTAGACCCTTCCGAATTCCCCAAACGACATGGATCGGACGCTGATCGAGATCCCTTTGCAGCACCAGCACACAGGGGTCCCTTCGCATACGTTGGATAGTCTTCGATTACAATGCCCTCTGAGACACTGGCTGGCCAACACATCCCCGGCCAGGATATCTTCGTCAGAACATCTCATCGTAACCATGGTTCGATACTTTGACCGCGCCGCGTTCAACCGCCCTCGTAAAGCAAAATGATCGCTCATCTTCGCGATGCCGGGCTTCTTGAACAATGGATTGAAACGACTTCTGAAGTCGTCTCAATCCTTCATGGTTCGACCCTTTTCTCTACGCTGCCCGCGGCTGCGTTTCTAGGCGTACGCGTATCCCAGCACGGGCGAGCATATTAATCAGCTTATCGATGCTGAAACGGTTGATTTCACCCTTGAACAAATTACTGATCCGCGGCTGTGTCTCGCCAAAGAAAGCAGCCGCCTCGGCCTGCGTCCACCCGCGCGCGCGAATATACTCCCGCAAGTCGAGCAGCAAGTCCGCCCTTATCCGCAAGTTCGCTGCCTCCTCTGCCGCAAATCCCACGTCCTCGAATACGTTATCGCCGCCGTGGGTAATCTTTGTTTCTTTGGTATCAAGGCTGCGCTTGCCGGCTCTTTTGGGCCGTTCTGTACCGCTCCCGACCGATCTCGAAGTCACGCTTGGCCGTTTTTTGAGTCTTTTTTTGGAACGCGTGGAGTACATAAATCGCCTCCTCAAACTTAGCAACATAAAACACACGATAGGCACTTTGAGCATGAATCCGAATTTCGTAGACGCCGGCACCGACAGATGGAATAGGCTTGAAGTCGGTTGGCTCTTGTCCCCGTTGCACCGCTCGCAATTCTAAGCCCGCCTTGCGCCTAGCGTCTCGCGGAAACCGGCGCACATCGTCACGCGACGAGCCGATCCATACAATGTCCTTGTCATCCATGGACTGGTATGCCAGATTAGGTATAACAGGGTTGTTCCTGGTTGTCAAAGCGCGTTGCGCAAAACAGAAGGCTCAGTCGAGGTTAAGAGGGTCTGACGATTAATTAGCCCGCAGTAAAGCGTCGTGGCTGTCCCAACCCTGGCTTGCGTTGATCGATGCTCCACCCCGAGAAATCACCCGCAATGGGGTCTTGTTTCTTGTATCAAGAGCGGTTTGCCAAGCATCCAAGCCCCATAGGCGTCAGTTTTCTCAAGCAATGGATTCCGCTTCTTGGGCCGATCGAATGACATAACGTACTGTACGAGGAAATACGCCGTCGCTATAAATTTCTGCTTCGGGCTGCGAAGCATTAACCCTCGCGCCTGACAGGCCTTTGCACCATGAAGCTCTCTACAGCGGCCCTCATAGAACGAACGGATTACGTGGTTTCCAACCCCTTGTCAAAGATTTCTGAATACCAGTCAAGCCGTGCATTTCTGAAAACCAGTCATGTCGTCATATACGGGTCTGCGAAATCTCAATATACCCGCCCAGGACGGATGACGGTGTCAGTCGATCGACGGGGGACTTTGGCCCTCCCCCACCTGAAACTGCGTTGCCACTGCGCGCTTTATGCTTTTGACCGCATCATCGTACGTCGCGACACCTTCCGAAAGGAGGTGAGCTAATTCCGGGGAGGCTACAACTATGACTCCGATATCGATTCGACCGGCGATGATTTCGTCATACAGATACTGCAGATCAATTAGAAGAAGGTCGCTTTGCGCGGACACTGAAAACTGCATTCTTACCCCAAGACAAACCCGAGTATCGTTAACCGTGTGGCACCGAATCCAGTCAACCCCTACGAGCTGTTTTCGGTTCCAACCCCCGAGCAAGCGAAAGCGGTCGTCAAAACGTTTCCGCAAGACGGCACCTGGATTTCTATTTTCAAATTCATTGGGGCGGAGCTTAAAATCGGTCAGCACGTTTTCGAGTTCGCCCCAAGCGCCTTTCAGACCCAAACGATCGAGCTTGTTTTCAGCGCCGCCGAAGAACGTGCGTTCTGCTAGTTTAGGCATGGGACACCTCACGATTGCGCACTCTCATATGCCATCCAAATACAGCCCGAGTAGATCGGGGTTGTATGCTCGACCTCGAAAAGCGCTGCCGGACGGATGCCGCCACGTTCCAGCCACACCACATCTATTTCTTCCACGACGTCGAGAATCGGCGCCAGGGATGGCGGGAGAGTTCTTGCGCAAGCCTGGCCTTCCCGTCAACAATGTCAAAAAGAGATTCGCTATTGGGAAGCTTTCTTAAGATTCCGTACCGTCTAGTAAGCTTACGAAGAAAAGTCGTCTTGACCGGCGTAGGCATGGACTGTACTGCACATAATCCGACTGTTGTGCTTGCCACCGGATTCTAGTGGTAATTCCGCAGGTTAGCAAGGAAAAACTCGCAAATTGCTGAGCAAACGGTGACCGCTATTTGTTTGAAGACGTGGATGCATCCCAAGATTCGAAGCCGGTTCGCATAATTTTGCATCGTTTCTAACCGTGCCAACATCTAATCAGCAGATTTTCCGCTCGTTCAGGCCGGGGCACTGGTCGTGGCCGGGGAGTAAGTCGCGTGAAAAATTACTAAAGAGTGATTGATGTACCCAGGGATACAACACGGCGCATGAAAATGGGCGCAGAGGAGAGTTGGGAGGCTGGGACGCCGATTTTACCACAGAGTACACAGAGACCACAGAGAACGAAGGAATTTCGCGCCAAGCATGCCCTGAGCAACATCGACGGGAGCGCAAAGGAGATACAGCTTATTGGTCGCCTTGCGCCCAATAAATACTCTCTGCGATCTCTGCGGTTAAATTGTCCGAACAGTAATTATTTTCATAAGAGTTACAGGAGGTTTGTATGCGCAAGCGCAATATTCTTATTGGCGTCGGGGTGATCGTGTTGGCCGGGCTGTGGTACGCGTTCCGGCCGGAGCTGTTGTTTATCAACAGGACCGTGAACGAATCGTTTCCTGGCGGAGCGGCGGTGGCCTCGATCGAGAATGGACCCATGGCACTTTCGCAGGGTGGGTTTAAGAGCCTGGCTCACGAAACCAGGGGAACTGCCACGATTTACCAGCTTGACGATGGCAAGCGTACTCTTCGCCTGACGGAATTCGAGACTTCCAACGGGCCGGACCTGCGCGTTTACCTGACCGCTGGACAGGTAGAAAAAGGCGCCGACGCTCTCAGGCAGGTCGGGTTTGTCGAGCTGGGACCGATGAAGGGAAATAGAGGCGATCAGAACTATGACTTCCGTCCGACATTGACCTGAACAAATATCGCAACGTAACGATCTGGTGCGCGCGCTTTGGCGTGAACTTCGGCGAGGCTGCCCTGGCGGCTCAACAGACGGCGCAAGGTTAAGGTTGAGGTTGAGGAATCGGATTCCCGCTTTTCGAGGTCGATCTCGGGAGGAAGAAAAGCAGATCCTTCGCGTCGCTCAGGATGACAGTTATCGGGCAGATTGAGCGTTGAACGAACTCCCTCGCGGGAATGACGAGAGAGGATTCCCGGATGGAAAACAGCGGATCGGCACGGATGCAGGACAAGAAAACAAGAATCCTGATTCTGGGCGGTGGGTTCGGCGGGCTCTATACCGCCCTGGAATTGGAAAAGAGACTCGGCGGCGAGCCGAATGTCGACATGACGCTGGCCAGCGAGAATTTTTTTCTCTTCACGCCGATGCTGCACGAAGTTGCAGCGAGCGACCTGGACATCACGACCATCGTCAATCCGATCCGAAAAATGCTGCGTCGCACACATTTTTTTAACGGTGAGATCACAGCCATCGACCTGGGGAATAGAAAGGTCACGGTTACCCACGGCATCGAAAGCAGTCACCCACACGATCTCGAATACGATCATCTGGTCCTGGCACTGGGTTCGGTGACCAATTTTTACAACATTCCGGGCCTCGAAGAGCGCGCGCTGACCATGAAATCGCTCGGCGATGCCCTCTATCTGCGCAATCGCCTTATCGAGCATCTCGAGGAAGCGGACTTTGAATGCTGCCCGGCACTGCGCGAGCCGCTCTTGACCTTCGTTGTTGCAGGTGGTGGATTTGCCGGAGTCGAAACCGTCGCTGCCATCAACGATTTTATCCGCGAGGCCATCGAGTTTTATCCGCATCTCACAGAGGACATGCTGCGCATCGTTCTGGTTGAATTCGCCCCTGCGATTCTACCTGAGCTGGGTCCTGAGCTGGGAGACTATGCGCGAACCAAACTTGAAGCGCGGAAGGTTGAGTTTCGCTTGAATACTAAAGTGATCGGTTTTTCGGAGAACGGCGTGGAACTCAGCAGCGGCGAGACTCTGCCCACGAAGACGCTCATCTGGACCGCCGGAACAGCGCCAAATCCCATTGCTCGGTCCACTGCCGTGCGCGAAAGATCGGTCGCATCGTGGTCAACGGGTATCTTGAAGTCCCCGGATTAACCGGAGTATGGGCGCTCGGCGATTGCGCCTCTATCCCGGATAAAAAAACCGGCCGACCCCATCCTCCAACGGCGCAGCACGCCCTCCGTCAAGGTAAAGTGTTGGGTCAGGATATCGTTGCAACCATATGCAATCAATCAAAGATAGCGAGGGTAAAAAGAATGCCGTCGAGGGGAAGATAGAAATTCAATTCGGGAGAGTTTGTTCGTAATGTCGTTCTGAGGAGCACCGCGACGAAGAATCTGCTTTTTCCTCGGTCGGCGGTCCCCGGTCGTCGGTCATTCAAAAGCAGATCCTTCGCGTTGCTCAGGATGACATATCCGGAAAATCGGCTGCCGCGGCACAGTCCGGAAGCGAGCTAATAGGATCGATTTTTGAGCCCGAGGGAACACGTGAATGATGCGCAGGAAGATTCGGACATGGCGACGATGACTGATCTGGCGAAAATGAAACAAGACGAATGGCTGGAAACGGATGGACTCGGCGGATTCGCTTCGGGCACTGTCTCCGGGATCAGAACTCGCCGCTATCATGCTCTTCTACTCGCTGCCACGAACCCGCCAGCAGGCCGGGCGGTTCTCGTGAACGGTTTTGACGCCTCGATCGAGACAAGTTCAGGTAGCTACTCTCTCTCTTCGCAGCTCTATTCTCCCGATGTTGTTCATCCGGATGGCGCCAAGCGCATTGCGCAATTCACACCCAATCCGTGGCCACAGTGGATCTATCGTCTCGAGGATGGCACCGAGATCCTCCAGGAGGTCTTCGCCGTTCACGGCGCATCGATCGTCGTTGTTTCATGGCGGTTTCTCACTTCGCCAAAGGGGGCAGTCTCCATCCCGCAACGGGGGCCAAAGGGGACAGTCCCCTTGACTGACGGGGGACTGTCCCCTTTAGTACTTTTGTCGGTGCGGCCTTTTTTCTCCGGGCGCGATTATCATTCGCTGCATCACGAGAACGTGGTGTTTCAATTCGAACCGCAGCTTAACAGCGAACACAGCCTACCAAAGGGGACACTCCCCTTGGCGGAAGGGGGACTTCCCCCTTCAACTGAGCTTAACGGGAACCGCCTTCTATGGCGGCCTTACAACGGCATTCCTGGGATTGTCTGTTTGCCCAACGGCGAGTATCGCCATCAGCCGGATTGGTATCGCAATTTTGTTTACGAGGAAGAGCGGGCGCGCGGCCTCGATTTCATCGAAGATCTGGCCTCGCCCGGCATCCTTCATTGGAATCTTGCGGCGCGCGAGGCGATATGGATCTTGGCGGCTGAGGGGTTTGCCGAGTCTCACCTGCCGGCCGGTCAAACAGTAGAACAGCTGGCGTGCAAGTTTCGCGCGCTCGAGTATGGGCGCCGCGCCAACTTCGCCACACCGCTGGACCGTTCGCCCGACGCTTATCTGGTCAAGCGCGGCACGGGCAAAACCATTGTGGCTGGCTATCCGTGGTTTACCGATTGGGGACGCGATACCTTCATTTCGCTCCGCGGCCTTTGCTTAGCAACGCAGCGGTTCGATGATGCTCGGGATATTCTGCTCGAGTGGTCCGGGGTTGTTTCCGAGGGGATGCTCCCTAACCGCTTTCCCGATCAAAACGACCAGCCCGAGTACAACTCGGTTGATGCGTCTCTTTGGTACATAATCGCGGTTTATGATTTTCTCCAGGCAATGCAGTCGTCCGGCCGCGAGGTTCTCCAACATCACAAAAACTCTCTGCAACAGGCCATCGAAGCCATACTCACCGGCTACTCTCAAGGCACGCGCTATGGAATTCACATGGATCGCGATGGTCTTCTCGCTGCCGGTGTTCCAGGTGTGCAGCTCACGTGGATGGATGCAAAAATCGGTGACTGGGTCGTCACTCCTAGAATCGGCAAGCCAGTCGAGATCCAGGCGCTCTGGCTTAACGCGCTTTGGATCGGCAGCCGATTTTCCGAGCAGTGGAGAGAGGCCCTTGAGCGCGGTATGCAAAGCTTCCACGCCCAGTTCTGGAACGAACAAGGCGGCTACCTGTATGATGTCATGGACGTTGATCATGAAACGGGCAAAGTCGACACCGCGTTCAGGCCGAATCAAATCTTCGCCGTCGGCGGTCTGCCGCTTTCGCTTATTGAGGGAGAACGCGCCAAGCGGATCGTAGAAGCCGTAACACGGCGGCTTTGGACTCCGATGGGTCTGCGCTCGCTGGCACCGGAGGAGCCGGGTTACGCGCCGAAGTATGCCGGAGGCGTCCGGGAGCGCGACAGCGTCTATCATCAGGGAACGGTATGGCCGTGGTTGATGGGACCGTTCGTCGAAGCCTGGGTGCGCGTGCGCGGGGAAACCGACGAGACCAAGCGCGAAGCCAGAGCGCGCTTTCTGACACCGCTCATGGAGCATCTCAACAGCGCCGGTTTGGGCCACATTTCCGAGATCGCAGACGCGGCGGCACCGCACATACCGCGCGGCTGTCCGTTCCAGGCCTGGTCGCTGGCCGAGCTGCTACGACTGGATCGGCTGGTCTTAAGAACGACTTTGAACGAGGAGCGGCTGAGACAAACGGCAACTGACTGACATCTAAATAAGTGGAAAGCGCTATGCGTTTACTCCTTCACCTTTGTCCGCTCCCGGACGAGACCGTATTGCAATGTCATTCTGAGGAGCGCAGTGACGAAGAATCTGCTTTTCTGGTCGCAACGGCGCAAAAATCAGATCCTTCACTTCGTTCAGGATGACACCATCGGCCAAATTGGTAATTGCGACACAGCCTCGACGGTCAAAAACGGGAACGGGTACCGTGCAGAATTCGAAACCATAGAACGAGAGAACACCCATGACAAAAGAAGAAATTCGATTGCAGGAAGATCGCGAGCGCAAAGCCAACTGGAAACGTTGGGGACCATATTTATCCGACCGCCAGTGGGGCACCGTGCGCGAAGATTACAGCCCTTATGGGACGGCATGGGAAGATTTCTCCCATGATCAGGCGCGCAGCCGCGCCTACCGTTGGGGGGAAGACGGCATCGGCGGTATTTCCGATCGCCGTCAATACATCTGTTTCGCCCTCGCCCTCTGGAATGGGAAAGATCCGATCCTCAAAGAGCGTCTTTTTGGACTCACGGGCAACGAAGGCAATCACGGCGAGGATGTGAAAGAGTACTATTACTATCTCGACTCGACTCCGACTCACTCATATATAAAATTCCTGTACAAATACCCGCAGGCCGAGTTTCCTTACACGCGGCTGGTGCACGAGAACCGTCAACGCGGCAAAAGGGACCTCGAGTTCGAGTTGATCGATACGGGAGTCTTCCACGACGATCGTTATTTCGATGTCCTCATCGAGTATGCCAAAGCCGCGCCGGAGGACATTTTAGTTCGGATCGAGGCAATCAACCGCGGCCCCGAGCCCGCTGAGATCCGTCTACTGCCGACCCTCTGGTTTCGCAACACCTGGTACTGGGGACTGGATGCGCGAAGGCCGCAAATAAGCCGCGACGAAGCCGCTGAAATGGCGGCGCTGAAAGTCTACCATCAATATTATGGTAACCGCTGGCTTTATTGCGAAGGGAAGCCGGAGATACTGTTTACCGAAAACGAAACCAACGCGCGCAAGCTTTTCGGCTCGGAGAACGGCGCGCTTTATTTGAAGGACGGCATCAACGACTACATCGTGCACGGCGAGAAAGCGGCGGCGAGCGTGACCGGGCCCGGGACCAAGATGTCGGCTCATTATCATCTGATCCTAGACCCGCGCCAATCGCGGATCGTGCGGCTGCGCCTGACCAACGCCGCGCCCACGAGCGGCAAAGCGCTGGACGGAGAGTTCGATCGCATTTTCGCCGAGCGCAAGAAAGAGGCGGATGAGTTCTACGGGACGATCGTTTCAGACACGATGGAATCGGAGCGCAAGAATATTGTCCGCCAGGCGCTGGGCGGCCTGCTGTGGAGCAAGCAGTTCTACCACTACGACCTCAATCGCTGGCTGAAAGGTGATCCGGCCGGACCCGAGCCGCCGCGCCAACGGCTTGGCGGTCGCAACAAAGACTGGCGGCACTTGTATAACGCGGACGTGATTTCCATGCCGGACAAATGGGAATACCCCTGGTACGCGGCTTGGGACCTCGCTTTTCACTGCGTTGCGCTTGCGCTGGTGGATTCTGATTTTGCCAAGGAACAACTCCTTCTTATGACCCGCGAGTGGTACATGCACCCTAACGGGCAGCTGCCTGCCTATGAATGGGCTTTTGGCGATGTCAATCCACCCGTACATGCCTGGGCGGCCTGGCGCGTCTACAAACTCGAGAAAAAACGTCACGGGGTGGCGGATCGAAAGTTTCTCGAACGGATCTTTCACAAATTGCTCTTGAATTTCACCTGGTGGGTCAATCGCAAAGACGCCGAAGGGAGAAATGTCTTTCAAGGCGGATTTCTCGGACTCGACAACATCGGGGTCTTTGATCGCAGCACTCCACTGCCCACTGGCGGGACGATCGAACAATCGGACGCCACGAGCTGGATGGGCATGTATTGCCTCAACATGTTGGCCATCGCTTTGGAACTGGCACGGGAAAACTCGGCCTATGAGGACGTAGCCAGCAAATTTTTCGAGCACTTCGTCTACATTTGCGAAGCCATGAACCATTTTGGCGCCTCCGGTGCGGAACTGTGGGATGTGAAAGATGGTTTTTATTATGATGTCCTGCGCTTCCCCAATGGCCGGAGCTTGCCGATGAAGGTGCGCTCGATGGTGGGTTTAATCCCCCTCTACGGAGTAGAAACTCTGGATCCAACGATCATGGACAACCTGCCAGGCTTCAAGCGACGCATGCAGTGGTTCATCGAGAACCGGCCTGAGCTGAGCGATCATATCGAGACCCATGCGACCGATGAGGGGCCGCGCCGGCTCCTATCATTGGTCAACCGACATCGCTTGAAGCGCGTCTTACGCTACATGCTCGATGAAAATGAATTCCTCTCGCCCTATGGCATTCGGGCAATCTCGCAGTATCATCGTGATCACCCATATGTACTAAGACTCAATGGCATAGAGTACCGCGTCGACTACGAACCAGCGGAGTCGAGCACGGGCCTGTTTGGAGGGAATTCCAACTGGCGCGGTCCCATCTGGTTTCCTGTGAATTTCCTCATTATCGAATCATTACAAAAGTTCCATTTTTTCCTTGGCGACAACTATAAGGTGGAATGTCCGACAGGTTCTGGCAATATGGCCAACCTCTGGCAGGTCGCGGGAGAAATTTCCCAGCGACTCACGCAGATCTTTCTGCGCGATAGCGATGGGCGGCGGCCGGTCTTCGGCGGCACCGAGAAATTTCAAATCGATCCTCACTGGCGTGATCTAATTCCGTTTCATGAATATTTCCACGGTGACAATGGGGCAGGCATCGGCGCGAGCCACCAAACGGGTTGGACGGCTCTGGTGGCCAAATTGATCCAGCAATATGGTGAGTAAACAGTCGGCGCGGGTGAATTCGTTATCAGTTTGCATCGAGGGCCTCATTTGTTACTCTCATCTCATTCCTCTCCCGTCAGAGACTGTGTCGTAATGTCATTCTGAGAAGCGCAGCGACGAAGAATCCGCTTTTCTGCTCGAAAGCGCGGATAAAAGCAGATCCTTCACTTCGTTCAGGATGACAGTACAGGAACTGGCTGTTGCGACAGAGTCTCTCAAGGAAGAGGAGGTAACGGGTCAGCGCTATTCGAGTAATCACTGAGAACTGACATCTGACAACTGGCTACTGGCAACTGAGGAGTTTTTTATGGACTATGATCTGATCGTTGTCGGCGGCGGCACGGCCGGCATGAACGCGCTTAAGGAGGCGGTCAAGCTGGGCGCCAAGGCCGCCATCGTCGAAGAGGAAGACTTCGCCGGGACTTGTCTTCGGACCGGCTGAATTCCGAAAAAGGTGCTCGTGAGCACCGTTGAGCTTTTTTGGCGAGCGCGGCGAGCCGGCGAACTCGGCGTCAGAGGCGCAGAGAACCTGGCTCTCGACTGGCGGGCCGTAATCGAACGCAAGGACCGCATCGTCGCCAGTTGGTCCAAGAGCAAGCAAGACACGGCCGAGAAATCGGGCGCCACCGTTCTGCGCGGAAGAGCTACTTTCGTCGGACCACATGAAATTGCCGTCAATGGAAAGCATTATTCAGCGCAGAAATTCATCCTCGCGACCGGATCGCGACCCGCCCGGCCGCCGATCCCGGGCGCCGAGTTGGGCATCACAAGCGACGAATTGATTCACTTGAAAGAGCGCCCGCATCGGCTCGTCGTCATCGGCGGCGGTTTCATTGGTCTGGAGTTCAGCTTCGCGCTTGCCCGCGCCGGGTCTCGAGTTACAATCCTCCAAGCCGGCCCGCAGATCGGCCCCGCCCTGGATGACGACATCCGCGACCTGCTGCTCAACGAAGCGAAGGAAGCCGGCATCGCGGTTGTAACGAACGTTAAGGTCACACGCATAGATCAGGACAAAACGGTGCTCGGCGAAGTGAGCGGTCGAGTCGAGAGATTCCCCGCCAGCGCAGTTCTTCTCGCTACCGGCCGGCCATCGAACGTGAAGTCTTTGAATCCCAGAGCCGCCGGCATTGAGCTCGATCGAAGCGCCGTCAAGGTTAACGAGTATCTCCAATCCGTCAGCGCGACGCAGATCTATGCTGCGGGGGATGCCGCCGGCAAAAACCAGCACTCGCCGGTGGCCTGGTACGAGGGGCCTATTGCGGCGCACAACGCTCTCAAAGGCAATGAACGCAAAATCGATTTTTCTGTCTTTCCGAGCGCCATATTTACAATACCCGCCATCGGCCAAGTTGGGTTGACGGAAAAAGAGGCCCTGAGTCGCGGGCGAAAAGTCAAAGTCAGCAAGCTCTCGTACGAGTCCAACCCGGCCGCCGGGGTGCGCAACGAGACCACAGGCATGGTCAAGGTCGTTTATGAAGAAGGAAGCGAGTTGATCCTCGGCGTGCATGTTATCGGCGCGCACGCCGAGGATATCGTTCAGATCGCCGCGGCGGCGATGCGGGGCGGTCTCAAAAAATCAGAAGTGGGCGCTATGCATTATGTTTTTCCTACCCTTGGGGGAGCGATTTTTGATACGATGGCGGCGTGAGTCATCGCTTGGCGAGGGTCACATCACAAATTTCAGGTATTTCAGATTTCGCATCTCCTATATTCGAGATCTGAAGTCTGTAACCCGAGGTATCGAGCAGAGTGATTAAGCCGGCCCGGGAACTATTTAAGAGCTTGTCGGTTTCTACTACATGCCTCCACCAGATACGGATCGCTTACGCGTTTCCTTGCTTGCGCTCAGCCTCGGCACTCTGACCGCAGGCTTCATTATCGCCAAGACGGGGCGCGATGCGCTTTTTTTTCAAGGCACCGGCGGACTCCTCCAGCTGCCGCTCATTTACATCAACATCGCCGCCGCATCGTTGCCACTTGCTCTCATTTTCGTAAAGGCGATGAAGACCTGGGGCGCTCGCCCGGCGCGGATCGGAATCCTACTGTTTGCCGCCAGCGTCTTGGCTGCTACGAGCCCTTTCTTGAGCCCTGGAGACAATATCCCGATGCTCGCAATTTTTATGTTTATTCCGGCGATCTTTGGTCTGCTCTTCGCAAGCTTGTGGCTCCTCTCATCCGACATTTTTGAGACAACAGAAAAGACGACGGCAGCCCGCGCGTTCAGCAAAATCGGGGCGGGCACGCTGGCCGGTGGCATGTTGGGCGGATTGGTTTCCAAGGGCCTTGCTCCGCATTTGAATCCGAAGTGGCTGGTTTTTCTGGCAGCGGTGATCATCGTGGCCGTGGCTATGCTCGTGCGACACATTCACCACCGCTTTCCGTCAAACATCGTGCCGAACAAGGATGGCGCGAAAAAACCTGGCTTTCTGGCTTCCCTGAGGAACAACTATGCAGCGACGCTCTTGCTTATTTCGATGACCGGAGCCCTCGCGGGACTGCTGATCGACTTTCAGTTCTACACCGCCGCGGCCACTGCTGGGATGAGCTCGAGAGGCAACACGAATTTCTTTGCCAATTTTTACATCCTTTTGAATCTCAGTTCACTTCTGCTGCAACTCTTCGCCACTCCGAAGATACAAGACAAGGTCGGTTTGCGCGGCGGGCTGATGGTGCTCCCGATCGCGCTTATTGGCGGCGCCGGTTTCGCAACCGCAGCCGCCACAGCTCTTAGCCTGTCGGTCTTGCGGGTCACTGAGGGCGGGCTTCGCTCGTCGATTCATCGATCGATATGGGAACAGGCTTTCATTCCCCTTGCTTCCACGGAACGCTCGTCTGTAAAGCTGGCTATTGACGGTATCGGCGCGAGAATTGCGGAAGCCTTCGGCGCCGTCGCGATTCTTTTATGGCTCAGGCAGGTCGCTCCCCATGGGATCGTTCCCTCTACACTCGAGACGCGCTGGCTCACTTGGGCCACTTTGATTATTGTCTTCATCTGGTTGGTCATCACGCGCAACCTCCGCGAGCAGATCAGGAAGGATCGGGGGGGCGGCGCCGTGGAGACGCCGACGACTACAGTGGAGATCGATTGCGAGCGCTTTCCGGATCAATGCCCCTGCACGACTGAACTGGGGAAAGGGATCGCCTGACATTCTCTTCCCTCCCTCCATTCCGAAGATAATACTCAAGAAGTTCCGAGTAGAATAATTGGGCGTAGTGCGCTAATCGTGAGTTATGAGGATCTGCTCGCTCCTACCGAGCGCAACCGAGATCGTCTTTGCTCTTGGGCTGGGAAATGACCTCGCCGGTGTAACACATGAATGCGACTATCCACCTGAGGCGAGAGGTAAACCGGTAGTCGTGCGCAGCCTCGTCGATCCGGAGGAGACCAGCCGGGCAATCGACGCAAGGGTGGGTGAACTTGTCAGAAACGATCAGGGCCTCTATGTGCTCGATCTTGATCGCTTCAAAGAAATCGCGCCCGATATCGTATTGACCCAGGAGCTTTGTGACGTCTGCGCGTTAGATTACACCGAAGTGGTTCGAGCCGCTCAATCTCTTCCACGACAACCGAGAATCGTTTCTTTGGCTCCGCACAGCCTTTCACACGTTCTCACCGACATTCTACAAATCGGCCATGCAATCGGCAAAGATCAAGAGGCCGAGAGCCTGGTGCGAAGGCTTAAAGAGCGAATCGAAGCAGTCAAACACCCGGCTGACACGAGTGTGCGGCCCAGAGTTGCCTGCCTGGAGTGGCTCGATCCCCTCTACAGCGCCGGGCACTGGATACCCGAAATGGTGACCCTGGCGGGAGGCCAGGATGGGCTGGCTACAGCAGGGCAGCCTTCCGCCAAAGTCCAGTGGGAGAGCTTGTTCGATTTCGCGCCTGAAGTCATGGTGCTCATGCCTTGCGGGTTGAGCCTTGATCGAACAATGAAAGAAGCCCCCGCATTGGCCGAGCTCCCAAAATGGAGCGAAGTGCCTGCTGTCGAACAAAAAAGAATCTTCGCCGTTGACGCGCCCTCCTTTTTTAATCGCCCCGGGCCGCGACTGATCGACGGTTTGGAAATCCTCGCCCAGATCGTTCATCCGGAGATTTTTCCTTGGACAGCCACGCCGACCGTGGCGCGGCGCCTTGAACTGTGATTTATGTTGGCACGCCTTTTTCTATTGTTCGCCGTCGTTCCTTTGATAGAGCTTTACTTCTTGATCAAGATTGGCGAAGTCATCGGCGCGCTCAACACGGTCTTGTTTGTTCTCGCCACCGCCTTCTTGGGCGCTTACCTGGCGCGCTTGGAAGGGTTGCGGACGCTAAGGCAAATGCAGCTTAATCTCTCCCAAGGCATTCTCCCCGCCGAACAGTTGGTGGACGGTGTGCTGATTTTCCTGGGCGGGGTCCTCCTGATTACTCCGGGCGTGCTCACCGACTTTATAGCGCTTCTGCTTCTCATTCCTTTTACTCGAACCTACGTCAAACGTTGGCTCAGAAGGAGATTCGACCGCTTGGTCTCCTCGCGGGGGGATCGATTTCGCATCTACGGCGGTCGATTCAGGGAACCGTAAGCGTCTGCTCCCTGTGGGACTGCACCGTTTGTAATGGCGAATGATCACAATGTATAAACGGACCGGGTTGAGCAGCGAAGGCACGCTAAAGCTTACCCAGCTAAACCTTAGCCTGAACCTAAACCTTAACCTGTTTTAAACGACGGAGGACTCATGGCACAGGTGATTATTGTGACAGGCGGCGCGGGTGGTATTGGGTCAGCGATCTGTAAAGGGCTCAGTGCGGACGGCTTGCAAGTGGTCATCGCAGACTACGCCAAAGAGGCAGCCGACAAAACTGTTGCCGAGATCCGCGCCAACAAAGGCGAGGCTACGGCCGTTCAAACCGATGTCGGAGACAGGCAAAGCGTCGGCCGAATGGTCAAAGGCACGCTAGAAAAATACGGCCGTATCGACTTTTTGCTGAACGGCGCGGGCGTTCTTACCCGCACCCCGGTGTTAGAAATGGCTGAAGAGGCTTGGGATCGGGTGCTGAGGATTAACCTCAAAGGCACATTTCTCTGCTCCCAAGCCGTAGCCCAACATATGGTTCAGCAGCGGGAGGGACGCATTATCAGCATCGCCTCTGGACGCGGCGTCGCCGGCCAGGCGGGCGCCGCTCATTATGCTGCGTCTAAAGCCGGCGTCATCGCTTTTACAAAATCATTGGCCCTGGAGTTGGCTCCACAAAACATCACTGTGAACGCCATTGCGCCAGGCGCCACTGATACGGTGATGTCGCGGTCCGGTTCAACGCCGGAGGAGTTCCAAAAGCGCGAAGCCGTGCCCCCGTTAATGAATGGATTGACAAAAATGGAAGAGATTGTGGGTCTGATTCGTTATCTCTTATCCGACGCGACCAAATACATAACCGGTCAAACGTTTTTTCTGCGCACGCCCCGGTAGGCTACCAAAAGCAATAGTAGGTTGAGGTTAAGGCTAAGGGTGGAGAGCAGAAAGTTGAGATACTCTTGAACTCAATTGATTTCGCCGGTAACGCTGTCGTATATGAAGCTCGCCTTGCTGCCATTGGCCTTACTTGCCGTCAGGGTGTAAGTGGAAGGCAAAATTAACGTAATCTCGAGTGTAACGCCATCGGTTTGGCGAAAACCAACCGCCGTGATGTCGCCAACGGCAGTCGGGTATGTTTTGTACTCGGCATAATAGCTTTCCATAGCCACGGCAGCGTTTTTCAAGTCGCTTTTCATCTGAGTATCGATGGAATGGACACGGTAGGCTGTGAATTGAGGAATGGCAATCGCCGCGAGGATGCTGATGATCGCGACAACGACTAACAATTCAACGAGCGTGAAGCCCGAACTGGATAGGCGTCCGTTGGTCATGTTGAGGCCAGGCGTGCATGTCTCCCGGAATATGCATTCATGATGCGGCGTCGCATTTAATACCATATTGGCCCCTGCCTGGCTACTTTTTTTCTACAACATCGCTCTTACAGCGTCGGCAAAGATTGAACGCATTGCCATAAAACAACCGTAAGCGAACGGAACGACTTTCAAGTTCCGCACATCGGCATGCGCGGCTCGGCACCGCGGCGCTGGCACTCTGCGACAAAGATCTTGTGCATCTCCGGATCTTGATCTTCGTACTCGATCTGCGCGCCACCCTTTTTCACATCTTCGCCGGTGTCCTTGAGATCCTCCACTTTGAACTTGAATCCCCACGGCTTGAGCGCCAAATAACGCGCCGGCTCGGCACCGGGGTTAAAATGCTGATGCCACCACTGCATGGGCGGCACGAACATGCTCAGGCGACCCCACTCGACCCGTTTTCTGTTACGTTCCTCTCCTTGTTGCCACAGGAAAGAGTAACCCGAACCGGTTAGCATCACGATGTGCGCGCCGGCGCCGTGGCGATGGGCCTTCTTGTATTTCCCCACGGGAAATTCCGACAGATGCGCGCTCATCGTATTATCGACGAATCCAAACAGCGTTGTCCGATTGTCGCCGCCACGCTCCTTGTAGTCTTTAGGTTGAAAGCTCCAAAGGTCGGCAATAAAATTCGACTGCCAAACCCTGCCTTTCTTGACCTCCGGAAGATACCCTCCTGCCTTACCCCATTCATCCGCTTCACCGGTGTAGCGATCGACAAAGACAAACGGGTTGTTGAAAACGTAATCCAGGTTTCGGTACCGATTGATGATCACCGGCGCATCGGTCAGCGAAATCAGGCGAGCAGGTTCGCTCCCCTGTGCGTTAAAATGCTGATGCCAAGAATTTAACGGCGTGGAGAAAAGGCTGCCTCTTTGCCATTCGAGTGAGTGTTTTCTGCCGCCTTCGTTCCAGATCGTGGTCGCCCCGGTCCCTTGCAAGACAAAGATCGCTTTCTCGTACATGTGCCTAAAGGGTCTGAGCTGCCCCCCAGGTGGAATTTCCTCCACCACGACATCGCAGGTCCCCCCCGCTCCATCCATGTTGATGAAAGCCGCCTTGCCTGCGGTTCGTTGCCAGAAATCCAGCTCCAGATTCAAGAGATCCGGAATGATGAAGTCTCGATAGATCGGGATCTCCTCCCATTCCTGGTAAATCTCGTAGGGGCTTTGTTTTGCAAACGCCGACGCCCGGTTGAGGTTTTTCATCCGAACCCCCCTTCGCCATCGCACCATGTGATTGATCTTACGCTCGGCCACAGAGGATGAAATAAGCCGTCAACCTGCCTTCGATAGCACGACTGTCATCCTGAACGCGAGGGAAGGATCTGCTTTATCTTTCTAAGCCCCGGCATAGCCGCGCTGCGCATCAGCTATTTTATTTGCTCCATGTAATAAGCGAGACCGCCGCGATAGGCGCGGTCGATTGCCATAAATTCGCGCGCGCCTTTTAGCACGAGAGCGCGGTCTTCTGGAGTCCTGACATAGCGCTCAAATATTTCGGAAATTTTTTCCGAATGATCCATATCGGCCGCGACGTGCACGTCAAGTGAAACCATTTTTTTGAGTTGGATCCCCAGCTCGTTCTCGAACTTCTTGCCCATACGGAACGACATGCCGCCGCCTCTCACGATTTTTCCGTTATTGCGCCGTTCCAGCATATGCGACGATGCATAAGCGGTCAGCCAATGACTCCGAATCGCGATGTGCCACCACGCATAAAAGCCAGCGCGCGCCATCGGGGGCAACTCGGCTTTCTCGAAGTCCGCAGACCCAAGCCCCAGGACCTCGCCCTGCTTCACGCCAAGCGTGTAATGATCCATGTTGGCGCGCGCATCGTTAACCAGCTCATCGCTCTCGTGCTGCCATATGACCCCGCTTTACAGCCAGCGGCGCGGCGCCTTGCACAAAGCCCCAGCAGTCGCGGCGGTTGCTCGTGTAAAGCACGTTCTGAATCAAATAGAACCGCGCCCGCTCGAGCGTGAGCGGAACGGAAAAGAAATGCTTGAACTCCGGAGCGTCAAACTGATCATTGACCATTCGATCCAGCGTTGCCGTTAGCTCGTCAATGATGGGCATGCCTCCTCCTCGTGGTCAGAAACCCGTGGCCGCTCAGGGCCAAATAACTCGCCAACGAAAACCTTCCAGCAGCAAAAGGGCCCCGTCAGGCTAAAAATCTCGCGGGCGAAAATGGTTCGGCTTTCTCAGCGACTCCGCCGAGGATCAAATTGGCTGCCAGTTCGCCAACCGCCCAACTCGTGGTCACGCCGTGACCGCCGAGCCCCGCAACCCAAAAAAGTCCGCCAACTGTTGTATCCCATCCAATGACAAATCGACCGTCCCTCGACAGGGTTCTGAATCCCGCCCAGCCCCTACTGACCGCAACGCTCTGAAGCCCGGGAATGTAGCGCTCGATTTTTTCCGCCAGCAGCTCCTGCATCGAAGCATCCACCGGAGGATCGCCCGGGGGCAGCTCCTGTTGGTCGCATGGGCAGATAAGTAAACCCTGTCCTTCCGGACGGAAGTAGATGTCGTGGGTAACGTCCCAGACAAATGGCCAACTGGGGTCCACCCATTCCAGCGGTCCTGACACGAACAGATGACGCCGACAAGGATGCAGAGGTAATTCTACAGCATCAGCCATCTGGCCAATGGCATTGGCCCAGGCACCGGCCGCGTTGATTAAGGCTTTGGTCCTGATCCTCTCTTCCTGTGTAACGACTTCCAGCACACCAGCTTGCGGCCGTTCAATCGCCATAAGCCGGCTGCCGTAACGAATCCGAGCGCCTTTCGCCGTAGCCGACTTCAGATATCCCGAGAGCAGCGCATGGATATCGATGATACCGTCGGTAGCGCACCAAACCGCGCCGTCAAACTCGGCGCCATGCAGTGCGGGCACGCGCTGTTTTACTCTGGCTGGCAACCATAGCTCTGCCTCGAGTTCGTGAGCTCGCCCGATCTCTGCATCCTGTTGGAGACGGTCCCAACCCGGGCCGCTGCCCAGCAGCAGCGAACCAGTTTGTTTGAACTCAACCGGAACCGGCCAATCAAAAGGGAAATGCCGCAAAAAGCGCGCTCCGCGACGCGTCAAGCTAAAAAGCGCAGCATCGGAGACACATTGGCGAATCATCGCCGCATTGCGCCCCGATGAATGGAACCCGGGTATCGCTTCCTGCTCCAAAATTAAGACGTCAGTAGCTCCTCGATGCGTAAGATGATACGCGGTCGCCGCACCGGCAAATCCGGCACCAATAATCACATAGTCATGAAAAATCATAGGGGTTGCACAACCGATATCTACATACTCATAACGTATTCTTTGGTCTTCTTCCAACAGGGTTTTATTAGCCCATGAACTGCGCTATAGTCATTTTGGCATGAGAATCCATCGCTACACCCAATGGGATGGGACACAGCAAGTTGTCTTTCCTACGACCGAAGACCTCCTCAAACATCTATCCGATAATCTCTTGGAAGAAGAAGGCGTGCGCCGCGCGCTCCGCGATTTAATGCGCAGGGGGCTGAAATCCGAAGACGGGCTCCGTTCTGTCAAGGGCATCCGGGACTTTCTCCGTGAAGCGGATGAAAAAAGACGCGAACTGCTCAATAAGTACTCACCCGATTCTTTCAAATTGACGCCTGAAGAAACGCAAGCTCTCAGCGAGAAGCTGAGCAGCCTCGCCGAAAAACTCGACGCCTATCATGAAAAGATGCGCAACTTCATGGAGCGTCTCTCCGGCAAGTACGCCAACAACATGGAAGATCTGGCCCGACGCATGCAGGAAGCTTACCAGAGGTACGAGGAGCTGAGAAATCGACTACAGAACCAAATCTCCGACCGCAGCATGCAGCGTTCGCAAAACCTCGGCGGACAGAACCCCCAGTCCTTGATGGACATGCTGGATCGCATGAACAAGCTCCTGGAAGACGACGATTTTCTTAAAAATCTGCCGAATATGCTGGACGCGGCGGTCGAGGATCTCGACAATCTCCTGGACAGTCTCGACTCGCTCACGCAAGAACAACTGCAGCAGCTGAGCGACATGATGAACCAGATGCAACAATTGGAACAGCTGCTGAACCAATATCCGTTCCAGGGATCACAGCGGATGGGCATGGGCGAGGCCGGTCAAATCCTCGGTCAGCTTCGCGGCCTGGAGCGTTTTTTACGCTGGGGTCAACGCGGTATGGGTGATCCTTCCGAGGTTGACCTCGAAGAGCTGCGAAACATTCTGGGAGAAGAAGCGTACGAGCACCTGAAATATCTGAAAAGCGTCGAGAAGGCACTTGAAGATGAAGGATACATCGTTCGCACGCAACACGGCCTCAAGCTAACTCCCAAAGGCATGAGAAGGATAGGTGACAAAGCCCTGCGCGAGATTTTTCAGGTGCTGAATAAGGGCCGCTGGGGCAATCACGCCATCGGGTCGCGCGGGTCTCAGGGAGAGCAGCTCGAGGAGACCAAGAAATACGAATACGGCGACGCGCTCCACGTTAATATAGGAGAGACCCTGCTCAATGCTCTGGAAAAAGGCGCGAAGGGCACCCCGCTGCGCATCGGGCCGGACGATTTTTCCGTTCAGCGGATGGAATTTTCCACCGTCAGCGAAACCGCGCTCCTGATCGATGTCAGTTACTCGATGTTGATGAACGATGCACTTCATGCCGGCAAGAAAGTCGCTCTGGCGCTCCACCGGCTCATCGAAACCAAATACCCCCAGGATACTTTGCACCTGGTAGCCTTCCGTTCGAACGCCAAGCTTATCAAGGCCGAGGACCTGCCTTCGATCGTTTCGCTTACCTACTTCATGGAGCATGGGACCGATATCAAGGAAGCCCTCAGGTTCGCGCGCCAGCTCCTCGGCTCTCACAAGACGACGACCCGGCAGATTATTTTGATCACCGACGGCGAACCCACCGCCGCGACGCTCGATCGTGGCGGGCGCCTGCACAGCGGATGGGGCTCGGCCCTACTGCACAGCCGTATCGTTCACGAGACTTTGAAAGAAGTGAAACGTTGCACCCAGGCGGGGATCACCATCAACACCTTCATGCTTGGAGCCGACTATTATCGTCAAGGCTTTGTGGACCAGCTCTCGCGTCTCAATACCGGCCGCGTCTTTTACACCTCACCGGATAAAATGGGTAACTACATCGTAGTCGATTACATCGCGAACAAGCGCAAGCGCATCGGGCGCATGTGAATCCGCCAGAGGCGGATTCACAATCTCAGATCGCAAATTTCAGATCTCACATAATACTCGGTCCGTCGCCCACGTGAAATTTGAAATCTGAGATCTGAGATGTAACTTTGATGCTACATTCAAAGTTACTCCGTGATCAGCACCAGGACACCAGTGTAGGCAAATAGATGGTTGGCATGCCCGAGAGGAGCGATCTCATAGCCGCCGAACATGCCGATTAGCGGAAAGTCCCCGAGTGCCCGCCGAATATAGGCCGAATCGATGCCCGAGACCCCGTAAAGGGAGCTGCCGCGCGCGCAGCAGTTGAAGTACAATCCAAATGCTGGTTTTTTTCCTTCCAGTCTCTGTCTCTGCCGCTCGAGCATTTGCTCTAAATCTTCCCGGGCTCGATTCCCGTCGCGCAGCGTAAAAACGATCTGTTGGCCCTCGTAAACTTCCTCCGCGACGCCCAGAACTCCTTTAGCGGGATCAAGACCGACGATATTGCGCACCAGGTACTGTCCGGGCGCCACGCTGTTTTCATGGCGGCTCGCGGGAAGCCCGACAAAGACAAACATTAACGCTCGTCTGAGGTCTTGCGCCAGCGGGCCTTTGAGTACAGTCCCAAACACCTCCAGCGCCGGCCGGTGATCGATCTCAAAAATCAAGTTGTTTTCCGCCCTGGTAATAACCATCGGTCTTGTAACCGGCTGACAACCTTGAGTGATATCGATGCGGGCTCGAAAAGTCCCCGACATCGCCGTTCCGGCAACCGCGTTCGTCATGAGAGAATCACCGCACATCTGAAAGGTTGCCTGGGCCGCTCCGTTCTCCGAAGAGCCCGCGCCCACAACGGGCACAAATCCGGCTTGGCTTTGGATCTGGTGCAGCAATCGCTGCGGTTGACCATTGTAGGTGTCGGGAAACAATACCATCAGGCTGTTTTGTTGGCCGGCAGCGACCGCGGCTTGCGCGATTGCGCCGCCCACTTCTAAGTCGCGTTCCCGTAGCGGAGCAAAGATAAAGGGGTTAGTGTTGATTTGATCGCCTGCAATGACGAGCACCGCGATTCCATGCTGGCCTTCAAGTTCATTATCGCCAGTCAGCACTCCCGCGCCGCTGGACCCGACGATCTTATCCGTGCCGCTCAGGCGCGCGACTGTTTCGACCAGCTGTTCCTTGTGCGTTGCGTGATCGGTTGTGAAAAAGACCACCACGGCATCGGCGCGAGCGATGCCGGCTTGATTCAAGGCAAGCGTCACGGCCTGCTCGGCAGCCTGTGCAGTTGAACGATTTGATGACTGGCCTACTCCAGCATGGATCATGATCGCCACTATAGGAAACTCGAAACGAACGGGTCAAGAGCGGCGCGCATGAGTCAGAGAAAAAGCGAACAACACGCGCGCTGGGCCCTCGCGCAACATTTTTGTTGAACACGGAAGCAAAATCCTATACCTAAGACCTGAAAACCATCAAAATGGAGTCCAATCCGAAGACGTCATGAAAATTGTCCAGATTCCGCTCCTACGTGACAATTACGCCTATCTCCTCGTCTGTCAGAAGACCAACAACGCGGCAATTATCGATCCCTCTGAAGCCGAGCCCGTATTGCGCCGCATCGAAGAGGAGAAAGTTACACCCATCGCGATTCTCAACACTCATCATCACCGCGACCACACCGGTGGCAACGCCGAATTGCTTAGCGCTCGCCCACTGGAAGTCTACGGGCACAAAAGCGATCAAGCCCGCATTCCTGGATTAACCCGGGGCGTGGAGGAGGGAGAGGATGTCCGCGTTGGCGAGCTGGTTGGCAAGGTCATTTTTATTCCAGGACACACAATGGGTCATGTCGCCTATCTGTTCGGCAATAGTCTATTTTGCGGCGATACGCTTTTCACTGCAGGCTGCGGCAGGCTCTTTGAAGGAACGCCCGAGCAGATGCACGCTTCGTTAAAGAAGCTAATCGCTCTGCCCGACGACACCAAGGTTTACTGCGGCCACGAATACACAGAGGCCAATCTCCGATTCGCCATGACCCTGGAACCCAAGAACCATAAACTGGTTTCCCGCTTCGAGCGGGTGCAAGCATTAAGGACTCGGGGAGCGCCGACCGTCCCATCGACTCTGGAAGAGGAAAAGCAAACGAATCCGTTTTTACGGTGGGACAGCAAGGAGATTCAAGCTAACCTGAAGATGAGCGCGCCGGATTTGCGCATGGACCCGGTATCGATATTTGCTCAGACGCGCAAGCTCAAGGACGCTTTTTGAAGCTCCACAGGTTTCCGTCCCCGTGTCTCACGGGCGGTCGAAGGCGGGGCTTGAACGATTGGAACCTTTCAAAGGCGCGAACGCCGAATGAACCATAGGCCTATGCCATGAGCTTCAAAGAACGCACTTATCTTTGGTACATCGCGCCATTGCGGATTTACATCGGTTATTATTTCCTTCAACAAGGGATCAGAAAATTCCAGCGCGGCTTCGCGCACGGCGACTGGATCAGCCGGCAAATCGGCGATCTCGCCACGGTTCAATTGTATCCCTGGTACAAGACATTTCTCGTTAGCTACGTCGTTCCCAACCGCGAAATCTTTGGCCATTTGGTCACGTTTGGCGAGATAGGGGTGGGGGCTTGCCTGCTGCTTGGGCTCTTCACGCGTCTCGGCGCTATGGTGGGCCTGGTTATGATTATCAATTATCTACTCGGGCCGGGGATGGCTCGCGGCGGCGCCACACTGGGCCAGCAACAGACTTTTCTCGTGGCGCTGATTGTGATCTTACTTTCAAACCCGGGACGAGCGTTGGGCTTTGACGGGCTGTTTCTCAAAGAGAACAAGGGATTGCGATGAGTCTCCACGGATCAGCCGCAAAAGACGCAACGCGGCACTACCAGCAGCGTTTTAGCGGGAAGATTCCAGCGGACCATTTTCGCCTTATGCACGGCATCTGGGTTTCTTCAATCGGTATCGGCACGTATCTCGGCAACTATGATGTTGAAACCGACAGCCAATACCAGGACGCTATCGTCGCAGCTGTAGAATCGGGATGCAACGTCATCGACACTGCAGTCAATTATCGCTGCCAACGCAGCGAACGCGCCGTTGGGACAGCCATCAAGAAGCTCACCGCCCGAGGTTTCGCGCGTGAGGAGATCGTCATTGCCACAAAGGGCGGCTTTATTCCATTTGACAGCGCTCCCCCCAAAGATCCACGCGGCTATTTTAACGAGACATTTGTCAAAACCGGCGTTGCCAGGCTTTCCGACGTTGTGGGGGGATATCACTGCATGACGCCGGAGTATCTGTTGCACCAGCTCGATTGCAGCCGGCGAAACCTCGATTTGGACTGCATCGATATCTATTACGTGCACAATCCTGAAATGCAGTTGGGAAAAATTACGCGGCAGGAATTTAACGAGCGGCTGCGGCGCGCCTTTGAAGCCCTGGAAGGCGCGGTGTCCGCCGGCAAAATTCGGATGTATGGAACCGCGACGTGGAATGGCTACCGCAACGAGCCCTCGGCGGAAGATTACCTATCCCTGTCTGACGTGGTGGACCTCGCGATTGAGGCCGGTGGTCCGAGCCATCACTTCAAGATCATTCAGCTGCCTCTTAATCTGGGAATGACCGAAGCGTTGGCGCTTACGAACCAGCAGATCAATGGCAAGGCTTTTCACATCCTCGGAGCCGCGCAGGCGCTCGACGTGGCGGTCATGTGCAGCGCTTCGGTCCTGCAAGGGCAGCTCACGCACAGCTTGCCGGCCATCATCGGTGAAGCCTTTCCGGGCCTGGAAACCGACGGCCAAAGGGCCATTCAGTTTGTGCGCTCGACTCCCGGGGTAACAACGGCACTCGTCGGGATGAAAAATCTCGAGCACGTGCGTGAAAACCTGAAAGCCGCAAAGATCAAGCCCGCTTCCTGGGAGCAGTATTCAAAGCTGTTTCAGACGGCGGAAACGAATTAGTCCCCTCCATTAGAGCGCCGACACAATGTCATTCTGAGGAGCACAGCGACGAAGAATCTGCTTTTTCGCGTCGAACGCTTCAAGGCGCCCAAAGCAGATCCTTCACTGACGTTCAGGATGACACTATCCGGCAAAGAGGCGCCAGGTTAAACGACATCAGGCACACTATCGAAGCGGCTCGCCGGACAGTGTCAATTCCCCGTCAGATGATCCAACGCGCCGAAGAGTTGCTCAAGCCGCCGGAGCACTGGCTGCGGCAGCCCGGGCTTCAGAATGGCTTCGAGATTTGCTTGCAAATGGGTTGAATTTCCCGTCCCCGTGAGCACCACGTGGACACCCGGCTCGTGGCGACAAAATCGGTAAGCAGCCTCCGGCAGGCTTGTTGCGTCACTATCGCGCAGGACAAAGTCAAGCGGCTCATCCGGGTTGACAACTCCTCCGTCGATTTTACCCGTCTTAATGAGATCGCCGACAATGCTTTTCAGCCGCTGCGGCTGGCTCAGCGCTCGCCTGACCGCAAACATGTTGAGCACCCCCGTGCCTTTTTGTTGCGTCAAAGGAACCACGCTCTTGCGCGCTGAAGGATTCAACAGATTAAAACCAACCATGACCACGTCCCACAAATCCTCTGCGAGCCCTTGCTGAAGCATCTCGTGAGTAGGGTCTTCCACAAAGGCTTCGGTGACACCGATAAGGCGTATTTTACCCTGTTCCCGCAGCTGCACCATAGCGGGCATGAGCTGTTTCTTGGCAAAATCGTAATCCGCCGGTTCGAGACCGTGCAGATGATAGATGTCGATGTAGTCGGTGCGCAGAAGATTCAGGCTCTGCTCCAGCCCCTTTCTCACTTCCTCGCCGGGTCGTGGATGGCCGGGTGCCGGCAGAGTCTTCTTTGTTGAAATGATCACCTGATGCCGCGGCATGCCGACGAGCGCTTTGCCGACTACCGCCTCGGTGCCATAGGATTGCGCCGTATCCAGAAAGTTCACGCCGGCATCGAGCGCCTGGCGCACTAGAGAAATTGCATGCTCTTCAGACTGTGCAGGATCACGCAGGCCTAACCTGCTTGGCCCGCCACAACCAAGCCCCGCCACGCTGACTTTAAGACCAGTTCGTCCAAGATTTGTGTATTCCATAGCAAGATGCGCTTACACTTCTTCGCCAAAGATTTCTCGCGCAAAGACGCCAAGACGCAAAGTTTTTCTTGGCGCCTTTGCGTCTCTTATGAAACTATGACTACACACAAATCCCCCCGTCCTGCGGCCGGCCCCCTTTGCTAAAGGGGGCTATGGGGGATTTATCGGTGTTGATCCGCATCACCTGCGGGCTAATTTCATCCGCTGTGTTGTACCTTTGGTACATGAATTACTTTGCGGGAGATTGTTCGACTGGCTGCGTTGTAGCCGCTCTGTGTCCTTCCTTGAATGAGTTTTCTAAGCCTCCTGCCGATCGAGGCGGATTCCAAGAACTTCCGCGGTCACGCGCACCTGCCCGTCCGCGCTCAACGTGCAATTCACCCATGCCTTTTTCCCTTCGATTCGGATTATCCGCGCGCGCAGGTGCAAGGGCTCGTGAATTGGCGTGGGCTTCAGATAAGACACGTTGAGTTGTGCGGTGACATAGCCTATGCCCGGCCGGCTGCCAATTGGTCGTCCTTCGGCGCGATACGCGGATGCAATAGCCAAATTCAAGCTATGACAATCCACGAGTGACGCGATAATTCCGCCGTTCACGATGTCCTTGGAACCGCCGCAGTGATGTGGCTGGGCGTGCCAGATTGACACTGCTTCGTCGCCGTCCCAGTAGCTCTTGAGTTGCAGGCCTTTCTCGTTATCGGCGCCGCATCCATGACAGTAATGAACGGCTCCCTGGTCCTGGAACGCGACTTCGCCCATATGCGTCAGGTTGAGGTTAAGGCTAAGGCTAAGGGAGGTTAAACTAAACCTGCCTAAACCTTAACCTGTTTGTTTTTCGAACTTCAGAGCCGCCGAATTGATGCAGTAGCGGAGATTGGTCGGCGCAGGGCCATCATCGAAGACATGGCCGAGGTGACCATCGCACCTGGCGCACAACACTTCGGTGCGGCGCATAAAAAAACTGTTGTCTTCTTCAGTCTCGACATTCTCCCGCTGGATGGGCGCCCAAAAGCTGGGCCAGCCTGTTCCGGAATCGAACTTTGAATCGGAACTGAACAGCTCGTTGCCGCAGCAAGCGCAACGATAAACACCCGTCTCATGGTTGTTCCAATATTGGCCGGTGAACGCCGGCTCCGTACCCTTCTCGCGACAGATATGGTACTGCGCGGGAGTGAGTTCTTTTTTCCAGTCTTCGTTCGATTTTTTTATCTTCTCCGGCATAGAAAACTCCTAAGCAAACACATCCGCATCACTGGAGCAATGGAGTGTTGGCGATGGAACACCTGGATTCCAGTTTTCAAAGGGATGACAAAAACATAGTTTCAGTCCTCTGAACCAATACTCCATTACTCGAATACTCCCACGCTCCATGTTCTCCTTATCTTTGCATATTGACATACTGAAGCGGGATTTCCACTTTGGCCGAACGCAAGAGTTGAATGACTTGTTGGAGATCATCGATTTTCTTTCCCGTCACGCGCACCTGACTCTCCTGAATGGCGGCTTGGACTTTGAGTTTCTGATCCTTGACGAGCTTGACGATTTGCCGCGCCGTATCCGAGTCTACTCCTTCCTTGATGGCGATCTCCCGCTCTATCATTCCATGCGCCGCCATTTCGACCGGTTTGGCATCCAGAGATTTCGGATCCACTTTTCTCTTCACCAGATTTTCGATCAGAGCCTCCTGAACGGCTCTCATCTTCATGTCATCTTCGGTGGTTACTCGTATCTTCTTTTCTTTTTTGTCAAGCGTGATCTCGGTCTTGGAGCCGCGAAAATCATAGCGTGACACGATAGCCTTCTTAGTAATATTCACCGCATTGTCGACCTCCTGTAGATCAATGCGGCTCACGATATCAAACGAAGGCATAATTCTTTGAACCTCAAATGCATCCAGGATCTATCTTGCCGCCCGCGCCTTTATTCTCTTGATTCGGCGACTCGGGGCTTGCTTTTGCTCCTTCTCGCGGCGCCGCACTTTATTGCCATGGCTGCTCAAGACAAAATCCAAGATGTCGCTCCTGGTAATGATCCCGACCAGCTCTTTGTTTTTGATCACCGGTAAGGCACCGATGCGATGGCGTCGCAAGAGCCCGACCGCAGTGGTTAACGCCGTTTCCGGCCGGACTACAAATACACTGTGGGTCATAACCTCTTCCACGGTAAAGCTTTTCGCAAATTCGTCAATTTCCTTCGTTCGTCCAATCATCATACTGGTGGGATACGCATCTCGTAAGTCCCGGTCTGTGACGATTCCTACCAGTCTGTCGTCTTCCAGCACCGGCAGTTGGTTGATCCGATGCTTCGCCATAAGCTGGCGCGCGACCGCAATGCTGTCGTACGTCTCGACCGCAAGCACGCTTTCGGTCATCCAGTCGGCCACGCGAACCGTTCCTCTTTGGCTTTTTGAACCCGTCATAACTGCTCCACTTTGTAGCCACGGGCTCGCAACAGTGCAACCAGCCCGTCCTGCCCCACTAAATGCGCCGCGCCAACGACGATCATTGCCGGCTCCTTTTGTGCGATGATTTCTTCGATCCGGGGTAACCAACGGCGGTGACGCTCCACTACGAGCTTGTCATATAGCTCCGGGTGGTCGCGCATAGTGGCGAGCAAAAGGCTCTCCAGAGCCACAACATCTCCCGCCGACCACGACTGTACGATACGGTCCACGCCCTGATCCAGCAGATCCAACTGTTTGAGAGTATGGCGTAACAGCAATTCCTGATCCCCCGCTGACAGTCCGTTGAACAGTGCTATTTGAGATTCCGCGGTCTCCAACCCGCTGATTGGTTTTCGCGCCTTCTCCGCGCGCCCGGCGAGATAACGATCGACGCCCCAGTGATGATCAAAGCCGAGCCTTTGCAGCTTAACGGACTGGATCGTTAGCGCCGCCAGCCAGGGCTTAAACAGCTGCAGTGCGCCGGGTTCCAAGCCCAACTCCTTTGCTCGATCGCCGACCATACCGTACGTCTCTGCGGATATGCTTTGCTCAAGAGTGGTTCCGCCGCCAACCAGACCGTTTTGCAGCATCAAGCGCTGAATCTGTTCCCCCGCGGAACTCCCGATGTCGATCTCAAATACGAGCCGTGCGGCTTTACTGAAGCTTTCTTCGATAATTTTTTTTAGCGGATAGTTCTCTTTTCTAAGGAAATGGATCGAGCCCAGCAGATAGGTCGTACTCCGGTCAGTCTGAACACGCCAGAGAAAGCTCTTTTCTTGAGCCGCCGGCACCTTGACCCAAACGGTGACAGCGACCAGACACAGCCCGATACAAACAAACACAGCGGCGCAACGCATCCGGGGCGACATCGACCGAGAGCGAAGGATTGGAGATCTCATTTTTGCTCCAGATGATTCATGTAGTGGGAGTGACATCGAGGGTGGATGGGTTCTCGAGCAGGTCTCCAAAAAGTTCAAGCGTTAATCGTTCAAAACCCATTGAGCGGATGGAACGGAGCGCATTGAACGGCTGCGGAACGCGGCCCTGCTACCACTCCAGGCGGATACAGACTTCGTCGCCGCGTTCTTCGGTGGGCAGCACAGTCAGAGACGGTCCCCCTGCAGGCACTAGACAGTCGCCCGTCTGCAGATCGAAACAATAACTATGGTTGACGCAGCGAACTCTGGCTCCCTCCAGTGCGCCGGTCTTGAGATCCGCTTCCTCATGCGGGCATTGCCGTGAAAACGCAAAGTATTTCCCCTCAATGAATGCCAGGAGCACCTGCCGTCCGCCAAGGTCGACCTCTTTCATCGCGCCCGGTGATAATTCACCGGCGCGCGCCACCGGGATATAGCTCACTCCCATATTTACGCGGCCGCCCTCTGCTCCCTGTAGAGCGGCCCCCGTAGTACCTTACCCGGCAGATCTCCGGTCATGCGGCCGTCCTCGTGAATCACTGTACCGTTCACTATTGTGTAGTGCATCCCTTCTGAGCGCTGGACGAGCCGTTTGCTTCCCGCCGGATAGTCATAGGCCCACTCCGGCTCATGTGAGTTTACTCTATGTGGATCGAATATGGCGAGATCGGCGGCATAGCCGGGCCGCAGCAGACCTCGATCCTCGAGTCCAAAAATTGACGCCACATGAAAAGTGAGCTTGTGGATAGCTTGCTCGAGAGTCATAACCTGCCGCTCGCGTACCCAGAGCCCCAACAGGACCGTACCATAGCCGAAATCGGCGCCAAACTGAACGTGCGCGCCCGCATCGGACGTTCCGACAAGAACGTAGGGACTGCGCAAGATCTCGCCCATAGCATTCGCATCACCGCCATTATTAGCATTCCAAAAAACAGTGCCGAGATCTTCTTCCAAAGAAAGATCCAAAAAAGCATCCAAGGGATCTTGCCCGCGCATGGCTGCCATCTCTGCAACGGACTTGTCGGCGTATATCTGATTCTCCGGCTTCACGACCTTTTCGACTCGCACGATATCCCAGCGACGATGGAAGTTCGTGGGCCGGGGATCGGCCAGGTCTGCCCTGAGCTTCTGCCGCGTTTCTGGCTCGGCAAACGCTTGCTTGCGCACGGGTTCCGGCAAGAACATCAAATTTTTCCACGTTGGAAACTCGTCAAACACCTGGCACTCTTTGAGCGTGAAGTGACGCACCAGCGGAACTGTGTGAGACAACCCGTAAGCGCGGAAGCCTGAACGGAAGATCGGCTCTACGCGATCGAGTTGTTCGCGCCAGAGATTCGGTTCGGTCCAGCGATGCTGCAGGCTCTGCCACAGCACTGGCCGTTGCGTTCGACGGGCAAGCTCTTGATAGAACTCGAAATGCTCGATCTTATTTCGTCCCAAAATGGTTTCAATAACTCCGGCATTATGCTCCGCGAGCACATCGCACAGCGCGAACAATTCCTCGTCATCGGCCAACCGGCTCGCAACCGGCTTGCCGTCCTCGCGCATGTGCCGCTCGTTGCGGTTGGTGGACATACCCAGCGCGCCCCCTTCCATAGCTTCCAGAACCAGTGCGCGCATCTGCTGCACCTCTCTAGGCGTCGCTTTGCGTTCGACCGCCTCCTCGCCCATGGCATGGTGGCGCACTGCGATATGACCGACGAGCCCTCCCACATTAATGCCGACGTTGCCTTCGAGGCTGTCCAGATATTCGCCGTAAGTGTGCCACCGCCACTTCACGCCCTCTTCAAGCGCGAAACGGGGGATGGCCTCCACACGCACAAAGCTTTTTACCAGCGCATCCTCATCACCGCTTTTTACCGGCGCCAGGGCCAAGCCGCAATTGCCCATGACCACACTGGTGATGCCGTGCTGCGGCTCTGATGTGCCGTAGGGATCCCAGAGAATCTGCGCATCCAAATGGGTGTGATGATCGATGAAACCGGGCGAAACCGCCAAGCCGGCGGCTTCGATCGTCCGGGCAGCGCTCCCCGTGAGCCTGCCAATTTCAATGATTTTGCCGTTTTTGACGCCAACGTCAGCTACATAAGACGGCAGCCCTGAACCATCGACGACTCGGCCTCCACGCACTAGCAGATCGTAATCCATATTTCCTCCAGGTTACGCACGCGCTCGATGTTTGACCGGCTGGGCCTTCATTTCGAGTTGAACAAAAACTTTAACCTCACCATACGAAATGAGGCGGAGCCAGTCAAATACTTCATTTCAGGCCAGCGCCAACCGCGGCGCAATTCCGGAGTTCATTCCCCACCAGGAACCGAAACCAGGAATTCGCCCTCGGATTATTATTTAGTGCACAAGAGATATCGGACCACAGCTAATCACGGCGGGAGAGGTGGGCGATTTGAGCGGCGTGTTCGTCCCAGTTTTTTCCGTCAAAGGGACGCACGGTGATCTTTGCAATCGTGGCGGCTTCCAGGCATCGAACATTGACGCTATAGCCGTTGGGATTCGATCGGGGGATATAAAACGACTTGATGCCGCATCGTTGGCAGAACAGATGCTTGGCAACACCGGTGTTGAACGTGTAAGTAATGAGATTTCCCCAACCCTGGTATAGAACAAACCGCTCCTTTGGAACGATTAGGTGAAGAAAGCCGCTCTTGGCACAAATCGAGCAGTTGCACTCCAGAGCTTCTATTTCCGCCGGCGCCTCCACCTCGAATCTCACCGCGCCACAATGGCACCCACCTTTATGAATCATGACGCACAAGCATAAAGTTCAAGCCGTTCGAAACTTTCAACCGCTTTGCTCCGTCCAATCCCCTTCCCCCGCGTCGGCGGGTGATTCTCTCCCTCCCTTTGCTTGTTTGCGTTTTTTTGCGCGATCAACCCGCATGCCAGCAAACACGAGACACGGGACCCGAAACTCGAAACCGCGATATCGCCGCTATGCTGCCTGCGCTTCCATCTGTCTGTTATACTTGCCGTAACGCGCGGCGCTATTACATTTGGCGCGGTGATAAAAGATCTTTTGCGCCGCGGCAACATTGCCGCTATCTCCCTTCCACGCCTTAAGCGCCGGATCTTGCAGCGCCCGCGCGTACGAAAAGCTGACTTCCCAGGGCTGCGGTCCCATCAAATTCATCTGGTTAAGGTGCTCGGTTGCCTTTTCGGGGCTCTGGCCGCCGGAAAGAAATGCAATGCCCGGTACTGCGGCGGGAACCGTGCGCCTGAGACAGCGAAGAGTCCGCTCGGCCACTTCCTCGACACTCGCTTGCTGCGGACAATCCTTTCCTGAAACCACCATGCTCGGCTTGAGAATCATTCCTTCCAGGTGAATGCGCTGCTCGAACAGCGCGGAGAACACAGCTTTCAATGTAGCTTCGGTCACCTCCTGGCAGCGCTCCACCGTGTGATTACCGTCGAGCAGCACTTCGGGCTCAACGATAGGGACCAGCCCGCCTTCTTGGCAGAGCGCCGCGTAACGCGCTAACGCGTGGGCATTTGCCTCAATGCACGCCGCCGTCGGAATGCCGTTGCCAATACTGATCACCGCCCGCCATTTGGCGAATTTGGCTCCAAGGTCTTTATACTCCTTTACGCGTTGGCGTAACCCGTCCAGACCTTCTGTCACCACCTCGCCCGGAAAGCCCGGCAGCTCCACCGTACCTTTGTCGACTTTGATCCCAGGGATAATCCCCTTTCTCGAGAGGACTTGCGGAAACGATGTGCCATCGCTTGCAGAAGTACGAATGGTTTCATCGAACAGAATGACGCCGCTTATGGCCTCTTCAATGCCTTTGGTGGTAAAAAGCATCTCTCTGTAAGCACGACGGGTGTTTTCATTCGATTCAATCTTGATGCTGTCGAAGCGCCTCTTGATCGTGCCAAGGCTCTCGTCTGCAGCGAGTATTCCCTTTCCCTTCGCCACCATGGCTTGCGCAACGGTTTCGAGTTCTTGTTTCGACATGGCGACCTTACCTCCTTTTCCTTTCGGCCTGCCCCATTGTACATAGTGGGCCTGCTGTGGCAAGCACGAGTCTCGGGTTTCGAGTTCCGGGTTAAATCCATTCGGAGACCAAAAGCGCAAACGAGCTGTTGAGGGTCTCGCCCGCGAAGGTTGAATCAGCGGCGTTCCTGGTAGATCATAAATCCGTGGGTATTCTGCTCGTCCACTGGCTCATCAATACGGCGAGCTTGTTAGCCGTGGCTTACCTGTTTCCCGGCATTCATGTGCGCAGCGTACGGTCCGCCCTCATTGCCTCGCTGGTGATAGGCCTCATCAACGCGACTTTGGGATTCGCTCTCAAGGTCGTAACGCTACCCCTGACGATACTTACATTCGGACTTTTCTTATTGGTCATCAACGCCCTCATGCTGCAACTTGCTTCGTATGTAGTCCCGGGCTTTGTAGTCTCCGGTTTTTGGACCGCCTTTTTTGGCGCCATCGTCCTCAGTCTCGTAACAATGGTACTCCGCAATCTTGTCTTTTAGCTCCCCACTCATTCCGAGTGCTTCAAGAGCGTTTCGAACGGCTTGAACGTTTTGAACTCCCATAGCCGATAGACTCGCCCTCGGTGGCGGCCGGCAAGTACAGCACGAAGCACGCTCCGGTTCCAAGGCTGCTTTCGACAGAGATGTGCCCTCCGTGGTTTTCCACAACATATCGAGCGTAACTCAGCCCGAGACCCGCTCTCCCTGGTTTCGTTGTATGAAAGGGCTCAAAGACATGCGCCCGTTGGGCGACAGCAATTCCCGGTCCGCTGTCTCGCACAGCAACTCTGACCGCCCCGCCTGTTCGATTTACTTCAATTTCGAGACGCCCATGGCCTCCCATGGCCTCTAAAGCATTGATGCACAGATTCCACAACGCGCCGCGGAGCTGATCGCTGTCCCCCTCGACCTTGCCGACCGAAGAACTGAATTGGCACTCGATGACAATGGAAGAGGTATACCGCGCGTCGCGCGCCAGTAATGCGATCGTTTCATTGATGAGTTCCTTTAGACCGACGGCTTGCAGGTGGGGCGCGGCCGGCCTGAAGAGCGCAAACTCTGAAACCATTTCATGGAGCCGGCGCGATCCACTCTGGACAATGTCGAGTAGTTCCACGTCGTCCGGCGTTAGTTGAGGATTTTTCCTGAGGATCTGTAGGCATGTGCCCAACGCACCGAGAATATTGCTCGCCTCGTGTCCGATGGCGCTGGAAACCTTGCCTAATGTCTCCACCTGCGCCCTCCAGACGTCCTCGCCACTTGCTGGGGTTCTTTCGCGCCGCGTCTCTGGACCGCCGGCAGCGAGAGTTTTCCTCTTTTTTCGTTGGCGAGATCGCCAATCTCATCTCGCGACTTGATGCCAACCTGAGACTTCCATTCT
>CAYPHJ010000030.1:0-45933 GCA_964410485.1 uncultured Syntrophobacteraceae bacterium
GCCACAGACGAAGAAATGCTCGAGATCATTTCGGCTCCCAAAGCGGCGGCCAGCTGATTCGCCAAATTATACCCCCCAGCCGGTTCAAAGTCCAAACGTGCAAAAGTTCAACGAAAGGCTTCCAAGGGGACAGTCCCCTTTCCGGAAAGGGGACTGTCCTTGCTGTCCAAAATAAGTACAAGTATCGTTGATGAACATTGATTTATCTATCATGTCTTGAAGTTTTTGGGATTTTAGAATCGAGGTCTTCGTAGAGTTTTGGTTCTGACCGCCAAGAAAATCCCCCTTAATCCCCCTTTTTCAAAGGGGGAAATTGCGGTACGAGCAAGATTCCCCTCTTTGAAAAAGTTTGAAAAAGAGGGGCCAGGGGAGATTTTGGACAAGAGTGGGACTGTCCCCTTTCCGGCGCTCTTGCCAAGGCAGCGCGCCTTCAATAGAATCCGTTTCGTTTTTTGAAGCCTTGTTGACAAAAAACTGAAGGGAGATGACGCGCCATGGCTGACAAGGCCATCGAAGTCCTGCTCGACGAAAAAAGAAACTTCCCGCCGCCCAAGTCGTTCAAGAAAACCGCCAATATCAAAAGCACCGCGATTTATGCTTCTGCGCGAAAGAACCCGCAGGCCTTTTGGGCCAAAGCCGCCAGAGAGTTAGAGTGGTTCAAGCCGTGGAAAAAAGTGCTGGAGTGGAATTCCCCCTGGGCCAAGTGGTTCCTCGGCGGCAAGCTCAACGTTTCATACAACTGCCTCGATCGCCACGTTAACACCGGGCGCAAGAACAAAGCCGCCATCATCTGGGAAGGAGAGCCGGGCGATGAGCGCGTCCTCACTTACAGGGACGTTTGGCGCGAGGTGAATAAATTCGCCAACGTGCTAAAAAAACTTGGCGTCAAAAAAGGCGACCGCGTAGCCATTTATATGGGGATGATCCCCGAGCTTGTGATTGCGATGCACGCCTGCAACCGGATCGGCGCGCCCCACAGCGTTGTCTTCGGCGGCTTCAGCGCCGAATCGCTGCGCGATCGCATCAACGATGCCCAGGCAAAGATTTGTATCACGGCCGACGGCGGCTATCGCCGCGGCAGCGTGATCCCGCTCAAGAGAAACGTCGACGAGGCGTTGACCGGCGCGCCTTCAATCGAACACGTCGTTGTAGTCCAGCGGGTAGGCCGCGAATCTGGCGCCGAGATGAAAGGGGGTCGGGATCACTGGTGGCACGAGCTAATGGCGGACGCGCCTCTGTGGTGCGACCCGGAGAAGATGGACAGCGAAGATTTGCTCTTCATTCTCTACACGAGCGGCACAACCGGAAAGCCGAAGGGCATCGTGCATACCACGGGCGGTTATCTCGTGGGCGTTTCCTTGGCCAACAAGTGGATTTTCGACATGAAGGAAGAGGATGTGTTCTGGTGTGCCGCGGATATCGGTTGGGTGACCGGCCACACGCACATTGTCTATGGTCCGATGGCGAATGGGGTAACCCAGGTCATGTATGAAGGAACACCGGACTGGCCCGATAGAGACCGCCTGTGGGGCATCGTGGAAAAGTACGGCGTGACAATCTTTCACACGGCGCCAACGGCTATCCGCACCTTCATGCGCTGGGGCCCTGAATATCCCGGCAAGCACAATCTGAAGAGCTTGCGGCTACTCGGCACTGTGGGTGAGCCCATCAATCCGGAAGCCTGGGTCTGGTATCAGAAATTTATAGGCGGCGGCCGCTGCCCTGTCATGGACACCTGGTGGCAGACCGAAACCGGCCATCCGTTAATCACGCCGCTGCCCGCGCTGACGACGCTCAAACCAGGCTCGGCGACCAAGCCCTTTCCCGGTATCGAAGCCGATATCGTGGACGAAAATGGAAAATCAGTTCCCAAGGGAGGCGGAGGCTACTTGGTTTTGACCCGACCATGGCCGGCCATGATGCGAACGATCTTCGGCGATCCCGATCGCTACGTGCAAAACTACTGGAGTCGCTTTCCTGGCAAATATTTCGCCGGCGATGGCGCAAAGAGGGACAAAGACGGTTATTTTTGGTTGCTCGGCCGGGTCGATGATGTCATGAATGTCGCCGGTCACAGAATCAGCACGATGGAGGTTGAAAGCGCACTGGTCGACCACTCCAAAGTGGCCGAGGCGGCCGTGATCGGCAAGGCGCACGAGATTAAGGGCCAGGCCATATGCGCTTTTGTATCGCTCAAGACGGGAGTCGATGGAACTTCAGGCCTTTTGGATGAACTCAAGTCTCACGTGGCAAAAAAAATAGGCCCCATTGCTCGGCCGGACGAGATCCTGTTCTCCGCCGAGTTACCCAAGACCCGCAGCGGCAAGATCATGCGACGTTTGCTGCGCGATATTGCCGATGGGCGCGCTTTGGGCGATACGACGACCCTGGCCGATCCGACGGTAATTGCCAAGTTAAAAGAACAATACGGCGAGGAATAGTGCCTCGAGACTTTGTGCAGCGACACATAGCAGACCCTTCAGCTTCGCCTCAGGATGACTTATGTGGATGTTCGACCGCAGACCAACGACCGCGAAGGCCACCGAGTTGAAGACGCGTCGTTCGGTGGTCCACGTTCGCCGTTGCAAATCAATGTCATTCTGAGGAGCCCGGGCGGCGAAGAATCTGCTTTTCTCGGTGCCGGTGTTTTACAGTCAGTCACGCAACAGAGACATGTTCTCCGTCTCGGCGATGATGCGCGCGGCGTCTTCCGGCAAAAGAAATCTATCCTCGACCAGTTTTCGTGCAGCGCGGCTCACCTGGAGCACGTAATCTCCTTCATCTTTGTACCGTTCCTCGATCGATAGACGCGGATCTCCCCTCTTTCGCCGCTCCGCCTTTGTGTTTGCGAACGGGATGAAAGAACCGAGGAGCCCGCTCAATTCACCTTCGGACAACTCGTCCGACTGCACATTCCAGCCCGTGTAGGTGCCGAGGGGAACTTGAACCTGGGGTAACCGAATCCCGGCCACATCATTACCGTCCGCGTCGACTTTGGGGACAAAAATCTTGTATGCTTTGTTGCCTATCGGCCGGGGTGGCAAAACATCGATGAGACCGCGGCCGATAAGTGGTCCGTAATCGAGAAACAGCTGCCGGTTGTACAACCCTGTGTAATTCACGCCTGGAATCCTTGGAAACCCCGTGCTCTGCCGATCCGGCGGAACCAACGTTCCGTCTCGCACTGTGGGATATTGACTCGGGGGAGGCGGGACTCCGTGAGTGATCCACAGGTCCAGCGCCACCATGAGCGCGCGCAACACGTCCCCGGCCGGCAGCGGATTGACGAGGTTTTGCGTTGACTGTCTCTCCGGCTCCGAGCCGAAGGGGCTGTTGTGTTGTGCGCTGGCGATCACGTAAACGCGGACATTTTCCGGCAGCCGCAGATCCTTTCCCTTGCCGTCGGTGTGGGCGAGGCAGCCGCGCTTTTGCCAGTATTCGGTGGAAGTCTGGGTGTGAAAGACACACGGGTCGGTTTTTCGGCGCTTGAGAATGCCGTCGCGCCGCCCGGTCTGCGGGTCTTTCACAATATTGTAAGCGAAGGGAAAGAGCTCCGGGTCGAGCTGGTTCGTGTGTTGCTGTGATGAAGTCACCGGTCGGGCAAACACGTAATTCAAATATAATCTGCCGCCGCCGGCAACATGGGGAGCCACGGCATCAAAGACTTTGCGCCCGGACTCGTCCTCATTGAAGCCATGGAACACAAAGTCACGTAGAAATCTCCCGCTCTGGGAGCGGCCCCAGCCGTAGACGTTGTGAATGTCGGTTTTGTTCCCCCCTCTTGTATTCTCTCTCGGTTTCAGGGGGAGACACAGAGAGGAGACCAGCGGATTGAGCTGCCTTGATTTATCAAAGACTTCGTAACGCAAAAACGAAACGAAATCCCGCACGGCGGCAAAGCCCAGGCCGAGTATCAGCGGGTTTTTTGCCGGATAGATCAACTCGTAGATATGGCCCGGTTTGAATCCCGCCGGCAGATAGAGATGCCGCGTGCTCGGTCGAGTGCTTTCTCTGCCGGTGAGCGGATCTTTCTCGCACACAGCAAATTCCCATTCCGATTCCGGCACGACCGTCCTCTCGCCGTAAGATTTCACTCTTACCGTGAGGGAGGCGAACGATTTGTCCAGCAATGACGCCTCATAGCTTTGCACGCGCTCATCGGCGCTGAGAGGCTGTGACTTGACACCGGTCTCGGTCACCACGATCTCGTTGCGAACCTTGCGCACGATTTCTTTGCCGTTATTGGTGGCAGTGGGCACTCCCATGACGAGCCAGTTCTTCTGCGGGAGGAGATCACCCTGCCAGCCGCACCAGGCGATGGTGTACCCCTGCCGCATGAGAAAGCCATTGCCGGCATGTTCCAGAGTGCTCGGGTCATTGCTCGCCGCCGCGTCGTTCAAAAAAGCAACGATCCGCTTGCTGCCCCGATTCGGCACATCAAAAAAGATCTTGCCGTTGCCGCGCTCCATATCCACCGGTTTGAGAATACAAAAATCGCTCGAGTACTCGACACGACTATTTTTGTTGCGCGCAGCCTTGTCGACGTTCACCAGAACTTTATTGAAGCGGCTCTTCGGGTCAACTTCGCCGCAGGCCTTGCCGGTCAGTTTTTCATACTCTCCGGTGATGGGAAACTCGTATCGATCGGCGAAAGGCTCTCTTTTTTCAATGTTAAAACGCGTGATCATAACTCTCCTCGCTTCGCGAGGAATCTCAAATTTCAAATTTCAGATTTCAACAATCAGTCAATCTGAGATTCTGAGATCTGCAATCTGAGATGCCGAGCGCAGCGAGGCCCTACGCTTCGTTCACCAATTTGCCGTTTTGGTACGAAAAGATCTGACCGCTCTGCTCTATGGGCAATTGCGCCGCGAGGACAAAGCCTGGCCCCAAAATCTCGGGGCCCGGCAGACGCTTGAATGCTTCTTCCGGCGCCCCTTCGGTCACAATGGGAACGCGGGGGGAAAAGATCACCACGCAGACGTTGTTCTCGCGCACCTCTTCCGCAACGTAGCGCGTGAAGGTACGAATGCCATCTTTGGTGACCATGTAAGCGCAAGCGCCCGCCGGCTTTACTCCCCCGCCGCCGTACAAATTGATGATGTGCCCCGATCGCCTCGCCATCATGTGCGGGAGAACATGTTTGGTACAGAGAAAAGTTCCGCCCAGATTGGTTTGGATCACACGTTCCCAGAACTCTTTGTCCATCGCGTGAATGGCAGGCCAGCGCGGAATACCCCAGGCAAAATGCGGCACGATGGCGGCGTTATTGACGAGAACGTCGATTTGACCGAAGCGCTGAGTGGCCTGGTTCATCATCGCTTTCACGTCGTCCTCCTGGCGAACATCGGCCTGGATCGCCAGAGTTTCCGTGTACGCGCCGAGTTCCTTCGCGGTATTTTGTAAACGTTCCTTGTCGAAATCAGCAATGACCACCTTTGCTTTTTCCTGCGCGAAGGTCCCCGCTGCGTGCCGGCCGATTCCCTTGGCGCCCCCTGTAATAATCACTGTTTTTCCTTTCAGCATGGTCTTTCCCTCCTTTTCGGTAAATCAACTGCACCACCAAGCAGCCAACGCAGGCCGCAATCACAGAGTCGGAATAGCTCCCGCGAAGGCGCAAAGGCGCCAAGCTCACGGGCGAAGCCGCTCATGATATCTCTGCTTGCTTTGCGCCTCCTATGAAAATAGCCGACTATAAGGAAAATCCTCCGGTCCTGCGGCCCGCCCCCTTTTTGTAAAGGGGGCCATTGGGGGATTTATCGGTGTTGATCCGCATCACCTGCGGGCTAATTTCATCCGCTGTGTTGTACCCATCGGTACATGAATTACTTCGCGGGAAGAAATCTCACGCTCACCGTAGTCTCTCCCACCTCATCTATTCTCCCGGAGCGCGCGGTAGATCTTTTCCGCTGTGATCGGCAGGTCAAAAATACGCACTCCAACGCCATCCGCTACAGCGTTGGCGATTGCCGCCGGCGGACCGTTGTTGGCGAACTCTCCGATGGCCTTCGCTTCCAATGGTCCTACGCCACCACCGGAGTGAACCAACACAGTCTTGAGCTCAGGAATATCGGCGCTCGTTGGAATTTTGTAATCGCCCAGGTTGGCGTTTGTGACGCGTCCATTCTCGATGACCAACTCTTCCATCAGGCCTTGCCCCAGGCCCATAATCACCGCCCCATCGATCTGCCCTTGATGGGTGATGGGATTGATTACCGTGCCGACGTCATGCGCGCTCACAACGCGCAGCACTCTGTACGCACCGGTTTCCGGATCGACCTCAACTTCCGCCACCTGGGCGCAGATATAAGTGACGTCTTCGGGATACGGATAATCCTCGTACACTGTCACGGTGAGAGCTCCGCCTGCCTGCGCAATAAGCCTGTGCGCGTTGATCTGTTGAGCGGGATCCTGGCGCAGCCAATATTTGCCGCCGCCGAAATCAACGTCTTCGGGGCGGCATTCCAAAGCTCGTGCCGCGTCATTCAAGAGCTGCTCGCGCAGCTTGTCGCATGCCTGCACCGCTGCCTGCCCGGCTACGTAAGTGAGCCTGCTCGCTCTGGCCCCGCTGTCGCGCGGGGCGATGTCGGTATCGCCGACAACGACGCGCACTTGTGCAATGGAAACGCGCATTTCCTCAGCCACGAGCTGCCGTAAAATCGTATGCGTCCCGGCCCCTTGGTCAATCGTCGGGCTGACCAGGGTAAAACCGCCATCGGCATCCGCCGTAAGGATCACCCCAGTATCGCCGCCACTGATGTGCCGGCCGGATAGTGCGATGCCGCGGCCGGTGTTGGGACGGCGCTTCGCGTTATTCCACCCGGCGCCGTCCAAAGCCGCCTGCAAAACCTCGCGAAACCGTACGGCGCGCAGCCGATGGCCGACAGCATCCTCCTCCCCTTCACCGAGAAAGTTTTTTAAGCGAAATTCGGCGGGCTCCATTCCGATCTCTTGAGCAATCAAATCGGTGTGTGAATCGATGGCGAAGCACATGGCGACGGCGCCCGGACTGCGATAATAGCCGCCGGGAACGGTGTTGGTATAAATCTGAAGAAATTCAAAAGCCGCGTTGTCAACACGGTACTGACCGCCAGCGTAGTGCCAGGTCGCGAGCGACGAGTTGGCTTTTAAAGCGCCGTAGGCGCCGCTGGCATGCACCGCGCGCACTTCACGGGCAAGAATACGGCCGTCGCGCTTGAGACCGCTGCGAACCGTGATCACAGTGGGATGGGCCGGATTGCTTGCCGCCAGCTCCTCCGCGTATGTCATAACGATTTTCACCGGCCGCTCCGCTTGCCGCGCAAGGAAATAGGCAATCGGGAGATCGACGGCGTCGCCCTTGGCGCCGAATTCACCACCCACATTCACGACGTTGACGCGAATGCGCTCCTCCGGAACGCTGATGGCTTTGGCCAGCTGTGAGCGGATGCCGAAAGGATTCTTGGCGGACGCCCACACTTGAATGCGACCTTCGCGATCAATATCCACGATTGCTGCATGGGGCTCGATATATCCCTGGTGCCGCCCCGGAATACGAAAGGTGTGTTCCAAGACGGTGTCCGCTTCGCGAAAGCCCCGGACAACATCTCCCTTGTTCCAGGCCAGCCGCGTGAGCCCGTTATGAACATCGAGCGCAAGCTTATCCCTCGGGGCGCCGTCATAGACGGAAACGTCTTCATGGAGACGAGGCGCGCCCGCTTGCATGGCCTCAATCGGATCGAACACCGCATCGAGCTCTTCATAATCGATCTCGATGAGGGCGATAGCTTCTTCCGCTGCCTCGATCGTTTCGGCGGCCACGGCCGCCACGCGATCGCCGATAAACCGCACGGTAGCCCAGCAGAGAACCGGCATGTCGCGAATCTGTTTGCCAACGTAGCAGCCACGCACCTCCCGGCCCGTGATAACCGCCCTCACCCCCGGAACCTGCCGCGCGCGCGAAACATCGACGCGATGAATGCGCGCGTGCGGATGCGGGCTGCGGAGAATTTTTGCCCAGAGCAAATCAGGCAAGTTCATATCCGCTGTATAAATCGTACGGCCGCTGACTTTATCCGGGCCTTCGGCGCGCAAGATGGGCGCGCCGACGACTTTAAAATTGTTCATGTTGCCTAGCTCCGGACATTTCGGGCTGCCAAAACTCGCAGGTTGAGGTTAAGGTTTAGGCTAAGAATAAGACTGTCTTGAGCCACACACGCAGAAAGTATGTGATGAGGCGCATTTATGTCAAACTGACACGGCCTTTATGGGCAAAAACGGATATGGTACGAAGATATTCAAAGGTTCAGCAGTTCAAAAGTTCAAGGGTTTAAGGTGGGGAAAGGAACTTTAAACTTCTGCACCTTTGAACTTTTTATCGGAGAAGGAGAACCCATGATCTCGCTCAGTCGTCGTGAGCTACTCAAGCTGGGAATCGGCTTCGGCGTGTCGATGCTCTATCGCAGCGACGGTCTTTTCGCCCAAACGCAGCCATTGATTCAACGCCGGATTCCTTCCAGTGGGGAGCCCCTGCAGGTGATCGGCATCGGCACCGCACGCCGGTACGAAAATGTCACGGCAGAAGCCGCCAAGGCACCGCTGCGCGAGACCGTACGCCAGTTCAAGGAACTCGGTGGCAAGGTCATCGACAGCTCGCCCAGCTATGGCATGGCCGAACTGGTCGTCGGCGAACTCGTTGAAGATTTGAAGGCACACGACCCGCTGTTTCTCGCCACCAAAGTGAGCCTGCGACAGTTGGGGCGGCAAGCGGGCCTGCAGCAGATCGAGGAATCATTCAAGCGGTTGCGCACCAACATGATCGATCTCATCGCGGTGCACAATCTGCGCGATACGGAGACCCAGCTCCGCACTCTGAGGGAGCTCAAGCAAGCGGGCCGCATTCGCTACGTCGGAATTACGACCTCGTTTGAAAAACAGTATGGCGAGTTCGAGCAGACAATGCGCACCGAGGTGCTCGATTTTATTCAGATAGATTACGCGCTGGACAATCGCAGCGCGGGCGAGAGGATCCTTCCGCTCGCCGCTGATCGCGGCATCGCGGTGATGATCAATTTGCCTTTTGGAAGGGGCAGGTTATTCAGCGCGGTGAAAGGCAAGAAGCTGCCCGATTGGGCCGGAGAATTTGATTGTGCAAGCTGGCCGCAGTTCTTTCTCAAGTATATCGTTTCCCACCCCGCAGTCACGTGCGCGATTCCCGGCATGGCGCGACCCGAATATGTCGTCGATAACCTCGGCGCAGCGCGTGGGCGCCTGCCGGATGCCGCCATGCGCCGGCGCATGGAACAATTGATCGAGAGCGTATAAGCGCCCGATCGCAAACGGACACCTCACCACGAACTGTTTCATGATCTTACGCTCGCCCACAGAGAATGAAAGATCCAGCTTCAAGACAGTCCTTCATTCCCGCATGCTTTTTCCGCCACAGGGCTTCGGACGGATCAGCCTCAGGCTGAGGCGGGAATCCAGCCCCTCGATACGCCACCGAAACGTGGCTACTCGGGGGAACCGGAAATAAAGAGGCCGTCCGCCCTGAGTAGACCGCAAGGTCGTATCGAAGGGGGGTGACGATTCTGTGGGCCTATCGTTTCACTCTCATCCCAACCAGTTTTCAAGGGAGAAAGGAAAAGCTAAGGAGTCTGAATGATTCGTTTGCTGCACCGCTTCGTTGATGTGCGACCCGAGGAGATCCGCGCACTCGTCTGGTCCTGGCTGTACATTTTTTCCGTTCTCTCTTCCTACTATGTCATTCGCCCAATTCGCGACGAGATGGGCGTTGCGGGCGGCGTTGAAAATCTGCCGTGGCTATTCACCGGGACATTGGCCGGCATGGTGGCGGTCAACCCTGCGTTTGCCGCGCTGGTCGCGAGACTCACGCGTGAGCGATTCATCGCCGTCGCCTATCGTTTTTTTATGGCGAATCTGGCGCTTTTCTTCCTTTTGCTCCAACTCGCAACAGCCGAACAGAACATTTGGGTGGGTCGCGTCTTCTTCATCTGGACTTCAATTTTCAATCTATTCGTCGGCTCTATTTTTTGGGCCCTGATGGTGGATGTCTTCAGCTCCGAACAGGGCAAACGCCTGTTTGGTTTCATTGCCGCCGGCGCTACTTTAGGAGGCATTCTCGGCTCGAGCCTGACCGCCTTTCTGGTAGAGCAGGTCAGTGTGGCCTACCTGTTGTGGATCTCGATCGGTCTCCTCGAGGTCGCTGTCTTCAGCGTGCGGCGACTGTCGCGGGTTTCCCAAGCGCTGCGACTAAAGCCGGCGGCTCGCAGCGAACAGGCGCCCATCGGTGGCGGCATGCTCGCAGGGATCACGCACACCCTCAAATCGCCTTATCTGCTGAACGTCAGCCTGTACATGCTCCTGTTTACAGTGACTTCCACTTTTCTCTATTTCCAGCAAGCGGAGATCGCCAGAGCCAGCTTCGCCGATCGCGCCGCGCGCACGGCCTTCTTTGCGCGCATCGATCTGTTGGTGAACGTTCTGACATTGGGAACGCAGCTGTTCCTCACCAGTCGCTTGCTTCACAGCCTGGGGGTAGCACTGACGCTCACGATTCTTCCCGCTCTCACAATGCTTGGCTTTGGCATTTTTGGGTTGGCGCCTACGATCGGCGTCATTGTCGGGTTTCAGGTGTTGCGCCGCTCGACCAACTTTGCCGTTGCCCGGCCTACACGCGAGCTGCTGTTCACGGTGATTCCTCGCGAGGATAAGTACAAGGCGAAGAGCTTCATCGATACCGCAGTCTACCGCGCCGGTGATCAAGTCGGGGCGTGGTCATACCGCTTGTTTTCTTTGGCAGGACTGACTTTGAGCGGGATTGCGTTCCTGGCCGTCCCCATTGCACTGCTATGGTTGATCAATGGTTTCTGGCTGGGGCGGCGGCAGGAAGCGCTGCAGGAGTCTTCGTTCAAGGTTCAATAGTTCGACGGTTCAATAATTCCACACGCGGAACGTGTTGAACTTCAGACGCCGCTTGAAACCTTCGAGGCCTCTTCCTCTATTAACGAACCCAGGAACTGAATGACTTCGTCAGCGCTGCGCAGGTTGTGCTGGGCTTCTGTGCCGGCAACGCCGACTTTGATGGACACCGCCGAGCTTGGCAATACTCGAAACAGATCTTCGTCGGTAACGTCGTCCCCGAGCGCCAGGACGAAATCATAATCGCCATGAGTGATCCAGTCCAGGGCTGCCGTTCCCTTGTTGACGCCGGCACTCCTGATTTCCACTACTTTGTTCCCTTGCAAAACCTGCAAATCGCTCTGCGCGGTCAGACTCACGAGATGGTCGATGATCTCGCCTTTGAGAAAACCCGCCTGCTCCGGGTCCGCCAATCGATAGTGCCACACCAGTGAGAATTCCTTCTCTTCCACAAACGCGCCCGGCAAACGGTCGGCATAGATCTCCAGAATGGGCAAAAATCCCTGCTTCCATTCGTTACTCAACGTCTTGAGAGTCTGCCATGGTTCGCCCTTTTTCTTGAGCCAAACTCCGTGTTCCGCGATGAAACCGATGGGAAGGTCGCCGAACCAATCCGTGAGAGTTGTGCGGTCTCTGCCGCTAATGATGACAACGCTGTTGTTGGATTCCGATCCCAGGGCGCGCAGCAACTCACGCCGCCTTTCGTCCGGGCGAGCAAGAGAATGATGGCGCGCCAACGGCACAAGCGTGCCGTCATAATCCAGGAGCAGACAGCGACGGCGGCTACGGCGGTATCGCTCAATGAGCTCCGCCCGCAGGCTCGATGACATGAGCTTCGCCTGGACGCGATTTTGCACTTCCTGCACGGAAACGAGCTCCTTGATAAAGTCGTTCGCCCACCGCGTGACATTATAGCGCTGCAGCCGCCGTTGCATGGCCTGATTGCGCCGGAGTTGCTCGTCCTCAGGCGTCTCGAGAGCCTCCTTCAGCGCGTCGGCAATCTCGTTGCGGTTGTTGGGATTGACAATGATGGCTTCCGCCAGTTCCTTTGCTGCTCCCGCCATTTCGCTCAACACCAGCATTCCGCTTCCATCCCTTTGCGCAACGATATATTCCTTGGCAACGAGGTTCATCCCGTCTCGCAGCGGCGTAATCAAACCGATGTCGCTGATGCTGTACAGCGCGACCAGAGATTTAAACGGCGCGAGTCGGTATTGATAGACAACCGGCGTCCAATCGATGCGTCCAAAACGACCGTTGATCTTCCCGACCAACTCCTCGATCTGCCGCTTCATCCTGTCGTACCGATAGACCCCGATGCGCGAGGGTACCACGATCATGAGCAGCACGACTTTGCCCCGATACTCGGGGTTTGACTCCAGAAAGATCTCGTAGCCCTCGAGCCGGTTCAGAATACCTTTCGAGTAATCGAGCCGATCCACCGAAAGAATCACTTTCCACGAGGACAAAGTGCTTTTTAGTTCTTTCCGTTCGCGGCGAACGTCAGGGTCGTCCAAAGCGCTCGAAAATTTCTGAAAGTCGATACCCATGGGAAAAGTGCCTACCTTGGTCACCCGGTCCGCGGTCATGATCTGGCCCAGTTGGTGCTCATACCCCAGGATACGCAACACGCTCTGTAAAAAATGGTGTGCGTATTCGTAGGTATGAAATCCAACGAGATCGGCCCCTAGCAGACCCTCGAGAATCTCGCGGCGCCAGGAAGCCGGCAACAGACGGAAGATCTCGAACGAAGGGAAGGGAGTGTGCAAGAAAAACCCGAGCGAGAGGCGAGGCAGCCTGGCCTTCAGAAGGCGGGGCAGCAACATGAGATGGTAATCGTGTACCCAGACGACGTCTTCATCGGAGACGACTTCTAGAAGCGTCTCGCAAAAAACTTCGTTGACGTGCTTATACTGCTCCCAAAAGGCCGTATCATACACAGTGTAGGTGGGAAAATAATGGAACAGGGGCCAGATCGTAGCATTGCAAAACCCGAGGTAGAATTGTTCCATTTCCTGTTTCGACAAGAACACAGGATATGAAACGAACAGTTCCTGAGCCTTTTCTTTTAGCGTTTCGCGGAGCGGTGGAGCCACCGTTCCGCCCGGCCAGCCCACCCATAAGTGGGACGATGAACCCAGCGCTCGTTGCCTTTCCTCCAGGTAAGAAGCGAGGCCGGTGACTAACCCGCCGGTGCTTTCACTGAAGGCAAGATCCCCCTTATCAACCCTGACGTTGAAAGGGAGCCGGTTGGAGACGATGACGACCCGTCGCGAAAGTTCAACGTCGCTTGCCGCGCCTGCTGCTCTCATTTCATCGTTCACGGTGGCATGCCTTTCTTGTCCTTAAGATCATATCATCTGGCCGGCTGTGTCCAAATACCTGCGACGTTCCGCTCCAAGTATCGCGGTTGGGCGCTTCATGCACTAACTCGTTTCAGCGAAAGGCTGTGATACATTGGAAACGTGGCAGACACGCTCAGGACAGAAGGCGACGAGCAACTGCAAATCACAAACGCCAAATCCCTCACTGGGTGGGGCGCTCTACTGTGCGTATCTCATTAAAATATGTTTTATTTCAAATACCGGGGTGGACGATTCTCGCGGTCATCCTGGTCGTTCTGTGGCATTGGGACATCCTGCCCTCCTGGGCGGCCGTGCTTATCTTTCTCGCCTGGGTGCTAAAGGATATGCTTCTCTATCCTGTTTTCCAGAGCGCGTACGATGGGGAAGAGAAATCGGGCTTGCAAGCACTGGTTGGCGCAAAAGGAATCGCCCAGTCCGACTTGACACCCGATGGGTTCGTACGTGTTCGCGGTGAGCTGTGGAGAGCAGTCGCCAACCCGAGTAACAAGCGAATTCGTTCCGGCTCTCCTGTAGAAATTATTGCCGCCGAAGGCATGAAACTACGCGTGCGCGCGTTGGATGGCGACTAGAGCTCGCCGCGTTTCGCAAATTTCCCGGTTCGAAGCTTTCGTACGAAGGTAAGACTCATGTCATCGCGCCAAGAACGCTGGCGAGTCAAAATCCGAAATCCGAATATCGAAATCCGAAACACACCCCAAGCCAAAACCAACCTCGAAGTTTGTGTCGGTTGATTATTTGGATTTGTTTCGAGTTTGGGATTTCGAATTTCGGACTTAAGCTTCGGGGGCTATGAGAGAACCCGCGGGCCCCTTATTAGCGCCGCCTGGGCACCTGGCGAGCGATAAAGTCCTTGATCATTTCGTAAGCGCGATCCGTCTGCGGGCCCGGCTTGGCAACCCAGCGGTGCTCGCAACCGGTGAACACTTCCAACTCGCACTCCCCACCGGCCGCCCGGTAGGAGGCGACAAAACGCTCCTGCACCTCGGGCAACACGTTGTCGTCTAATTCTCCCTGGAGGACAAACATTGGCGGCAACGATACCGCCTCGCGACGCTCAAGAATCAACTGCGGATTGCCATCAAAAATGGTCTCCCACGGGTTGAAATAGACCTTGGTGTATTGCATCATCTCCTGCCGTTTCATTTTCTCCGCCTGCTGATAGCGCGCAAAAGGGTCGCTAACCGGCGAGCGTGCCACGACATAGTTAAGGGTCGCATCCACACTCGGAGCTTCAGGCAGCGGATGCGCATTGTAGCGGGAGTCGCGCGGTCTCAAGGCGCACAGTTGAATGACGTGGCCGCCACTGGAGCTGCCAAGCGCACCGACGGTAACCGGGTCGCCTTTCCACTCGCGAGCTTTCGCCTTGAGCCAACGTATACCATAGTTTGCATCCGCCACAGATGCCGGATATGGCGCTTCGGGGGCAAGCCGCAGATCGATAGCGACAACCAAGATGCCACTGGCGGCCAGATTTTCGTCCATCGGCGCATTGGCCGTGCGGTCTTGATCATTCCAGGCGCCACCGTGCAGATCCAGGAGCGCGGGAAACGGCCCATCACCTTGCGGCTGGTAGACTCGCGCCATCAGCGTTCGCGGCGTTACTGGGCGAAATTCAACGTCCCAAACTTTGATCTCATAGCGGTTCGCGGGATGATAACCGATCGTCATGGGTCCTCCCCTTACCCCATTTGTAGCGCCAACTGGGAAACACTTACCGTTAGCTTCGCTTATCGCTATGCGTTCTTGCTGTCAAGGATCGGCTTCGCTGCGCGAAGCATTTCAAGATTTCAAATCTCAGATCTCAGATTATCGGAAGGCGAGGCGCTTCTAGTGCTTTTCAACATTTTTATTTGAGATTTCCCCTTCGAGATTGTACCCTGCCTCCGTTATAAAGAGGAGAGTTGCAAGTTTCTAGTCTCAAGTTCTAGTTTCGACCAACTTGGAACCAGGAAACTTAGAACCAGAAACTAAAACCGCTACCGCATGATGACTGTCCCAATGTATTATCCGACTACAAACTCAGCCGCCAACACATGAGCCCCGAAGAGTTCCGATCGGCCCGACCAAGTCTCGCACGCCACGCCGGTATTATCAGTCTCGCTGTGATCGCGAGCCGCATTCTCGGGCTGGTGCGGGACCAGGTTTTTGCCGGGCTGTTTGGCGCCGGATTACAGTACGACGCATTCCTCGCTGCCTTTCGTATTCCAAATTTGCTGCGCGATCTGTTCGCTGAAGGGGCGCTTTCGGCCGCTTTCGTGACCACGTTTACACAGGTCCTCGCGACCAAAGGTCACAAAGAGGCGGTCCTCTTATCCAATCGGGTGGCCACCGCGTTGATATTCCTTCTAGGCGTTCTCTGCCTGCTCGGCTGGGTCTTTGCCCCGGCAATCGTCTATGTACTGGCTCCCGGATTTTTCGCAGTCCCCGGCAAAGCTGAGCTGACTATCCACCTAACGCGAGTCATGATTCCCTTTATCCTGTTCGTCGCGCTTGCCGCCCAAGCGATGGGAATTCTAAACGCGCACCAGAGTTTTGCTATTCCCGCCATCGCTCCTGCCTTCTTCAATCTTGGCTCCATCTTTGGCGGTCTGTTCTTGGGAATCGTGGTCGGCCCTGCCATTGGCTTGAGCTTGATAGAAGGAATGGCTGTGGGCACACTCCTGGGAGGCTTGCTCCAACTTGCGGTGCAGTTGCCGAGCCTCCACCGCGCCGGCTTTCGTTATCGACCTACACTCAGCTTCAACGATCCGGGTCTCATCCAGATCGTCCGCCTCATGGGACCCGCGGTAATTGGCACTGCCGCTGTTCAAATAAACGTTTTCGTCAATACCAACTTTGCTTCGTTTATCATTGATCCCGTCACTGGCGCGATAGCTAACGGCCCGGTCTCCTGGCTAAACTATGCCTTTCGTTTCATGCAATTCCCCATTGGCGTCTTCGGGGTCGCCATCGCGACCGCCACGCTGCCACCGCTTTCAAGGAGCACCGCGAACCAGGACTACGACGAATTTCGCCGCACGCTGGCGCACTCTCTGGTCCTGGTTTTTCTCCTGTGCATACCTTCGGCTGTCGGTTTAGCGGTACTGGGACGACCGATCATCGCACTGATTTTCGAGCACGGCCGGTTCACGCACTTCGACACGATTCAGACCGGCAACGCTCTCGCCGCTTACTCCGTTGGATTGGCCGGTTATGCCGCCATCAAGGTCCTCTCGCCGGCTTTTTATGCGCTGGGCGATGCTCGGACACCGATGGTAATCAGCCTCATCTCGATAGCGGTCAATTACACGATGAATTCACTTCTGGTGGGCCCGTTCGGACACATTGGTCTGGCTTTTTCCACCTCCACCGTCGCGCTGGTCAATTTTCTCCTACTGGCTTTTTTTATGCGACGGCGATTGGGCAAGCTGGAGGGAGGTCATATAGCGCGAATGGTGCTGCGCATCGGAGCCGCATCTGTCCCCATGGCTGCAGTGGCCTGGTGGGTAAGCGTGCTTTGTTCCGAATTGCCGCTCAGCGGCCTTGCGCTCGAGCTGGTGACCGTAATCGCACCGATAGCGGTTGCCACTGTTGTTTTCTACACCGGCTGCCGCTGGCTGAAAATCCGTGAACTGGACGAAGCGATCAACGCCGTCAGCGCACGGCTGCTACGGCGCTAATTGGCAAAATGGCGTTTGGCAGCTCGAACATGGCTTATAGCTTATGGCGTATAGCAATAATCCTCGATCTTCGATCCTCCATCTTCGATTATCTTCTATTCTCGATCCTTCATCTGCGCGCTGCCGATCCGACGCGAACCGGCTCAAAAAACGCGTCTTCACGATGAACGAATCCCCTTAGCACGGTATGGGTCAACCACGACACCTCGAAATATTGGCCTCTTTGGGCAATCAATCTGACCCGCGTTCCCGGTTCCAGAGTGGCGATGATATCGGCGTCTGAACGCGGTCGGTCTCGGACAAACGAAGAAGCCACGACTTCAAAGACCCTATCTCTGATCTGTCTTCGTTCGTTGTTTTCAGCTCTTCGATCTTGAGTGTTCGGAGATGGCGAGAGCTCCCCTTTCACAACGCCGGCTGTGCGCTTTTGTATCGCGTTAGCGGCCGCCGTCTTCTTTGATGATACCCGCGCTGGCGCAATCTCTGGCTCAGCGTTTTTGTCGTACCCTTTGCCCGCGTGTGCGTCTGCACTTCGCCGCTGGGTCGCAGCATCGACGCTGCTCGCAGAAATGGACCTTTTCTGTTCCCCAAGCAGGATTCTTCCCTTGTCATTGGCGACACGCTGAACCGACTGATCATTTGCGGCGCGCACCCCTTCACGTGTCAGCTTGGCGGGAAGCTTCCACAGCGAATTGCCGATTTCACGCGAGTAAAACAGCAGGCAGACCGCCGCCAATGTCATCACCGTCAGCAACATGCCAACGCCCATCCACGGCGAACTTGTCAGACGCCGCCGGCTGGGAGCGCTAACACGGGCCTGGTGACGCCGGCGAAACTCGGCGAGCTCAAGCTTCCATGCCTCGGTAGACCTATCACCGCTGTGTTCCGCAAATTCAACTCCGGGAGCCCTGGCCTTCGCTTGCGCAGGACCGGTTATCACTTGCCCTGCCCGGTGTAGCTCAAGATTACGGGCGACCTCCTCGACCAGGGCAAGTGAAATCTCTTTTTTCGAGGCCGCCGCAGCCATGGCCAGCGCGTTCGCGCAAATGTCGTTGATGAGCTTTGGTATGCCGTTGGAATAGGCCGCGATAGTTTCGATTGCGTCCCTGGCAAAAATATCATCCTGCCGGCGCCCGGCGGCTTCGACCCGGCTTGCGATGTAGAGCCCTATCTCGGCGTAGCTGAGGGTCTCCAAACGCCGGCGCAGTACGACACGCTGCTTGAGTTGCCATAGGCCGGGCTGCTCGAGCCGTGTCTCCAGCTCGGGTTCCCCAAGAAGTGCTATCTGGAGCAGTTTCACCTTGTCAGTCTCGAGGTTGGACAAGAGCCGTATCTGTTCCAGCAATTCGTCGTTTAACTCGTGCGCGTCGTCGAACAAGAGACAACTAACCCTGCCGCGCCGCAGCTGTTGAATCAAAAAATCGTTGAGCCGGCTCATCATGGCGTGTGCGTCGTCGCCGGGCGGCAACTGAAAAGCACTCGAAATCGTCTGGAGCAGCTCAAGAAGGCTGCCGGGCCTGTTGGAGATCAGCGCCGCACACACAGTCGGATCAAGGAGACGAATGAGGATGTGCAGCAAAGTGGTTTTGCCGCACCCGGCCGCCCCGCTGATAAAGATGAAACCTTTCCGCGACTCGATCCCATACCGCAGGGTTGCAAGCGCTTCCCTGTAACTGACATGAGGGTAGATAAATCGTGGATCTGGATTGGCGTCAAATGGTGGAGTCGTGAGGCCGAAGTGATCGGTGTACGCCATGCGCTCCCTTGCGAAACGATGTTCAATTGTTCAAAAGTTCAAGTTTCAAGGTAGCCCTTTGCCAAACGTTGAACATTTTGCCCCTTGCACATTGAACTCTTGAGCTTTTGAACCCCAGTGCTTTCTTACCGCTCATCCCTGGCTTTCCGCGGCCCACTTCACTGAAATCCGGCTGCGCACGTCTTTAACGTTGGGCAGCCGGCGAGCCGCCTGTTCCGCAGCTTCCCTCTGATTTACTGTCTGTACTTCACCGGTCAGAAATACTGTACCGTTAATGAAAGCGACAGCAACTCCGCTTACCCCTCTGTTGGCTATGGCTTCTTCTATTGCCTTTTGTACCCGCTTGCGCTCTGCTTCACGTTCCCGCTGGATCTCTTCCGGCGACGGAGATCGCGCGCGGGCGGCTTGAGTAGGCGACCTGGTGTTTGCGGCTTCGCTGCTTTTCTTCACCGGACGGTTTCGATTAGAGGAGGGTGTTTCGAATTTACTAGGTTCTGATGGTTCACCCAGCTGTCTTGTGTCGCTAATCGGCGGCTCGACAACCGATACGGAGGGAGACTTTTCCATCATCTTCCCGCGCGACAGCTCGGGCTCCGACGAAGGGCTATGACTATACGGATTTTGAGGTTTCATCTCTTCCGTGAAACCAGACGCCTGATCCTGATCAGGCATCCGAGCAGTTGATTGAGTCTCAGTCAGACTCGTCTCGTTGGGGGTCGCATTTCGCGGGTTGGACTCCTGCTGGCTCGCCGGGGCGGTAGAACCGAATGGAAGCACGTGAAGTCGTTCGACAATACGCCACCGGTCGAGATCAAAAGCATGCCACGCCACTACAGAAACGCTGATGATGATCGCAACAAGCAAAATTCCTATCCGGCTATGTCTGCGGACGCGTCTGCCGTGTTGTGAGCGTGGCTTGGCCCGGCGAAACGGACGTAAGCGCAATCCATCGTCTTCGACTGCGGCGGCTTCGCGCACTCGAGCCCGTCGCGTTTCGGCTCCGGGTTCTGTGGCATTGCCCGGCTCGAGCTCGCCCGCTCCCTCTGACCAGTCGGTATCCGTTACATCGAAACCGCAGCGGCGGCAAAATATTTCGCCGCGCTCAATGATGCTACCGCAGCCCAAACACTGCTTGACGTGATCCGCTTCGGCAATACGCAGCCGAAGACCATGAGTGGGGCAGAAAAAATCCGGCTCGAGAAAAGCCTGCCGGCAAACAATACAATACTTCATAGCTCAGCTCAGTCCGACCGATCCTCATCGCGCACGATTCTCGTGCATGACCACAATCTCTACGTCTCACGCGTTATCGAGATTTTCAAGAGGTGCCGGCTTTCCTGAAGAACTGCGAAGAAAAATAGGAGGCCAGGATAACGCAGTGCTCACGTGGTGGAGCAAGCGGTATGCCATCGGTGACCACACTAAACGCGCGTGCTTTTCTCAATCGGAACAGAGACTTTTGTTGCAGCGGAAGGAATTTTCCTGCACCCGTAGGGGTAGGTCTGAAGGAGCTACCCCTACGGCAGGCTTCGCGATTCTAGCGCGCTATTACCAGCTGGTTGTCCACGCCTCTGACGCCATCCACTTGCTGCGCCCTCGCAGCGAGCAATTTTTTTTCAGCTTCGTCTTTGACTGTGCCGCGCAGTGTTACCTTGCCTTCCTTACTGACGATGGTAACGTTTTGGGCCTGAGTCGATAATGACTCGTCTTTCTCGACCGACTGCCGAATCTCCTGAACGATTTTGACATCGGCTTCTGTACCGGGCTGATCGGAGGCCGTGGGAACCTTCTCGGGCGCTTTTGCGGCCGTTTCAGGTTTAGCTTCGGGGGCAGCTGGACTTTTGGGGGCGGCCGTTTGCGGCGGCGGCTCCTCTGCCCTGTCGCAACCCACTAACACAAATACCACAAATAGACTTACGAGAAGCGTGCTTATTCTCATAGATACACCTCGGCTTTGTAGTTTTGACCACCGTTTATAGGCTGCGAAACGCGTGCCAGACGTAAAATACCAAGTTCTTTTCGCCTAGCGAGGGTAAAATGTTTCATGTATGGCACACGGACGAGCCCTTTTGTGCCGCGAGTGAGAATCGGGCGCAGGCTCTCCAATAGCTTTTGCGGGCCATTCGGGCCATTTAGTATGATTGACACGGGGCTATTTTTAGTGTCTTTCTAGGAGAAGCGCCCGAGTTCGAAACATTGTGACGAAGGAGTCTTCATGGCGAGTGAAGGATTGCACGAACCCGCAGACAAACTAACTCCCGAGACCATCGACATTCACAGAGCCGTCGTTTCACTCATGGAAGAGCTTGAAGCGTTCGATTGGTATCGGCAGCGCGTCGATGCGTGTGCCGACCCGCAACTGCGGGCCATTCTGGAGCACAACATGAACGAAGAGGTGGAGCACGCGTCGATGGTCCTTGAATGGATCCGCCGCCATGTGCCGAAATTCGATGAGTCCCTGAAGACGTATCTCTTTACCAATGGGGATATCACCAAACTCGAGGAAAAGGTCATGAAACCTGGCGAAGCCCCAAACACCATTGCAGTAGCCCCGCCCAAGGCACGCAGCACGATAGGCGACATGAAAGGGTGACAACAATGCCTGACACATTGATTGCTTCCGGAACAGTCCCACCGGATCTATTAAGCAAAGTCGAAGAAGCTGCAATCGCCGCCGCGCGTGACATTCTGACGGGCCGGAAAATCATCGATGTCGAAGGTCCTTTTGGCTTAGGGCTGACCACGGTCGAAGTCGGCAACGATGACCTTTGCCGCCAGCCGGGACCCACCGAGGCGAGCGCGGTCGTCAGCCGAGCATTATCTGTTGCAATGATTTATCGCCGCTTTGCCCTCTCCAAACGGCGCATTGCCGCCTTTCAGGAAAGCGGGCAACCGCTCAATTTGAAAGTTGCCGAAGATGCTGCCCAGGCGGTTGCAGTCCGGGAAGAAGATTTTGTTTACCGAGGCCAACCGGATTTCCATTTGTCGGGCCTGCTCACGGCGGAAGGAAGAAACACGTTGAGGGGTGGTAACTGGGGAAATGTCGACGAGGTGCTGGAGAACGTCATTGCCGCGGTCAACATCCTTGACGGTAAAGGCTACCGCGGTCCTTACGGATTGGCGCTGGCCCCGGCGTTGTACAATAATTTGTTTCGCCGTTACGCTGGAACCCAGCTGCTCCAAATCGAGCATCTCCGGCGGCTCTGCACGCGCGGCATCGTCAAGGCGGATATAGATGGTGGCGTGCTCGTGGCAAAAGACGTCGGTTCCATTATCCTGGGACAGGACCTGCAGGTAAGCTATCTCGGCCCTGACGCCGCTCACGAAAACTTTACGGTTAGCGAGTCGCTGGTTCTGAAGATTGAGGCGCCCGACGCGATTTGTACGATCGTACCGGCCGCCAGCACGCAGGTTCAGCCCGCGTGATGACAGTTGAGAGGTCAGTGTTGAGTGTTGAGTGACTCAGACAAAACCCGTTCGCTCAACACTCAGCTCCTGCTGTAACTTTCTTCTACTCTCCACAATTCCCGACAAACTCTTAACCCTCTACCTGCTCGACGAGTCCCGAATCTAAGACATTCCCCAACCCAACTCCTGCTCCTGTCCGGCCAGCGTGCTGGTGGCGCACGGAAACATCTACGTCGCCCCGCCCGATTTTCATCTTGTCCTGCACAATGGGCGGGTGCGTGTGACCCGAGGTCCCCCGAAAACATGCACCGGCCGGCAATCGATCCCTTATTTCGTAGCGCGGCAGTCTACTATGGTCCGCGCTCGGTGGCGGTTTTGCTTTCCGGTAATCTTGATGATGGCACCGCAGGCCTTTTGGCTATTAAACAGCGTGGCGGGATTGCAATTGTTCAAGATCCGGAAGAAGCGTTGTTCCCCGACATGCCGCGTAACGCCTTAGCGGCCATAACTATAGATCACGTCTTGAGTATTGGGGAGATGTCATCGCTTATTTTTCGCCTGGCGCAGGAACAACTCCAACCCACGCAACCGCGTGAAGCGCCATCGGGCATGAAAGAAGAAACCGCAATCGAGCAATTGAGTATGGCGGCAATTGAAAATGAGCAGCGCGACGGAGTCCCTTCGGTATTTGCCTGTCCCGACTGTGGCGGAACCCTGTGGGATCTCAACCGTGACGAGGTTCTTCGCTTCCGTTGTCGCGTCGGGCATGCCTATACGGCGGAAAGTTTAATGACGCAACAAGGGGGCGGCATCGAGGCAGCGCTGTGGAGCGCCCTTCGCGCGCTGGAAGAAAACGCCGCCTTGTCACGCCGCGTCGCCGAACGGGCGCGCAAGCACGACCGCGGCAAACTTGGAAAGAGGTTCGAAGCCAAAGCGCGAGAAGCTGAGGAACAGGCCAGGACCATTCGCGCGGTAATCGCAAGTCGGCCGCTGGAGCAAAAGACCGCTGTCCCTTGAACTTTGAACTACGGGGAGCTACACACCCCCGCTCCTTTGCCGAATGGGCAGCACCAGACGAAACGTGGCGCCCTTTCCGGCGTTACTGCTACAAACGACGGTGCCCCCGTGTGCCAAAACGATTTGTCGCACAATCGGCAGCCCCAGACCGGTACCCTGTTCCTTAGTCGTAATGAACGGCTCAAAAACATCAAGCCCTTCTGGAACTCCAGGACCCGTGTCGCTTATTTCGAGAATGACATTCGTGTCGGTATTTTTCGCCTTTGATTGTGAGTAAGCCCTCTCCAGCCATGGCCTCCACTGCGTTCTTGAAAAGATTGAGAAGGGCTTGTTTGAGCTTGCTCTTGTCACCCTCGATCAGAGGGAAATTTTCCGGCAGCTCCACTCGTATCCGTACCCCTGAGTCGGCATAATCCCACCCCTGCAAGCTCAACACCTCGTCGATCAGCTCATGCAGAGGCAGCGCCGCGAACGTATATTGCACTTGCGCGAACAAGCGAAAATCACCGAGCAGGTCAACGAGCCGTTTGGTTTCCAGTTTCAAGTCACGGAAATGCTCCGCGAGCACCGGGTCCTGCGTGTGGGTGGAGGTCAATTGCCGCTCTATCATCTGGATAAGCGTAAACATGCCGTTGAGAGGATTGCTGATCTCATGCGTCAGAACAGCAATCGTCGAGCCCACGGCGGCGAGCCGCTCGCGTTGCCACAGCCGCTCCGCCAGTTTTTTTCGTTCCGTGATATCCTGCACTAGACCCTCGTAAGCTACAATGCGATCGTCCTTATCCCGGATCGCGCGCATCGAAAGACTCGCAATCAGCGCTTCGCCGTCCTTTTTTCGGAGCAGCACTTCTCGCCCGCTAACGGGGGCGTTCTCCACCTCGTTCAGCAGCCGCGAGCACTCGCCGGGGTCTGCATACAATTGAGATGCTCGGATGTTTAGTAATTCATCGGGCGAATCATAACCCAGCATCCTCGGAAATGACGGGTTAGCCGCGGTAAAGCGGCCGTCGCGTGTCTTGCGATAGATTCCCTCCTGAGCGTTTTCAAAAAGCGAGCGGTATTTTTCTTCACTTTCACGCAGCGTCTCCGCGTTTTGATGCTGTTCCGTCAAATCGTGGAGTACCCAGCGCAATTCCAGACTCTTGGCGCCTGTGATCTTCATCTCGCTATAGTGCAAGGAGACCGCGACGGACAATACGACAGGTGCCGAGCCGCGCGGGCCCAACCGCAGCTGCCAGTTAACCACCCCGCTATTCTTACGGATTTCCGACAGGCGCGACAAAAAATCCTTTTTCGCGGTCTTATCAACGTAGAGCGCCAGCGGTTTTCCGATCAAGTGATCCGGGCGAACCTGGAGCAGGCGCGCTGCTGCGCGGTTCGCCTCACGAATAACTCCCCGCTGATCGGTAACCAGGTATGGATCGGGGGCAAGGTCAAACAGCTCCTGGTAACGATCGACCTGCGCCTCGAGCTGCTCTCGGGCGCCGGCTATCTCACGGCTCTGGTTTTCGAGCTGCTTCCCCACGACCGCCAGCTGCTCGAGGGTCCTGGTCAGCTCGGCCAAAGCTTCAGTCGGTTTTGTTGATCGGCCGGCGGAATAAGTCTTCGACAGCTCGTCCAAACGCTGCCGCGCCCGCTCGAGATCCCGGCTAAACTTTCTTATCTCGCCTGTATAACTAATCGACTTCCTCCATCAATAATATGGCGCCCGTATTTTTTGTCTCTTGCTCTATGAAAAGACCAATGGTGATGCGGCACTGAACTTTGCGGCCGCGCCGGTTAATGGCTTCGACGACCATCTGCTCATGATCGCTGTTGCGGGTCAAACAAGCACGGACGTGGTTGCGGATTTCCTGGAGTGGCAGGCCGATGTCGAGGTTGATGAATGACTTGCCTTGCACTTCTTCAGCCCGCAGGCCCCAGAGGTCTTCCGATTTTGTGTTCCAGGCGAGAATAACGAAGTCGTTGTCGAGCACCACCAAGCCGGCGCTCATGCTGGAGAGAATCGAAGTCAAAAAACTGTTCGCATTGTTTAACTCGGCGGTTCGCTGGCGCATTTCTTCGTTGACGGTGTGCAGCTCTTCGTTGGTTGATTGAAGCTCCTCGTTCATGGTTTCCAGCTCTTCATTGGTCGATTGCAATTCTTTGGACGCCGTCTCCAGCTCCTGATTCGCATACTGCAAGTCCTCTTGTAGTATGGCGTAGCGGGTCACATCGGCGTAAGAGATGGTGGCGCCGAGCTGCGCGCCGGCGTCGTCGTAAAGAGGACTCACCTCGATCTCGAAGTATTGTTTCTCAACATTATTTAAGGCACGTCGTTCGATGTCATTCACCGTTACCTTGCGCCGTTCCGCATAGCACCGCTCGATCAACGGACGCAACTCAGCCGGGCGGTAATAAATTTCCAACTCCTGAAGCGGCCGGCCAATGTCCACGCCGGTCAGACCAAAAAGCGCGCGCGCCTTTTGCGTTGCAAACATGAGATGCCCGTTGTCGTTGATAACAATACGGGCCAGGGGTGAGCTGTCCAAAGCCAGCTCGCGGAGGCGGACTTGACGGGTCATCTGATGATTCATCTCGTGGTTAACGCGAGGAGCGGTCAGGATGCGATCGCGGTGGCTCGTATTTTCCACTTTGGCAAAAACGCGCTGCTTCATATCCAACGGCACAAATAGCCTGGCATGGCTCAGAAGAAGCTCGGCTTTGCCCAAAAAGAGAAAACCCTTTGGCTTGAGGGCAAAATGGAAGCGCGAGAGAATGCCGGTTTGAGCTTCGGCGTTGAAATACATGAGCGTGTTGCGGCAGACGAGAAGATCGAGCCGCGATATCGGCGCATCCTGAAGCAAATCGTGGCGGCCAAAGTTCACTGCGCGGCGCACGTCGGGGCGGAATACAAAACGGTTATTGAACGGCTCAAAGTACTTTTTCCTGAGGTCTTCAGGCACAGCCTCGAGGATTTTTGCCGTGTAGGTCGCCTGGCGCGCCACCGCCAGCGCTTCCTCGTCTACATCCGTGGCATAAATCTTGATTCTTTGCCGAAATTCCTCCGGTTCCAAAGCTTCCGCCAATACCATAGCCAAACTGTAGGGCTCTTCCCCGGAAGCGCAGCCGGCGCTCCATACCCGGATCGATTCATCCGCCGCTGCCTCGAGCGTCCGGGGTATCACTTCGCGGGAAAGAAAGGTCCAGGCCGGCGGGTCGCGAAAAAACGAAGTGATGTTGATCAAGATGTGGTTGAATAGATAATTGAATTCGTCGGGGTGCAGCTCGAGGTAATCCGCGTATTCTTCATAGGTCTTCAGGTTGACGATTTCCATGCGCTTGTTGATGCGGCGCATGAGGCTCGGGCGTTTGTAGCCGGCAAAATCAAATCCTCGGGTCTGCCTCAGCAACTCGAGCAAGGCCTCAAATTTTGCATTCGGTTTATCTGCTGGACTCATTCAGCTCCACCTGTTAATCAAGGGCCTCAACAGATTCCCTCACCAACCTCACCAGTGCTGTTGCGATGTCATCCAGGGGAAGCACAAAATCCACATCGCCCGTCTGAATGGCAGCCCCCGGCATGCCAAAAAACTGAGAGGTTTTTTCGTCCTGCACGATGACTGTTCCGCCCATTTTCTTGACCGCGCGCACTCCCATGTTGCCGTCACTGCCGGTGCCTGTGAGCACGACGGCTATAGCACGCTCTCGGTAACTCGCCGCCATGGACTCGAACAATAAATCGGCTGATGGCCGAACGAAATGGACTAACTCAGACTGTGAAAGAGAAAGTGTTCCGTCGGGGTTGACGAGAAGGTGCCGATTAGGTGGCGCAATATATCCCGTACTCGGTTGAAGAGGCTCCGCCTCCTCGGCTTCCTTAACCGGCAGGCTAGTGCGCTTGGTCAGAATGGCCGCCATGAGGCTTCGGTGGCGAGGATCCAAGTGTTGCACAATGACGATAGCCGCAGGAAAGTCTCGCGGAACACCAGACAAGACGCGGCACAAGGCATTCAGGCCTCCCGCTGAAGCAGCAAGAGCCACTACATCAAAGGCAGCGTTTGGAAAAGGATCAGGCCGAAAATTCTTCATTGCGGTTACTCTTGATCTGCAACTGTAATCTGCCTCCGCCAGTAGGAGCGTTGGTCAACAGGGACGCCTATAACTACTATATTATTACCCTGATTTCGGTGTGTTCCACCTCCCTTGTGAAATTCAGTTACGCCAATGCTCGCATGGTGCCTGTTAGCACCATGGGCACGATGGCTAGCAATACTTTAGTTAGTAGCAGCGCGCACGCACGCTATGCGAATCGGGGGGAATTGTAAAGCTCGGTTTGTCTGCTAGGTGACAAAATGATAAAACATTTTGGAGATCTCGGGTTTTCTGCCTCAAATGCGTTGCTAACTCTTGTTTACACCAGGCAGCTTCGCCGGTACTTTCACGCGGAATACCGTTTTCCCCGGCATGGTTGTGTAGCTGATGGTTCCCCCGTGATCGGCAATGATTTGCTGGGCGATGGGCAGGCCAACACCCATTGCCTGAAACTTGGTCGTACTGAAGAGATCAAAAATATCTATCCCTTTGGGAACTCCCATTCCAGTGTCGATAAAATGCAGGGTGACCTCGTTATCCGTTGCATACCCCTGCACAATTAGCTTGCCTCCATGCGGCATGGCTTCGGCCGCGTTCTTGCACAAACTGCCAAATGCCTGTTTGAGCCGCTCATAGTCTGCCTGGATATTCATTTCGCCCAGCAAGTTTTGCTCGACCAGAATGCCGCGTTCGGCCCAGCTTGAAATTTCTCTCGCCAAAACATCTCGGAGGATATCGGCGACATTAACCAGATGAACGTTGGCCTCGCGAGCCGTCGAAAATGAGCAGAATCTCTGCACCAATCCGCGCAGCCGCCTGATTTCCCCGCTCAGTTCTTGTAATGTGGAATTTAGCGGTCCTTCCTGATCGGCTCCGTCGTTTGCGACGGTCCGCCCCAATTGCTGCACAGTCGTGTAGATATCGTTCAGCGGATTGCTGATCTCCTGCGCGAGCAACAAAGCCGTAGCGCCCATCGTGGACAGCCGTTCGCTGCTGCGCGCCTTCGCTTCCGCTCGTTTGAACTCAGTAATATTGCGAATGATCCAGCGGACGCAGTTTTTGTCAGCCGCGGTGAGCGTGATCAGGACGTCAAACGTGTCGCCCTGCTCGCGTCTCAGACGCGTCGCTATGTCGCGGACGCCACCCGTCTGGGCTCTGGCGGCATCCTTGAGAAAGCGCTTCAAATCTTCTCGCACGATAAAATAGCCGAGCGGTTTTCCTACTACGTAGGCTTTCGGTAATCCAAGCAAATCAGCGGCAGCTTCATTTGCTTCCAGGATTACGCCGCGGCGGTCGGTAATCAGATAGCCATCGGGAGCAAACTCGAAATGTTCTTGATAGTGCGCCCGCTCCGCTTCGGCGTGTTCCCGCGCCGCGGCGATTTCCCGGCTACGTTCCACCAAGCGATCCTCGAGGACAGTGATTTCTTCAAGGGCGGTCTTTAACTCGCCAAGCGTCTCGCCGGTCATGGTTTGCGCGTCCGATTGCCGGACACGCTGCTTCAGCTCGCTGACCCGCGTTTGGAGAGACTCGATTTGATTCAAGAATTCGTCCCGTTGCATCGTTCCACCTGCGACAGAGAACGAGCCATGGCAAAGCCCCTAAAGTTTACTTTAGGACTTCAGATTCCTAGCGCAACGGGGTTAGATATTCGAGGGTTCGAAGTTCGACGTATGTGGAAAGACTGACGACCGCAGACCGAGGACAGCAACGAGAAGACAGCGGATGAACGATCGGACCACCCTATGAGGACCGGAGGGACGAAGAATCTGCTTTTCTTCGGTCGGCGTCGTCGATGATTCAAAAGCAGATCCTTCGGCTTTGTCTCAGATGACAGCGGGAAGGATGATTCTTGAAAGCGAAAATCGATGCTACGGAGATTATGTAGCGATTCTGCCGACGTTCGAAGTTCCAAAGTGTCATTCTGAGGACCGGAGGGACGAAGAATCTGCTTTTCTTCATCCGCGGCCCCCCCGGTCATTGGTTAAACCGGCAGCACGACCTGGAAAGTCCTCCCTTTGCCGGACTCGCTGGAATAGTTGATCGTGCCCCCATGGGCGCGAACGATGCGCCGCGCAATCGCAAGTCCGACGCCGGCGGGAGTCTTGAAGGGCTCAAAGATATCGTCGCGCGAGCTGCTACCACAAGCGGTATCTTCGATTTCTACAATTACACAACCGGGCAATTTCTTGGCGCGCAGCGTCAGCCTACCCCTCTGGGGCATGGCATCGGCCGCATTTTTGCAAATCTCTCGGAACACCTGCACGAGCTGTTCAGCATCACCCGAAATAGCGGGAAGTTCCGCCTCGAATTCCTCCACCACCTCAATCGAACCCCGATGGGTTAAGATGGCGGATTTTAAACTCTCGCTGATGATCTTGATGAGATCAACGGTTTCCATCTGAAGTCTGATCGGCCGTGAAAGAGAGCGAAACTCGTTCAACAGTGAGGTCAAGCGCGCTACTTCACCCGAACAGGCTTCCAGGAGGTGAGCAGCCAGCTCGTCTTTATCGCCGTTGAGGTGCTTGCGCAGTAGTTGTATTGACGAGGATATCCCGCCTAAAGGGTTCGCTACCGCATGGGCGAAGACGGGCGCGGTTGCGCCAATCTCTGTGAGCGAATCTCTTTCTAATTCTCTGTTTTCGGATGTATTCAACTGTTCACCCTGACTTCCGAGATCAATGCAGGCTGGGTGGAGCAAACTCCCGCGCTTACATGCTGGCCACTTTGCCGCACGTTCTCGTTGTTATCGGGAATGCAACAGTGATCGGCTTACCTCAGGCATGTGCGATAATGGCAATTCATGTGCCAAATGTGAGATAGACGATTTTATTAAAGGTTCTCCATCGCTCATTTTTCCTAATGCATGATTTCCCCTACAAGCAGATCCAGTTTTTCGAACACTAAATGGCTGCGAGCATCCTCGGTCTTCTCCCGACCTGGTCCGCGGCCCTGGTTCTCTTTTCTGTTACGGCGGTCTTCGGTCTCCGGTCGTCGGTCAGCGAAAAAACAGATCCTTCGGCTTTCGCCTCAGGAGGACGCACGGCGAACGTTTCGAGGTACGACGGCCCGGCTCACGGGGGTGTCACTCTGAGGAGCGCGAGCAACGAAGAATCTGCCTTTCCTCCGGTCCTCGGTCCTTCTTCCCTGCGGTCTCCCGTCCCCGGTCCTCCGTCCTTCCCTTCTGCCATGACGGATCGCTTGTCTTGCCGCAAGCGCGGGGCGAGAATAAGGCATGGCACCTAGTCGCCGTCAGCGCAGGAAAATTGCCGGTCGGGATATCGACTTTTCAAATGCCGACAAAATTATGTATCCGGCAGTTGGCTTTACGAAAGGCCAGGTTATCGACTACTATTTGGGCGTCTCCCGCGCAATTTTGCCACATCTTAAAAACCGCCCCATCACGCTGAAGCGCTTTCCCGACGGCATTGAAGGGGAACACTTCTACGAGAAGAATGCTCCATCCTTCACCCCTCGTTGGGTGAAAACGTTTGCAATTGCGCGCACCGGCGGCGCATCGATGATCCATTATATATTGATCAATGACGCTGCCACTCTCGCCTGGTGCGCCAATCTGGCAAACCTGGAAATCCATCCGTTTTTGGCTCGCGCACCCGAGGTCACCGTTCCCACCATGGTTGTGTTCGATCTCGATCCCGGCGAGGGAGCCGACATCCTGAATTCGTGTGAAGTGGCCCTTCTCGTCAAGGATCTCCTCGATCGTTTGAACCTCAAGTCGTTTGTCAAAGTATCCGGCTCGAAAGGGATACATTTGCATGTGCCCTTGAATACATACGTGACCTATGAGGCAACGCAGCCCTTTGCCAAGAGCATCGCCCAGTTGCTTGAGAAGGAACACCCGGATCTTGTCATTTCAGAGATGGCCAAAAGAAAACGCCGGCGGAAGGTCTTTGTCGACTGGAGTCAGAACTCGGAACACAAGTCTACGGTCGCGGTTTATTCCCTGCGCGCAAAAGGCGATCGGCCGTTCGTGGCCCTTCCCGTCACCTGGGAGGAGCTCAAGAAAGCTCTCAAGCGAGCCGATACTTCGGCGCTTTTCTTTGAGCCCGAGGAGTCTCTCAAGCGCTTGCAAAAATCCGGCGATCTTTTCGCGCCGATGCTAAAGCTCAAGCAGACGCTGCCAGAGCCTTTCTTGCGCCTCCAGTCCGAAGCGCCGGCAAAATCAGGAAACAAAAACGCCGCAGCTCTGGAGTCGTACCGCGAGAAACGGGATTTCACGAAAACTCCGGAGCCTCCTCCTCTCGTGCCCCGCTCGCGCCGTCAGGGAGGTCGCAAGCTTTTTGTCGTTCAGAAGCACGCCGCCAGCCGTCTCCATTACGACTTGCGCCTCGAGATGGACGGTGTATTGAAGTCCTGGGCGGTGCCGAAAGGCGCTCCTTACGCGCTTAACGAGAGACGGCTCGCGGTGGCAACTGAGGACCATCCGATGGACTATGCACGCTTCGAGGGAACGATTCCTCGTGGCGAGTACGGCGGCGGGACAGTTATGGTATGGGATATCGGCACTTATGAGCTGATTGATGGTAATTACTGGAAAGGCAAGCTTCACGTTGTCGTTAACGGCCAAAAACTCAGGGGTGAGTGGGTGCTGATTAAGGGAGAGGACAGCAACGGCAAAAAGAACACCTGGTATTGGATCAAAACCGGCGCCACGATGGAAAAAATTTCACAAAGTGAAGAGGATTCCTCGGCTCTGACCGGCCGCTCGATGGCACAGATAGCCGAGGCCAAAGACGCGGTCTGGCACAGCAACAGGCACCCTGGAGCGAAGATTGATTTCTCCCCTGATCTCGCGTCCTTACCCAAAGTCCGGCCGGACTTCCTGGAACCGATGCTCGCGCTGCCAATCGCACAGCTTCCGGACGATCGCGTTCAATGGAGTTACGAAGTCAAACTTGACGGGTATCGCTGCCTTGCCTTGAGAGACACACAGGGGGCGAAGCTCTTCTCGCGAAACAAGAACTTGCTCAATGCGCGATTTCCAAAAATCGCTCGGGCTGTTATGGCGCTGCCGGCCGAGACGCTACTCGACGGCGAGATTGTAGCACTGGACGAATCCGGGCGGCCGTCATTCAACATTCTGCAGAACTACCAGGCGTCGGCTGAGGAGATCTATTATTATGTTTTCGATCTGTTGATCTATCAGGGCAGAAGTCTTATCGATCTCGCGCTCGAAAAGAGAAGGAAAATGCTCAAAGCCGTGCTGGAATCTTTGACCAATGACTTGAGACTCTCTGAGGATTTCACCGGTACGGCGGCAGAGATCATTCGTGCGGCCAAAGAACTGGGCCTGGAAGGCGTTATTGCAAAACAAAGGAACTCGCTTTACCGGCCTGGAGAGCGCAACGGTGCGTGGGTCAAGTACCGCATCAATCGAACGCAAGACCTGGTGATCGGCGGCTACGTTCCAGGCGCAAATTACTTTGACGCCCTGCTCGTGGGCTATTACCAATCGGACAAGCTTCTCTTTGTTGGCAAGGTCCGAAATGGGTTTGTGCCGCGCGTGCGCCGCGAGGTATTCGGCAGATTTTCGGGTTTGGAAACCAAAGACTGCCCCTTTGCAAATCTACCCGAGCCTAAGGCCGCCCGGCGGAGAATGGCCCTGACGGCAAATGCGATGGAAGAATGCCGGTGGCTGCGCCCTGAGTTGGTGGCAGAGATCGAATTTACGGAGTGGACAGAAGCAAATCGTTTGCGTGATGCTCGCTTTGCGGGCCTGAGGCACGATAAAAGGGCTCACGACCTGCGCCGGAGCGAAGCGTAAGTAGCCGTATTTTCCTTTTGCCAACGCAGAGTTAGGACGTTCGGGGCCGAACCCCGGGAAAGCATTGGCAGTATCCCGGGGGACCACTGCCAGTATATGGACAAAAGAATACGAATATAGTAGTAGGTACCACCCGGGCATACAGCTTGGCTAAAACACCGGGTGGAAACCGCATATGGCGAGAGCGCTAATTGTCGAACGCGATGACGCGACTCGAAAGCTAATCACAGAGCATTTCAACGGTAGCTTGTTCGTCGAGATGGCTGCAGGTGTTGAAAGCGCCCTCAAGGCCCATGGCCAAGATCGCTTTGATCTGATCATTTGGAACACTCTTTCCATTCCTGACAAATGTGCAAACGTTATCAAGGTCGTCAAGAAATTCTTGAAGAGATCCGCCGCCACTCGCGTCATTGTGATCTCCGAAACAAGTGAGCCGGAGATTATCAGCCTGCGCGATCTTCCTTGCGAGTGGTTGCGCCAACCGATCAACGAAGACGAATTCTTGGCGCTCGTGGAAACGGCGATTCGCCGTAGGTTCGATGTGGCTGAAAATGAGGAGGCTCTTGGAACCCCCAATCCCGATGTGCCGATTGAGTTTGAGGGCATACTGGCCGTGCCGTTCAGTATGCGTTCTGTAATTCATCAGATCATAGAAGTCGCCGCGGCAGATATACCGGTGTTGATCTCCGGGGAAACCGGAACAGGAAAAGATCTCGTTGCCGCGGCGATTCACAAAAGGAGCAAGCGGAGTAATTTTCCCTTCTTGCCGGTGAATATGGGCGCCATCGCCACCGCGTTGGTTGCCAGCGAGCTATTTGGCCATGAAAAAGGCGCTTTCACCGGAGCTTCCGAAGCCCGCTCCGGACTGTTCGAGCAGGCTCAAGGCGGCACCGTTTTTCTTGACGAGATCACGACGATGGACGAAAAAACCCAGGTCAGCCTCCTGCGGGTTTTGGAAACCAACGTTGTCCGCCGCGTGGGTGGAGAAAAGGACATACCTGTCGATGTGCGCGTGAGTGCCGCCACCAACGACAACATTGAAGAAGCCGTGGCAGCGGGGCGATTTCGTGAAGATCTTTATTACCGCCTGGACGTTTTCCGCATTCAGCTACCACCGCTTAGAGAGCGGCACGGTGCTGTGGCATTGCTCACGGATCACTTTGTCGCTCGATTCGCGGCAGCATACAAAAAAGAGATCCACAAGGTGTCCGCTGAAACGTATCGCTTGCTGCGCAGGTATTGTTGGCCAGGAAATTTGCGCGAGCTGAAAAATGTCATCCAGCGCGCCGTCTTGCTGACGAAAACAACCGAGCTAACACCCGATCTTCTTCCCCAACGCATCCGCGAGGCCAACGGTCCGGACCCGTTGAGACCATACGAACAGTCGCCGATTCAACTGGGGATGCCGCTTCTCGATGTGGAAAAAGAATACATCAAGATGACCCTCGCAGCGATCAATGGCAATAAGAAAAAAGCCGCCTCTTTACTGCGCATTAGCCGCCGAGCCCTATACAACAAGCTGAGACGATTTGGCATGTTCTGAGGATAGCGCATCGTATGTGAATAAAATGCACATGCAAGTGTCCATTGCCGCAGTGCTCCTTCTGCTTCCATAAAACTCCTAAAGCCGCATCACTGTCTACATTCTTCACAACGGACCTCCGCTAGCCCGGCGAAACTGTGCAATCACCGCACATCAGGGCAACCATGCCCGCCAATTCATACATTTAATCAGCTCTAACTACTTATTCATACGAGCAAATCGGGACGTGGTCCCGCAATTGCCTATGACCGTCGGCATGAGGCACGAAACTTCACCGGCGAGACGAGGAGGAGGTTATATTGAACCATTTTATGTCGGAGCTATCGGAGGCACATCTATTCGAGCCGGATACACTCGTAAAGGCACAGTATTATGAGGCTCATCGTAGAACGACTCCCCTAGAGCCGGAACTTGCATTGCTGTTTGCCATCTTGAGTGAGGCCCTACAGACTTTCCAAAAGTATGCGTCGACGAACTCAAAAAAAGGGCAAAAACTTTTCCGGGCGGCGGAAGCGTGGATCTGGGACGAAGAGTCCGATTACATCGCTTCCTTTAAAAGCATTTGCCGGCTCAACGGTTTGGATCCCGTCTACGTAAAGCGTGGCTTACTCCAATGGAGGGCAACGCACGCGAGCCGGACGCCCATTGCGAAGCCAAAGCCAGCCCCTAAAAAACCGCGGCGCAAGAGTTTAATCCAGAGTGCTCGTACGGCGCAACCACTGCGGAGGAAATTCCGCCGGCCACGCCTAAAAGGAGGGTGGTAGCTAAACTCGAAAACCGAAGCACCAAATCCGAAATAAATCTCGAATCTCACATACCTCAAATCACAAAATCTCGTGTTTGGACCCGCAAGGGCTCATCGTTCGATAACCACTGGTTCATTGGTAGAGTCGAGATGTGGCGCGGTGGTTTAGGAATGGGCTTAGCTGTTGCCGACCCTTTCGGTTGCCGGTGCCTCATTAGCTCATCCATGCTCCGTCTCCACATCCCGCTCATCGAACCGGACGTGCGGATTTCCCGCATCCGGCTCTCCGATTTGGTTTCACGTCGTGGCACACGCAGGCGCTCCTAGGTGCAGTGCTCTCAGGCGCTGGACCCTAAACTCCTCGAAGATCGCAGCAGCCGAGAACTGTCGGATACATCGCTGGCGTACCTTGTGGCGTCGCCTAAGAAAGTCCGCCGCACGATGGTATACGTAGTTGTCAATCGCACGATACGCCCGCAGCCGTGTCCCGTAACGGAAGTAATTCGCCCAGCCCCGCAAGATCCGATTGAGCCGGCTCACCACTTCCTCCCATGGATCATGATTTCCCGCCCGAAGCAGTGCCGCCACCCGAACTCTGACCTGCTCGATGGCTTTCTGCGAGGGCTGCGCCGCCAGATACCAATGGCCATCTTTCCGAAATCGCTCCGGTCCAAAGCTGTAGCCCAGAAAATTGAACCGCTCCTGCCGTGCGTCCCGAACACACGTCTTGGTTTCGTTAAGGGTGAGCTTGATCGCTCCCATCGTCTGCCGAGTCCACTTAAGTGCCTGCGCCGCGCAATTGCGGCTCAGAATCACGAAGTCATCGGCATAGTTGACGATGTAGGCGTGATACTCCGCGCCTTTGCCCCCGTCGCGCCAGGCTTGCAGAAATCGCTGCATGTAAACGTTGGCCAGCAAAGGGCTGATGACTCCGCCCTGGGGCGTCCCCATCTTGCTGCCCTTGCCCCCTGTCATGCGTCGATTCCCCCGCTCATCACGCTCCTCAACCGGCACTTTCAACCACATCTTGATGAGCTTAAGCATCTGGCGGTCCACAATCCGTCGCGCTACCAACTCCAGCAGCTCATGGTGCGGAATGGTGTCAAAGTACTTCGACAGATCGGCATCCACCACATCGGTGTATCCCTGGCAAAGCCTCCGGTGTACTTCCCGGACCGCATCCTCGGCCCCGCGCCGCGGCCGATAACCGTAGGCGCTAGCCTCAAAGTCCGCTTCGAAGATCGGCTCCAGCACTAGTTTGGCGGCAGTCTGCGCCACTCGGTCCCGTATAGTCGGGATGCCCAGCGGCCGCTCTCCGCCTCCTGGCTTGGAAATCATCACCCGGCGTACCGGGTTCGGCCTGTACGTTTTCTCATGCAATTCTTTCCTCAGCCCTTCAAGCCACTCCTCCAGCCCTTCTGTCTCGATGCGCTCAAACCTCACCCCATCTACACCCGGTGCTCCGCCGTTGAATTTGGCCAGCGCATAGGCGTGCTTCAGGATATCGGTCCGATACACCTTGTCGTAGAGCTGGTGAAAGCGTCGCTTGGGCTCCTGCTTCGCCGCAACATAAAGCTTTCTCTGGAGCTGCCGGATAGTTTCAGGAGTCTTCAGGCTCACGCCAATCTCCTCCCGCTTGGCTCCTTCAAAAGCACCCAAACGCAAGGCCCCTTCCCTCTACCAGCGTTAACCGGCTTCATCGGTACTATGGACCTCTCCGACTCCTCAACGGTCTGCCTTATGCAGCTTGTCCGTCGAGGTCTCCCACGTTTCGCAAAGCACCTTCCCCACGTGCCGTTCCCACTACCCCGGCAAACTGTCAAGAGTGCGCTCGTCGATTGCTTGCTCTCAACACAACGGCCTTCCCCGAAATTCAGGCGGGTCGGCGTTTGCATCTTCACTTTCGAGGCCTGCTCAGGATTCACTCGCGTTACGGCCCGTGGGTTTGCTAACCCGCCCAATGGCGGGTATTGTCCCCGAGGCTTCGATCAAAGGATCACTCCTTTAACCGCTCAGGTGGCTACAGAGTCGAATCGACAATTACTCTGGCGGATCTCTCATCCGCTGGTCCTTTGCGCCTTCGTGGCGCACTGAATAATCCAGGATAGGAGTCTGCGCTTTGCGCTTCGCCCGCCGATCCTGGTCCCCCGTCCCCGGTCGTCCCTCTTTCGAGTTCATGCTAATCTGGGCAGCCTAGCGATCGGCCGATTGGGCAACGATGAGTAAATCTCAAACCTACGATGCAGTCGTTATCGGCGCGGGGCCCAACGGTCTTGCAGCCGCAATCACGATTGCGCAACGCGGCCGGTCGGTTTTAGTTTACGAGTCGCAGGCCGTTATTGGCGGAGGCGTTCGTTCGGCCGAGTTGACCCTACCTGGTTTTACGCACGACATTTGCTCGGCTGTCTATCCGCTCGCCGTGGGTTCTCCTTTTTTCCGCTCGCTGCCCCTGGCGCAGCACGGTCTGGAATGGATCCACCCAGCCGCTCCTCTTGCGCATCCGCTGGACGACGGGACTGCGGTCATGCTCGAGCGGTCAATCAATGAAACAACAACGCATTTAGCAAGCGACGGGCGCGCCTATAAAAGGCTCATGACGTCGTTCGTCGATCATTGGGATGGATTGGATAGCGACCTGCTCGCCCCGCCGCGGATGCCGCGCCACCCGTTGGTACTCGCACGATTTGGCCTGCATGCGATTCGCTCGGCGCGTCGTCTGGCCGAAAGGAACTTTGGTGGCCAACGCGCGCGTGCGCTGTTTGCCGGACTGGCAGCTCATTCAATGCTGCCGCTGGAACACCCTGCTTCGGCTGCGTTTGGATTGGTGTTAGGGATTACGGGTCACGCCTTGGGCTGGCCGATTGCGCGCGGCGGATCACAGAAGTTGGCGGATGCGTTGGCTTCCTACCTACGCTCTCTGGGCGGCGAGATCGTCGTCAACCAATCGGTAACCACACTGGATGAGTTACCTCGGTGCCAGGCCGTACTGTGCGACCTGACCCCACGCCAATTGCTCCGCCTCTGCGGCGACCGTTTCTCGAACCGATACCGGCGCGCGCTGCAACGGTACCGCTACGGCATGGGCGCTTTCAAGGTCGATTGGGCCCTTGCCGGACCCGTCCCCTGGACGGCCGTGGAATGCGCGCGGGCCGCCACCGTTCACCTGGGTGGAACATTGGACGAGGTTGCCGTTTCAGAGCGCTCGGCGTGGAGAGGCGAACACGCGGAAAAACCATTCGTCCTGCTAGCGCAACCTTCCCTTTTCGACTCGTCGCGCGCGCCCGAGTCCAAACATACGCTCTGGGGCTACTGCCACGTACCCCACGGCTCCACCTTTGATATGGTCGAGCGAATAGAAAACCAGATCGAGCGCTTCGCTCCTGGTTTTCGTGACCTCGTGCTCGGCCGTAAAGTCATGTCCACTCGTGAGTTGGAAAGCCACAATGCCAATCTCGTTGGCGGCGACATTAACGGTGGCGCGCCGATCTTGGCACAATTGTTTTTGCGACCAACCGCAAAGCTTTATCGAACTTCCGCGAAAGGTCTTTACATTTGCTCATCGTCGACGCCCCCCGGCGGTGGCGTGCACGGAATGTGCGGCCACTTCGCCGCGCGCCTGGCTTTGCGCGATCTGTTCTGAGACGGCAACAGACAATAAATTCGAGTTGTCCGGTGGCGAAAGCCAAAGGATCTTATGCGAACTTTCTCCCCGTGTCATCCTGAGGCGGAGCCGAAGGATCTACTTTATTCTGATGGCGTAAAGTCAAAAAGCAGATTCTTCCTCACTGCGTTTCTCAGAATGACACAACGCGGGCCGCAAATTCGAACGTCTGCTAAAGCGTGCCCGTTTTTGGCTCCTCTCGGTTCCGGCGGGAAGCCCGGTCGGCTGGACGGGTGAGAATCGACGGAGACGCGAGTGATTGGCTTTGCCAGCCGCGCAACAATCGGTCTCCTTCCGGTCCCCGTGGCCCTGGCATCACACGGCAGAGCAAGCTCAGCGTTTCGGCGACCAGCCCCGGAAAAATGCCATGAACCAAGCTAGCAAGCCGCGCCTGGGGTGTGAGAACAATTTCAGCCTTACCGTAACGGCAGGCTTCGATAATTTGACGTGCCGCTCGTTGGGAATCGATAGAAAACAACGGCGACGCATTAGTGATGCTAAAAAGAGCAAACTCCATTTTTTGCTTCCCCTTGAACGTGGCATTAAGATGCGAGCCGGTGCGCATCAAGCCTGGACAAACCGTTGTCACATAAATACCGTCCTTCGCCAATTCCGTCCGCAAACCTTCGGATAAACCGACGTGTGCAAACTTACTCGCCACGTAGGGCAATAAATGCGGCACCGCCACTTTACCGCCGATCGACGTGATGTTTACGATCCGGCCGCCGCCCTGCCGCTTCATATGGGGAATGACTTCCAGCGACAGGTAGAGCGGTCCCCAAAAGTGAACGGCCATAGCGTTGGCGAAATCTTCGACTCTCATGTGCTCCGCGGGACCCACTTGAATGGTGCCTGCGTTATTCACCAGTATGTCGATCGTGCCATGATCGGCCATCACCGCGCGCACCGCCTGTTGAACTTCGTCCTGCTTGGTAATGTCACACGTATGGACTGAGACGCGAACTCCTTTGCGCTCTAGTTCGCGGGCGGCTTCGTCGAGTTGCTTGCGGTCTCGAGCGAGCAATGCGAGATTCGCTCGTTCTGCCGCAAAGCCTCGTGCCAGCTCCAGCCCGAGCCCCCGGGATGCCCCTGCTATAAGTACGGTCTTGCCGCCAAACTCGATCCTCCGCTGTTGGCGCACGGCATAGGCAATCCCGGCCGCCGCCGCGCCGACCACAGCCAATTTGATCGGTAAAGGAACGCCGCCCCTCGATCCATTTGCCATAAAGTCCTCCTGTGGAATTTTGTAGTCACATTTCAGATTTCAAGTCTTCTCAATTGGCGATTTCGAATGCCTCAATCTCATCGCTTCGGAGCAAAGCACGTACCAAATCCCGTCCTTCTTTGTCGTCCCAGGCGTTGACCGTAAAGCCCTTTACTAGTCTTATTTGTGGTACATATCCAGGCGATCGGTCAAGAGCAGTCGTGAGCGTTGCGCCTGGCATACTTTGTGCGGTCCTCACCGGCACAGCACTCCTTGCCTACGACCACCTTGCTGACATTACGCTGTAGCCCTATTGGGAGGTAACAAAATGGCTATCGTTAGCAAACGCAAGAAACGACGGCGAGTTGCCACGAAATCACAAGAAGAAGGAAAGCACCGACAGGCGGCGGAAAAAAAAGAATCCAAGCCCGGAGACCTCAGCGAGTCGATGATTGACGAAACGATAGCTGAGTCCTTTCCCGCCAGCGATCCGCCGTCTTGGACAACCGGTCGCGAAAAAAATGTTGAGCCCAGCGAAAGTGCAACCGATGAGCTGGCGAGCCTTTCGATGGACAGGCTTCACGAAAAGGCCCGCGCCCTGCGTGTAGCCGGCCGAGACACGATGAATAAAGATCAACTGATCCGCGCGATTCGCACCCGCCTGTCCGGCAGCGAAGTTTAAGTCTTATTCGAGCGCCAGAGACAAGGAAATTTCTCCCGCAGCAGAGTCCTGAGCGAGGACCGCCGACCGCAGCAAGTGTCGCGGCCAAATCGTGATTATCTCCCGCCAAGACGCAAAGGCGCGAAGGTTGGCCATTCGGATTACAGTTCGGCCACGGCGCGGGCCATCCGCTCACGCATGGCTGAATCAGGAAGCAAACCAATACCCCCCTGCAAGTTATCGAGTAGATGGTCAACCTTACTCGTGCCGGGAATAGCACAGGTAATCGCAGGATGGGACACAACGAATTTCAGAAAGAACTGCGCCCATGTCGCGCAGCCGATCTCTTTCGCCCATGGCGGGAGCGGCTTGCCACGCGCCTTGCGGAACAACCCTGCGGCGGCAAACGGCCGGTTCACCAGCACTGCAGTGCCACGCTGCGCGGCAAGCGGAAGCAGTCGCCGTTCGGCATCGCGCTCGGCAAGCGAATAGTTAAGCTGAACGAAATCGAGTTCCTCTTGTTGCAAGACGCGCGCAAGCTCGTCGTAGGCGCCCGCGGTATAATGAGTCACGCCAATGTAGCGAACGGATCCTTCTTCTTTCCAGCGGCGTAAGGTGGTGAGATGTGTGCGCCAGTCCACCAGATTGTGCACCTGCATCAAATCCATCTGCTTCGTACGCAGAAGACGAAAGGACTCGTGCATCTGCCGAACGCCGGCATCTCGACCGCTGGTCCACACCTTTGTCGCGAGGAAGAGACGGTCGCGTAACCCGAGATCGGCGGCCAACGCGCCGACGACTTCCTCGGAGCGTCCGTACATCGGTGAGGAATCGATCACGCTACCACCCGAGCGCACCAACTCGCTCAGCACCATTCTCAATGGCGCCCGCTCTGATTCCGCTTCACTTACATCAAAGGTTTGCCAAGTGCCAAGCCCAATGACCGGCAGCAGCTCTCCCGTACGTGGCACCGGCCTCTTGATTAATGACGCTGCCATGGAGACTCCATTAAATACGAGAACGCCTGCGCCCAAGGTCATCCAAAGAAACTCCCGGCGCGTTGTCCCCCCAGCGGGCGGTGAAGATTCCTTTGCCATCATTGTAGATCCAGTGTAAAGCTAGCCTTCTGGAGATTGAAGATCCCCTGGAGAGTTTTTCATCTTTGCATACGCATCATTCAGCGTTGACCTCCAGTGTGTCATCCTGAGGAGCGCCGCGACGAAGGATCTGGCTTTTCCCCTAGCGAATGCGCCAAAGGTAAATTGTCCGCAATAACCCGGAGCTATCCATCATTTGCTCCACGTAGTCTGGCTTCCAGCTCCCAATGCCGAAATCGTGAGAAACCACGCGTGAGCCAGGTTTCAACTGTCGCCTGAGCTTGGGTCTGAGCCGTAAGTTAGCCGCGGGATATAGATACATCGTCACCACGGTAGCCGGCGAAAGATCCACAGTGGTAAGATCTTGCTCGCGAATCTCGACCAGATGCTCCAGGCCCGCTTCTTGAATGTCGCCTCGTGACCGGCTCACCAGCACTGGATCGATCTCAAAACCGACCGCCCTCGCACCATAGTTTTTGGCTGCCGTAAGCACGATTCTGCCGTCGCCGGATCCAAGATCATAAACCATGTCGTCTTTCCCGACTTGAGCCAGCTCCAGCATTCGATTCACGACCTCCTGGGGAGTCGGCACGTATGGAGCGACATATTCCGAAGGACCGTCCTCCATCTCGGGAAACGGCGCGCGTGCAGCGCTCTGCGCGTTCATCCCCATACAAGCGGCCAGTATCGTAGACGCCAGAAGAACCACAAAAAAAGATGCGCGCTCTGCCACGCTTCTCAACCCCAAGCCTGTCGCTCTAAGCCAAACACCGAACTTTTGACCCATCCTGCAGGGTCTGCCGGGTTGGCTCGGTCAATTCCCCCAAGCGTCACGAAGAACTCTTCCGGTGAGACAGAAATGAACCACCCGAGTGCTCTCCGAGGCGACTCAGGAAGCGCCGGACCCCACGATCGTTTTCAGTTTCTCCAGAATAGGCGTCGCGGCCGCTTTGAGTGTAACCACAAGCTTTTGCGCTTCCTCTCCGGAGAGAGGGCCGACCTCCAGATTCAGCCTGTTTGCCTCCTCGAGGAACCTCGGATCCTGGAGCACGTCGGTGAACGCTTTGCGGAGAATGCGCACCCTTTGCTCGGGCACTCCCGGCGGGGCGATGTAAGGGCGGCCCAGAGAAAGCTGCGAGAAAAGCGCCGTCATAACAGTTCTGTCCGCTTCTGCCTTGACGCGCTCCGCCGCATTCGCAACCTGGGGCAGCTCTGGCGCCTTTCTGGGACCCAGTTGGCTGAACACGACGGCAGCTCCCGCATCCAACATGGCCTTGGCGGTAACTTTTATAGAGGACCATTGCCAGCAGCCGGCGTCGACTTCCTTACGCTCCATGGCCGCCCTGATTCCGGCCGTGCCGGCGTAGCCGGGGACGCTTGTGAGATTGGCGCCAATAATCTCCTTGTAGAACTGAGGCACCATGACCGTGAAGTCCCCGGGACTGTATCCTCCTACGACCAGAGGCTGCTTGCGCTTGAGGGCGTCATCGAGTGTTTTCACGCCGAGGTGAGCGTTGACTATGCAGGTGAAGACATCCTCAGAGCTCGCCGCGACCAGCCAATTGAACTTTTCCGATGAAAATGCGACGCCGGCGGCGCCCAGCAGATCGCTCAATACTTGCGCGGGAGTGATGGTCCCGAAAACCGTCCCGTCTTGGGGGGCAGGACCGTAGAGGTAATTGGCGGCCACTGCGCTCCCGGCTCCTGGCATGTTCTGCACGATGATCGCCGGATTACCGGGTATGTGCCTGCTGAGGTGGCGGCCGATGACGCGCGTGTAAAGGTCGTACCCTCCTCCCGGCGGAAAACCCACAATCAACCTTATCCGCTTATCGCGGTAGAACTCCTGCGCGCTTGCCGTCGGTAGCAGCGTCAGCAAGAGCAATGCAATGACACAAGCCGCGCAAACTTTTGCCTTCATGGTAACCTCCGAAAGACCAGTCTGTTAACCGCCATGCCGCAATGCCACCTTGCAATGCGATAGCCCGCATCGGAATAACACAATTGCACACCCGCCAACATCGTTGAAGCGCACTCGGCCTCCAACACTCCGCTCGCCGTTCTTTCTTACCCCATTTCTTTGACAAAGCGCATCACGCGCTGCGCTGGCGCCGGATCCTGGTACTGTCCGTAGAGCCGCTGGCGCATGCGATTGACCTCGCCGCTTTGCAGCCTCTCGTAGAGCTGACTACGTTTACCGAACGGCGTCATGATCATGTCTGTGGCAACCGCGAGCAGCCGCAGGTGTTCTTTGGTGCTTGGCGCGCCGGCCTGAAAATAACGCTCGATCAAGGAGCCAACCCCGGGGCTGGAAAGATCCGACGCGCCCGCGCTCAACATCAGCGTGCTTGTGAGTAGGCCTTCCATCGTACGCTCGGCACGATCGGACGCTTCGATACTGTGAATGCGATAGGCCGGGCTCACAAGCGGCGCCCAGCTGCCACCGATCGTGCGAAAACCCCTGGTTTCGGCAGCTTCCACGCAGGCGTGCACAATTTGAATGTCTTGCATCAAGCTCGACAGCAGAATTTGCGACGATGCGCTCTTGTTACGTCCCGCCCATTCGGTCAGAAGCTGGGCCACCCCGAGAAAAGCCTCCAGTTTCGCAACGAGACGCAGCATTGTGGTGTAGTGCGCCCAGGTGTGAATATACATAACCCCGGCCAACAGCTTCGGATCTTTGTAGACGAAGACACGCTCCCACGGCACCACGACGTCGTCGAAAATCAGAGCCGCATCCACTTCGTCGAAACGAACAGTCAGCGGCTGGCGTTCGGGATCGGCATGTTCGGCGTAAAGATCACGGCATATGATCTTCAAGCCGGGAGTGTTCATCGGGATTGCAAAAGCTGTGGCGTAATCCGCTTCATCCGGGTCACGCGGCCGGTTCGGGTAGACCAACACTTCGTCTGAAATAGGCGCCAGCGTAGCGAGCGTACGCAAGCCCCTGATTACCGGCCCTTTGGCCGTCTCGCCAACAACGCGTAGAATGAGATCCGGATCTTTCTGTTCGCTCACTCGTTTTGTGCGATCGTAATATTGATCCGTGAGCGCATGCGTGAGGCAAAGATCGTTTTTGTAGCAGTAGCGATGATAGTTTCTAGCGTTTTCCGCCCACTGCTTGTTGGTCTTTTCTATAACCGTGGCCCAATCTCGTAGTCCTACCGTGAGTTGCGCGCAAAAATCCGGCGCGCGGCCCATTTGGCCGAAGGTTTCGCGAGCCCATAACTCGATGTGTCGCCGCTTGAGCATCAGAGCTTCGGGACCGGCCGGCGGCAGATAACTGCACGAGATAGGCTCGCTTTCGAACTCGACGGTCATGATGTCCTTGAGCTCCGCCGAGTGCTGTTTGTCGTAGAGATCGGCCAACGTCCTGATGGTACCGGCAAAACCGGGGTGCGTCGTCACATCATCGATACGCCGCCCCGCGTGCCATACTTCGCGACCGTCGCGCAACGCTTCGATGTAATCCGTGCCTTTCCTGAGCGCCATTATCAGTACCTCCGATATCGTGCTCGTGGTTCGTGCTCGCCCGATCGGATTGGCTGGAGGCTGAGGTTAAGGTTGAGGTCGAGATCAGCCAAGCTCAAGATGACCGAAGACGCCGATCAAATCGGAGCGATTGGACAAACACAGTCCTTTTGTCCCTTGCTGGCCTAAGCTTATAGCTTCGATCCGTCCTGGCTGGCAAGCGGTTCCGGATTAGAATAGTTTCTAGTTCCAAGTTTCAAGTTTCTTGTTCCCAACCCAACCAGAAACCATAAACTTCATTGCCCCGGGCGCGACTTGACCGCGATCATATATCTGTCCTAGTTACAGTGAATACATTCTGGTGTACGGAAGGAGAAAAAAATGGCGGATCAAACGAAAATCACCACCGGCCTCGGGAACGCGGAGCTGCACCGCGTTCTTGTGTGCGGCTATGACCTCAATAAAGAGCTGGTGGGAAAGATCACGTTTACAGACATGGTCTCGCTTATGCTGCGCGGGCGCTTGCCCACTGCCAACGAGGCGCGCATGCTGGACGCGTTGCTCAT
>CAYPHJ010000031.1:0-45565 GCA_964410485.1 uncultured Syntrophobacteraceae bacterium
GTTCGCCCTGAGGTTCTCGAAGGGTGAACGGAGAGTTTTTCAGCAGCCTGTTAGGTGAAGCTTGGGGCTTTGCCTTCGAAAAAAACGCCGAGGTTGGCGACGGGGAAACGCAGCCCCACGTAAAACGCGCCGAACAAACCATAAACGGCACTCGCTTCGTCAAAGCGCATTTCATATACGAGTTTCTTGAAAATCAACGGATCGTCGGCAAAAAGATCCACGCCCCATTCCCAGTCGTCGAAGCCGATGGAGCCTGAAATAATTTGAGTGACACGCCCGGCATATCGGCGGCCGATCATCCCGTGCTCGCGCATCAGGCGTTGCCGCTGCTCAACTGGCAAAAGGTACCAATTTTTGGTTTCGCCGCGAAGCTTATTCATCGGATAAAAGCAAAGGTAGCGTCGCGCCGGAATATCCGGCCAAAGACGAGGCGCGGAAACCTGGCGTTGTTTAACGAGCTCCATGTCCACTTCGCGATTCCACTCGGCGCTCCCGGGCTGAAGTCCTTTAGCTGCCAGGGCGGTGTAGAGTCTCACCGATGCGTCATATAGCCCCAATTCAATTACCGAGAGATACGAGCCTGCGGGTTGCAGGAACTCACTGAGGCGGGAATGGGCTAGTCGAAGCTCTGCGTGATTGAGTTCGTCCAAGGAGCGCCGGAAATGCACAAACATCAAATCACCTTTGTGACCCAACAACGAAAACACAGCGCTCGGCTGCTCCGGGCTGCCCTCCATGGCAGACAGAGCCGCCGTTGCCTTGTCGAGAATACTTTTCTGATCTGATGCTCCAAGGGCACGCCAGGCCCGCCAGCGCACATGGAACATTTGATGAAGGATATACGAGCCTTCGAGGGTCAACGGTACGGCGGGAAGTGAGCTTGTGAGCGGCGCTACAGCTTCCATTTGGCTTGCACGCGGTCTTTGAACTCTCGGGTGAAGGCGTTGACCGGCGGGAATTGGTCCATCCACTTATAGGGCCGACACGCGTCAATCAAAACGCGGTCAGAAGTATATCCGCGTGGGGAGCGCTCCTCCGGCGGCAGCGCAGGCTCGCAGACCGATGCCCAGACACCTTTCACCAGATCGACACCTTCGCGAACGTGACAGCGTGTGGCGACCGCCCAGATGACATCGGCAGGATTAGCGATATCTACGTCCTCATCTACAACGACAACAAACTTGCCACCGTAAGCGCCAGCCCTTGCTCCGGCTGCGACCAGCAGCGCCTGTTTGGAATGGCCTGCATATCTCTGCTTGATGGCAATAACTGTAAACGGCCCAGGTTGGCCGCCGTAGACGAAGCCCCACACGCCTTTCACGTCGGGAATACCGGCTTTTTCCAACTGTTCCCATAAAGTGGCCGCGCCGAGCGGTATAGGCAGATAACTCGCGGGAGGCTTGAGCGGCGGTGCTCCCAATATGATGGGATCGTTCCTATAGTAGACTCGTTTTACCATCATCACGGGAGTCTCTCCGACGTTGACATCGGTGAAATAGCCTGGCCATTCGCCGAACGGCCCCTCAGCCGGCATCTCTTCATCTTTCATTGGAGGAAATTCACCCTCCACTACCAGCTCGGCGTTCGCTGGAATAGGCAGGCCAGTCACTGCCCCCCGGACGACGGGGACAGGGGCTCCTTGCAAATAGCCGGCAAACTCAAATTCGTTCACATCCGGTGGAAGCGGCATTTGCGCGGCCAGAAACACTGCCGGCCCTTGGCCAAAGGTGATGGCGGCTGGCAGCGCCCTGCCGGCGTCACGCGCCCGTTCAAAGGCCAACCGTCCGTGTTTTCCCATGTTCATTTTGACGGAGAGCGTGTTTTTATCCTGAACCATGACTCTGTAGGTGCCAATGTTGATTTTGCCGCTTTCAGGATCTTTTGTGATCACCCCGCAGCCGGTTCCGAGATAGGGCCCGCCGTCAAGTTCATGCCATGTTGGCGTGGGAAATTTATATAGATCAACTTCGCTCTCGATCATTTGATTTTCCAAGATCGGGCCGCCTTCGACTTGCTCGACCGGTACCGGTTTGTAGGCCGCGAGTTTTTTTCTCCACGCGTACAAATAGTCCACGCCTCTCAGTTCGGGAGAAATGCCCATTGCCGGCCCGGTGCGTTTACAGGTGCGGAAAACATTGGAAATGATTCGGAAACCTTCTGGAAAGTCGTTGAACTTACTGAACAGAAGGGCGGGGCCTTCCCTTTCCGCCGCTCGTTCAGTGAGCGCGCCCACTTCCAGATGGAGGTCGACGCTATTGAGGCGGCGCAGTTCGCCCATTTCCTCCAGCGTTTCAATGTATTCTCTCATGTCCATCACGTCGGGCATGGTGGCTTCTCCTTTTCGAAAAGTCATACTATTGGGACACCGCGAGACTGTCAACATGAGAAAGGTTCCAATAGTTCCAGCAGTTCCAATAGTTCCAACTGTCCTTAACAGTTGGAACAGTCGTTACCGTTGGAACGTTTTAAACGGTTGAAACGACTAGAACTCTCTTGCCAGCGACTTGCTCTTTGGATTGTGATCCTTTACTCTTTTTGCGACCCATGGGAAAAATAGCTCTCGCTTGTGTGTGTCTCATCGTGGCTGCCCCTGCGATGTCTATCGCCACTCAAGTTCAGGAATTCGTGCTGGAAAACGGGCTCAAAGTCTTACTGTTGGAAAACCACAAGAGTCCCGCTGTGACGTTTCAGGTATGGTATCGGGTCGGGTCTCGTGACGAAAAGGACGGCAAAAGCGGTTTGTCGCACTTTCTTGAGCACATGATGTTCAAAGGCACGCCCGAGGTAGGACCCGAAGAGTATTCTCGTCTTATTGCCAAGAACGGCGGCCGCGCGAATGCTTTTACCTCCACCGACGTGACGGTGTATTACGCCACCATGAGCCGAGATAAGATTGGCATTCAAATCGATCTCGAAGCCGATCGAATGGTCAACGCGCTTTTAGGTGAACGGTATTTCGAGCCTGAAAAGAAGGTCATTCAAGAGGAACGACGCCTGCGGACCGAGGACAATCCGGCATCGGCGCTTTGGGAACTCGTGAGCGCGACGGCTTTTACTCAACATTCCTATCGTCGGCCGGTCATAGGATGGATGAGTGATATTCACAAACTTACAAGACAGGACTTGATTGATCACTACAAGCTTTATTACAGCCCGAGCAATGCGTTCATTGTTGCCACCGGAGCTTTCGCGACCGAAGAAATGTTGCAGAAGATCAGGGCGGCTTTCGGAAAAATTTCACGCGGGCCCGAGCCGCCGCAAGTTCGCCCTGAGGAGCCGCCGCAGCGGGGCGAACGCCGAGTCATTCTGAAACGACAAGCGGAGCTGCCGGCGCTCTGGATGTTTTACCATGCGCCAAATCTGCGGAATCCCGACAGCTACGCGTTGGACCTCTTGTCGGTTGTGCTTGCCGGAGGGCGCAGTTCGCGCTTGTATCACGAGCTAGTCTACGAGAAGAGAATGGTGCGGAGCATCGAGGCTGATTACGGTAGCGGGGTCTACATTGATCCGATGGGTTTTTCGATCACCGGTCAATTGATGCCGGGTCACGAGGCCGCCGACATCGAGCGTGAGATCGATCGGATGCTCGACGGGCTTAAGGCAGAGCTCGTGAGCGAACGCGAGTTGGCAAAGGCCAAGAATCAGATCGAGGCTGCGTTTGTTTTCGGTCAGGATTCCGTCTTCGGTCAGGCGATGAAGATTGGCTTTTACGAAGCGGTGGGAGGCTGGCGGCTGATGGACGATTATCTTCCCGGGATACGCAGCGTGACGCGAGAAGACATTCGACGGGTGGCTCAACAGTATCTCAATCGGGACCGCAGGACCGTCGGCATCCTGGTTCCCACCCAAGAAACCATTCCATGAAAAACATGCTATTCGGGCTGACCGCTGTTTTTTCTCTGCTGCTCAATCCAGGTTCGCCAGAGGGAGCGTTGGTTCCCAAGCGCTCGGTACTGGAGAACGGTTTGGTGCTCCTGACCTCTGAACAAAAAGCGTTGCCAATGGTCTCTATTGAACTCCTCATTGACGCTGGATCGCGCTACGACCCTCCACTGCGGGAAGGACTCGCCAACCTGGCCGCTACACTCCTGACATACGGTACCAGATCAAGAACAGCACTCCAGATCAATGATACGCTCGATTACCTGGGAGCGTATCTGTCGACGGAGTGCAGCCAGGACTTGGCCAGCATCAGCATAACAATTCTCAAAAAAGATCTCGCGACTGGACTGGATCTCCTGGCGGATATCCTTGTGAACTCAACGTTTCCTGAAAAGGAGATCGATGGACAGAAACAGTCGATTATCGCCTCGATCAGGGCCAGAGAAGAGAGCCCGGGGGATATTGCGCGGAAGCGTTTTGCGGAGACCCTTTATCCTCAAAGTCCTTACGGCCGTCCGGTTGAAGGTACGGAGGACTCCGTCAAGACCATTTCACAACCGAACCTGCGCGAGTTTTATCGGGATCATTACAGTCCTAATCGCGCCATCTTGGCCGTGGTTGGCGATATCTCGCATCAAGAAATCGCCGTAGCTATCGATCAGGCATTTCGCTCGTGGAACAAGGGGCGACCGTGGGACAAAGTGAAACCACCGACGACCATCGGCGCGGCCGAGACGATTCGGGTGCATAAAGATTTGACACAGGCGAACATTATTTTGGGCCACCAGGGAGTCGGCCGGGAGAATGCCGACTTTTATGCGCTTCAAGTCATGAATTATATTCTCGGGGGGGGTGGATTTTCATCACGGGCGATGGACGCCATTCGCAACGAACGGGGGTTGGCGTATTCTGTCTACAGTTACTTCAATGCCGAGAGAGGCCACGGAACATTCGAGTTTGTCATGCAGACGCAGAACGAGACCGCCCGCGAGGCGATTCGCCTCGCACGGGACGAGATTCGGCGCATGCGCGAGGAGCTTGTGAGCGAGGAAGAACTGAACGACGCGAAGGACTTTTTGACCGGCAGTTTTCCGCTCCGTTTTGATACGAGTCGACGGGTGGCAAGCTTCATTGCATACGTTGAATTTTTTCAGCTGGGCGCCGACTATCCGGAGAGATATCCAGAGGCCATTCGCAAGGTCACCCGTGAGGAAGTGATGCGGGTGGCGAAGCAATACCTGCATCCCGATAGGATCATTAGTGTTATCGTCGGCAATCAAAAGAAAGTCGGAGATTCTTAAAAACTTTCCGGTTGGGCAGCATCTTTGACAGGCGGTGACATCCTGGGGCATACTCAGGCCTACTGCGGTCTGAGCGCGAGTTGTCCTGGGAAGCGATTCTTCTTGACGTAGCAGAACCTCATGAAGAAAGTCCTGATCGTCGAGGATCACGCGGATATGCGGGAGCTTCTGACTTGGCAAATCGAGCTTATGGGCTTTCAGCCGATTCCCGCAAATCATGGCAAAGACGGTGTGGAAAAGGCTATTGCAGAAAAGCCGCACTTGATTCTCATGGACATTATGATGCCGGGCATGGATGGTTGGGCGGCTGCTCAGGCGTTGCGGGCCAATCCTGAAACCAAGGACATCCCCATTGTGGCTGCAACCGCGTTGTTTCGCGATTCCGATCTAAAACAGTGCCTCGAGGCGGGTTGTAACGGCTACATCGTCAAGCCTTTTACATTCCAAGAGCTGCAGGGAAAGCTGTTGGAGTTTATCACCCCCGGCAACCGTTCCGTTCCATCTTGAAGCCGGCTCGCCGGCGTCTTTAGCTCATCCCGGTTCCCGATTAGAATAGGATCAGGGCGGACTGCGTTCATGTCTCAGCGTGAAAGAGCTATTGCCATTGTCAAACGGCTGCGCGAGAACGGGCATGAGAGTTATCTCGCCGGCGGTTGTGTGCGCGATATGCTACTGGGTAAAACGCCGCAGGATTATGACATCACGACCAACGCACGGCCCGATGATATCGCCAGGGTCTTTCCACAGACCATCCCAGTGGGAGCCCAGTTTGGGGTGATGCTGGTGGTTCTCGACGGGGAGCCTTTCGAAGTGGCAACGTTTCGCCATGACGGTCCATACCTGGATGGTCGCCACCCGTCTCATGTTCGCTATGGGACCATGGAGGAAGACATTCAACGGCGCGATTTCACGATCAACGGGATGGTGTACGACCCGCTTACGGACCGGGTGATTGATCTGGTGGAAGGCAAGGACGATCTGGCGCGTCAATCCATTCGAGCCATCGGCAACCCGCGTCAGCGATTCGAGGAAGATCGGTTGCGGATGATTCGGGCGGTGCGCCTGGCGGCGAGCCTGGGTTTCTCGATCGAAAAGGAAACTTTAGGCGCCATCCGTGCTTTGGCCCCCACGGTAACCCAAATTGCGTGGGAAAGAATCGGCGAAGAAATCAGCCGGATCCTTGTGGAGGGAGGCGCCCGGCGAGGGTTCGAGCTACTTGACAGCGCGGGGTTGCTCCCGGCGATATTGCCAGAAATTGCAGCACTCAAGGGCGTGGAGCAGAGTCCGGATTATCATCCGGAAGGCGACGTGTATACACATACCCTGTTGACTTTGGATCATCTCCAGAAGCCCACCGAGACTCTAGCCTACGGTTGTTTGCTGCATGACGTTGGCAAGCCGGCTTGCTGGCGCCGTCTCGATGAGCGGATTACTTTCTATGGCCACACCGAAAAAGGCGCTGAAATCGCGGAACAGGTACTGAAGAGGCTGAAGCGCAGCCGCTTGACATGGGAGCGGGTCGCTTATCTTGTGCGCAATCATTTGCGCCATACGCAAGCACCAAAGATGCGGCTCAGCACGTTGAAACGATTCTTGGGTGAAGAGGGAATCGATGAGCTACTGGAATTGACACGCATCGATGCGCTTTCCGCCAATGGCGATCTTCAATACTACCGCTTCTGCAAGGAGAAACTGGCAGAACTGAAACGCGAGGAAATCCATCCAGATCCGCTGGTGCGTGGCAGGGACTTGATTGAGATGGGGTTTACACCCGGGCCCATCTTCCAGGAAATTCTCAGCCAGGTCGAAGAACTGCAACTCGGCGGCGAGCTCAATTCGCGTGACGCCGCATTGACCTGGATCAGGCAACACTACAGCCGAGGGGCCGAGCCCACGTAAGCCGGTCGTTGGGTGGTCGAATCCCAAAACCATTTCCGTATTCATCGGTGTCTCCTTGGCCGACGCGCTCTTTTGGCGTATGGATAAAGATTTAATGCTATAAGACGGAGCGCTCATGCAAAGAGAGAGGCGTGCGATACAATGTACAAGCAAAGGAGAGTTCTTCGACACACAATGAAAGAACAGGATTATAGTGTTGTTGGACGAGCAGAGCCCAGAATTGACGGCGAGGAGAAGGTTACGGGCAGAGCTCTCTACACGGTTGACATCAACCTGCCGGGGATGGCTCATGGCAAGATTCTGCGCAGTCCACACGCCCACGCGCGTCTCGTTCGTGTCGACGGACGGAAGGCGGAAAAGCTGCCAGGCGTCTACGCGGTCATCACGAGAGATGATCAGCGCCGGCTCGGTATGTTCGGTGCGGCTTACAAAGATCAGAGTATCGTGGCTGTCGACAAGGTCCGTTATGCGGGCGATGCAGTGGCCGCTGTAGCGGCTGTAGACGAGGCAACGGCGGAAGAAGCCATCGGGATGATCGAGGTCGATTATGACGAGTTGCCTGCAGTGACCTCGATCAATGAGGCGTTGGCTCCCGGGGCTCCTTTGGTTCACGAGGCTTCCTCCAGTGGAGGCGAATTGATGGGCGAGCATTACGAGAGCCCCAAAGAATTCTTCGGCACGAACCTTTGTTACCGGTTCAACTACAGCAAGGGGAATGTAGAGCAAGGATTCGAAAAGTCCGATTACGTTTTTGAGCACACATTCACGTTTCCACGCGTGCAGCATTTCTCCATGGAACCGCACGTGACAGTTGCCCATATGGAAACCGACCGACTTACCCTCTGGGCCGCTACGCAGGAGCCTTTTACGCTGCGCGAGCATCTGTCCGAAATATTTCACCTGCCGCTGAATAGGGTGCGCATTATCGTGCCGTACCTCGGAGGCGCCTATGGTGGAAAACTAGCGGTGAAAACCGAACCGCTGGCTGCAGCCTTGTCCTGGAAGGCGAGACGACCGGTGCGCCTCGCGCATTCCGTGGAAGAAAGCTTCAAAACCGTGACGCGCCATCCTGCCCGTTTTCGCATCAAAACCGGAGTCGCCAAGGATGGAAAGCTGGTCGCCCGCGAATGCCTGATTCACATGGAAACGGGAGCCTATGCGGATGCAGGCCCCCGTGTTACGCAGAAGGCGGGCTATCGATGTTTTGGGCCGTACCGGGTGCCGCACATGAAAACCGAAGCATATACCGTTTACACGAACACGGTACCGGCGGGCGCTTACCGTGGATTCGGCACTTTGCAAGTGACCTGGGCTTACGAATCGCAGATGGACATCATTGCGAAAAAGCTGGGCATGGATGCGCTCGAGTTCCGGCTTAAGAATCTTCTGAAGAAAGGTGAACTCTACACTCCGGGCGATACGCCAGTCGATTGTGATCTGAAAGAAGGCCTGCTACGCGCGGCAAAGGAGATCGGCTGGGACGAGAGAGGCGGCCAGCCCAACCGTGGCAAGGGACTGGCCTGCTGTATGAAAGATGGCGGCGGCACCTACAAAGTCGCCAGTGCCGCAGTCAAAATGAATTCCGATGGCAGTGTCACGTTACTCACCGGGACTGTGGAGATCGGTCAGGGCGCGCGCACTGCGCTAAGTCAAATTGTCGCGGAAGAGCTGGGCATAGCCCTGAGTGGGATCAGTGTCGCTCAACTCGATACGGATGTGACTCCCTACGACGTCAACACGAACGCCAGCAGCTCAACCGTTGTCATGGGTCTCGCGGTGCAGCGAGCCGCGCAGGACTTGAAGCGCCAACTCATGCGCCATGCGGGAAAACTGCTCAAGGTCGACAAAGCTGAGATTAGTTGTCGTGACGGCGGCATTCACAGCCGAGATCAAAGCGTCTCTTTCGAAAAACTGATGCACAAGATTTTTCTCTCAAAAGCCGGAGAGATTATTGGGCGAGGCACCTACCAGGACGTCAAGAGTTCGAAAGCCGCGCTTGGCGCGCGGACGACTTTTTGGGAAATCAGTTGGGGGGGAGCGGAAGTAGAAGTTGACGTGGAAACCGGGGAAGTCAAATTGTGGAAGTATGTTTCGTTGGCGGATGTGGGCAAAGCCATACATCCGGTTCTTTGCGAGGGGCAGGATGAAGGCGGTGTAATGAACGCCATCGGGCACAGCCTACTCGAAGAGATGGTGTACGAGAACGGTCAACTTCTCAATCCCAATCTCATTGATTATCGTGTCCCGACGTTCGAGACTCTGCCGAGATATTTCGAAACGATTCTGGTTGAGAACCAGAACGGTCCAGGTCCTTTTGGCTCGAAGGGAACGGGCGAAGGCGGTCTGCTGCCTGTCGCGCCAGCTATCGGCAACGCAGTCTATAATGCTATCGGTGTGAGAATGTACGATTTGCCTCTAACCCCCGAGAAGGTTTGGCATGCAATCGAGGCAAGACGGAGACAGCGCTAAACAGCGCGGACCGTTCAACGGTGCGGACGTTCAAAGTTCAATCATGGAACGGGATCGGGAACCTTGAACTTTTGAACTCTGGAACATTTCAACTTAAACCTAGCCAGATAAAGAGCTGCCCGTCCGGGAAGGGAATGCTCAAGCTATAGTCGAACAACGCGTAAAAGATCGTCCAAGTCAAAGCGGTCATGACTATCGTGATTGGCCATTTTTCTCTACCGGCCAGTTTGAGGTACAAAAGCATCGCCACTGGTGTGGCGTAGAGAAAACCGACAAGCCATATCGCCACAAGAAAACCGATGAGCCAACCGATGATGCTGGCGTTGCGGCGATAAACGACCTCCGGCGAGAGGTCTGGCGCTCCTTCCCCCTCGCCTCCTATGGTTCTCTTTACCTTGCCCGTTAACACCAAGCTTAACTGAATGATCGCCAACGCCAGAACTGGTGTGCCTATCACCCAAGGGAAGAGACCGGCGCGATAACCGAAATCTCTACTCTGCCAGAGCGCTAAAGCAAGGACAAAGATTATTGTCGAGGTAAACACGGTATCCCACAGCCGCGTTGCTCCCTTTTCGGGTTCAATTACTGGTTTTTGAGCGACTACCGCTTCGATCTCGGCTTTCCTTTTCTGTTCCCGTCGCTGTTTAATAATGGGATAGAGAATACCGAGCAGAATGAGCGCAAAGATGATCACGACCCCCGGTCGCGCGAGCCAAGCCAGCCCATAGTTATCGGTGGCGAGAAAAAGCCTGTTTTCCATGAGCGGCCCCAAAACGAGACCGAGAAGCAGCGGCGGTCTTTGCCAGTCGAGCTTCACCATCACCCATCCCAGCGCACCGAAACCCAGGACCACCAGCATGTCCTGAAACGCGTTTTTCTCGGCGAAACCACCCAAATAGATGAGCAGGATGATGAACGGGATGATGAGACTCCCGCGGACTTGGGTGATCTTTGCCAGTTGGTTGAGAAACAAGAAGCAAATCCCGACTGTGATCAAGTTGGAAAGGACGATGATCCAGACGAACGAAAAGGTAAGGTCGAGTTTTCCCCTCGGCGGCGGCAGTAGCATGTCTGGGCCAGGCACGATTCCCTGGATGATAAAAGCCCCCAGGAGAATTGCCATGGTGACGCTGCCGGGAACCCCGAAGGCAACAGTAGGAATAAAGGCTCCCCCGAGCGAGGAGTTGTTGGCTGCTCCGGGGCCCAAGACGCCTTCCACAGCCCCCTTGCCAAAGCGCTCCTTGTTGGGTGAACTCTGGACCGCGTGGGCATAGGCAATCCACTGGCCCACGCCTCCTCCCATCCCGGGGATGAGCCCTATGTAGGCGCCCAAAGCGCTGCAGCGCATGACCAACCGCCAGTGGCGAAACGTATCTTTTACTCCTTCCAGAACGCCGCCGAGTTTGCCAACTTTTTCCTTAGAGATGCTGCCGCCCTGTACTGCCAGGTCGATGACCTCAGGAATGGCAAACAGACCCACGGTTACAGGAACGAGCCCGATTCCATCCCAAAGAAACAGCTGGCCGAAAGTGTAACGTTGGATTCCTGATATGGGATCCAACCCTACCATGGCCAAACAAAAACCTATCCCGCCGGCGAGGAGTCCCTTAATCAAATTCCCGCCACTGAGCGAGACGACGAAGGTCACCCCCAGTAGTCCGATCATAAAAAATTCCGGCGAGCCGAAAGTAAGAACCAAAGGGCGAACAATGGGAATTGAGGCGGCCAGGCAGAGCGCGCCAAAGACCGCGCCCACCAAAGAGCTCATCAGCACCGCGCCGAGAGCCCGCCCGGCCTCGCCTTTTTTGGCCATTGGATGGCCGTCAACGATCGTCGAAGCGGTGGTTGGTTCGCCCGGCACCCCAAAGAGGACGGACGTAATATCTCCCGTCGTTGCCGTCACCGCCGACATACCAAGAAGAAAAGCAAATGCTTCGACGGAGGACATCTTAAAAATAAAGGGAAGCATCAGCGCTAATGTTGTCGGGCCGCCGAGTCCGGGCAGAATTCCCACCCAAAAACCGATGGCAATGCCGATACACATCAGGCTAAAAGTGGTCGGATTCAGCACCTGATGGAAGCCGGAAACAAACGCTTGGAGCATTTCAAACATGGCGGCCCCTTACTCTAAAGCCCGGCCGGCCGAAACACGCCGGCAATGGCCTTCTCAGATTCTTTGCCGTCTGTGCAGCGGAGGTTTGCTCGAATCGATCGCATCTCCATCCCTTTGTTGGGCAGGATCACAGAACTGTGGACTGCAAGTTTGCCTGTGCGGAAAGTGGGCCAAGGCTATCCGATCAATTGTGAAAAATCAACGGGTTGGTGCTATTTTATCTCAATGAAAACAGCCGGGCGGGAGGGGCGAGAACAAGCGCAAAACAGCGGAGAAGGGGAGAAACTCAGGGTCCTTCAAAGTACGTGAAAGGCCTTACGTAACATCTGCACCCGATCTTTTTCCGGGACCAAGATCACGGTCAGTGATACGCTTTTGAGATTGTTTTACCGTTGGCGCGGATTTAAAATGAAGCCGATCAAGCAAACGTAACCGGTGATTCGGCCTGTTGGATGGTCGCTCGCAGGAGGTTTGTACATGTCGGATGTCTTCAAGAACTATATCGGTGGGCATTGGGTCGAGGCAAACTCTGGCAATATATTCGAGAACCGCAATCCCGCCAATCGCAACGATCTCATTGGAGTGTTCCCGTTGTCCGGGGTGGAGGATGCCGATGAAGCGGTGCGCGCCGCCAAGCACGCCTTTCCGGCATGGCGCCGCGTGCCGGCCCCAAAGCGTGCCGAAATTCTCCAGCGTGTGGGTGAACTCCTACGCAAGCACAAGGAAGAGATCGCGCGGCTTATGACGCGAGAAATGGGGAAGGTGATCAAAGAAACCCGCGGGGACGTTCAGGAGGGAATTGACACCGCTTTCTATGCTGCCGGGGAAGGCCGGCGGCTATTTGGTCAAACTGCGCCTTCGGAGCTTCCGGACAAATTCGCCATGTCGGTGCGCGCGCCCGTCGGAGTTTGCGCATTGATCACGCCGTGGAATTTTCCCATGGCAATCCCGACGTGGAAATTGTTTCCGGCGCTTCTTTGCGGCAACACCGTCGTGCTCAAGCCGGCCGAGGACACACCGCATACGGCGGTCAAACTGTTCGAGATCCTCGCCGAAGCGGGTGTCCCTGAGGGAGTTGCGAACCTGGTTCATGGACGCGGCGAAGAGGTGGGTGCCGCGCTCGTGAGCCACCGCGACGTGAGCCTGGTTTCTTTCACCGGATCGGCGGCAGTGGGACGAGAAATCGCCGCCGCCTGTGGCCAGAATCTGAAACGCGTGTCTCTGGAGCTGGGAGGAAAGAACGCGCAGATCGTGATGGAGGACGCGGATTTGGAATTGGGGTTGGAAGGAGCGCTGTGGGGCGCGTTCGGAACCACAGGACAGCGCTGCACGGCCACGAGTCGGCTGATCCTTCACCGCGAGATTAAAAATGAATTTACAGAAAAGCTCGTAGCACGCGCGGAGAAGATCAAAATCGGCGACGGGCTCGACGAAAATGTCGACATGGGGCCATTGATCAATCAGGCCGCGCGTGAAAAGGTCCACCGCTACGTGCAGATCGGTAAGGATGAAGGGGCTCGACTGCTTATCGGCGGCTCGATCTATGAGGAAGGAAAGTGGATCGACGGTTATTTTTACCGCCCTACAATCTTCGACCAAGTAACCTCAAAAATGCGCATCGCGCAGGAGGAGATCTTTGGGCCGGTACTGTCGATCATAGAAGTCTCGAGCTTTGATGAGGCTATCGAGGTTCTCAATGACACGGTGTATGGGCTTTCCAGTTCGATATACACGCGGGATGTCGACAGGGCTTTTCGCGCTATGAGGGATATCGAAGCGGGGATTACGTATATTAATGGGCCGACCATCGGCGCCGAAGTCCACCTACCGTTCGGAGGGGTAAAAAACACCGGCAACGGTCATCGCGAGGCCGGCACGACGGTCTACGACATTTTTAGCGAATGGAAGTCGATTTACGTGGACTACTCGGGTAAGCTGCAAAAAGCTCAGATCGACAACGCAGAATAACCTGAAGCGTTGGAGGAGCGTTGGGTAATAACCGCAGGAAACTGATCAACCCGATTTGGCATATATGAAAATACCTGACATCAAGGTAAAGCCGCCGGGACCAAAGGCTCGTGCGCTGATCGAAAAGGATGAGAAGTTTAGCGCTCCGGCCTACGGCCGGGCTTATCCCCTCGTAGTTAAAGAAGGGCGGGGGATGGTTATTGAAGATGTCGACGGAAATCTGTTTTCTGATTTCATGGCCGGGATTGCAGTTGCCAGCACCGGGCATTCTCATCCGCAAGTGGTGAAGGCGATTGAAGAACAAGCGCGGAAATTCCTACACATCTGTGGCAGCGACTTTTATTACGAGCCGATGGCCGAGTTGGTGGAGGTGCTTAGCAGGCTCGCACCGGGAGGAGGAACAAAAAAAATCTTTCTCACCAATTCCGGCACAGAAAGCGTGGAAGCCGCTTTTAAGCTGGCACGCTACGCAACCCGGCGCAAGCATGTCATCGGCTTTTTTGGTGCGTTTCACGGTCGCACGATGGGATCGCTTTCTCTCACCGCTAGCCGATCCTCCCATAGAGCTCATTTCTCGCCGCTGATTCCTGACGTGCATCATGTTGCCTACGGCACATGTCATCGCTGTCCCTACAATTTGAAGTATGAATCCTGCGGCATTGAATGTGTGAATTACATTGAGAAGGTTCTCTTCCGCCACGAAGTCGCAGCCGAAGAAGTCGCCGCCATCTTCGTCGAACCCATTCAAGGCGAGGGTGGTTACGTCGTCCCTCCTCCCGAGTACCTGCCGATGTTGCGCGATCTTTGCCACCGCCACGGTATTCTGTTGGTGGCCGACGAGATTCAATCCGGCTTCGGACGCACCGGTAAGATGTTTGCAAGCGAGCATTGGGGAGTCGAACCGGACATCCTATGCGTCGGGAAGGGAATCGCCAGCGGGATGCCGCTCGGCGCAATGATCGCTCGAAGCGAGATCAGCACCTGGACGCACGGAAGTCACGGTTCGACCTTCGGCGGTAATCCGGTTGCGTGCGCCGCCGCGCTTGCGACCATCGGCATCATCGAAGCAGGGCTGGTGGAAAACGCCGCTGTCGTCGGCAGGTACCTCAAGCAAAGGCTCGATGAGTTGAAAGCGTCATACCGAGTCATTACTGATGTCAGAGGTTTGGGTCTGATGATCGGAGTGGAGCTAGCCGCGCCCGATGGCACAGCCCTGTCTTCATCTCAATTTCGTGACAACGTCATCAACAACTGTTTTGAAGCGGGTCTGTTGCTGTTGGGTTGCGGGGAGAGCACGATTCGTTTTTGTCCGCCGCTCATTGTCTCTCGCCGTGAGGTTGACCCTGCCCTGCAGGTTTTCGAGACGGCGCTCACAAAGGCGCTCGCAGCAGAATCTTCGGCGCTCGTTCACTGAAGCTTGGTTTCCAGTTGTTCAATCAGTTGAAGCAACTCGGAGTCGTTGGGATGTTTCTCGAGCGCGCCGCGAAACTCTTCCAAAGCTCTCTGGAGCATTCCCTTGGCCAGGTAGAGCCGGCCTAGATTCAAATACGGAAAATGCCGGGGCTCATAGCGTTTGGCCTTTTTGGCTCTTTCCAGCCACGGGATGGCCTCGTCGAGTTTCTGCTGCTGCATCAGGTATACACCGATGTCGTTGTAAGGATTGCCGAACTCCGGATCAATTTCAATGGCAATTTCGCATTGCGCGATGGCTTCGTCAATTTTCCCTTGGAAGCTGTACGCCCAACCCAGATAGGTGTGTGCGTCGGCGGTCGGATATATGGCGATTGAGCTTTTATAGAGACGAATGGACTCGTCGAGGTCACCGAGCATCTGCCGATTCATCGCCTTCTGAATGAGGTCCATCGCCCGTTCCTTGTCTTTTGGTGTCGCCACGTTGCCCTTATTGCGATTGCTATTTTTAGATGCCCCACGCCCCACTTACAGGAATATTGGCGCCGTTGATGTAGCGTGCTTCGTCGGACAGAAGAAATCGAATAATCGCGGTCGCGTCCTCCACGCCTCCAATGTAGCCAGCGGGAATGCGTTTGGCCGCACCTTCCAGTTCAGCTTTGGGCGCGCTGCCGGAATCAATAAAACCAGGCGCGACGCAGTTGGCGGTAATGCCGTAGGGCGCCACAAGGCGTGCGAGCGAGCGCATCAAGATGACCAAGCCGACTTTCGCGATATAGTGGGCAGTCAGGTGCGGTTGCGCGATCAACTGCTCCGTGTTGGCCATGCTGAAACAGACAATTCTTCCCCAGCCTCGCTGCTGCATGCCCGGAACCACCCGCTGGCTCAAATAAAATACGGGATGGAGATTGTTGTCGAACATCTCGTGCCAACCTTCTGCCGTTTCTTCTAACAGCGGCGTTCGGTGATAGGGGCCCGCGCAGTTGATCAGAGCGTCAATTCGATTGAATTCCTTCTGTACGCGGCTAACCAACTCGTTAGCCGAATCTGCACGCGAGACATCAGAGTGAACCGCCAGCGCCTGGGCGTGTTGTTGGGCAATCTCAATAACTTCCCTGGCTTCCTTGCCGCTGTTTCGGTAGCAGATCGCGACTGACCAACCGCTCTTTGCAAGGTCCAGAGCCACGGCTCGCCCAATGCCACGGGCGCCGCCGGTAATCAAGGCGACTTTTTCCGACATGCTGTTGTTTCCCGCCCTACTCAGAGGCGTCATCGACACAGGCACTACTATAGCAAACGGTGCGCTCAACGCATAGTGTGCTCGCGGACAGCAGTGCACAATACGGGCTGGCTTATTCCTCTGGAGCGGGTGGGCGTATTTGTGCTAAGTTAGCTTCACTATGGCTACAGATCCACTCAGTTTTGACAGTCGCCCGAATTTGAGAAACCCTGTGTTGCTGCTCTCGTTCGCCGGCTGGAGTGATGCAGGAGCGGCCGCAACCACGGCTGTCCGTTACTTGGCGGATCAGCTGCTGGCCAAGAAGGTTGCCGTGATCGATCCTGAGGAGTTCTACGATTTCTCGGCGCAGCGGCCGGTTGTACGCCTCTCCGAGAGCAAAGCGAGGGAGATTCACTGGCCTTCGTATGATTTCTATGTGGGGACGGGACTTGGTATCGAAAGAGATTTTGTTTTGGGCATTGGCGTTGAACCCCAGTTGCGCTGGCGCACGTTCAGCGAAACCATGCTCCGGTTCACCAAGGAGCTTCGTATTGACATGCTCATCACCCTGGGCGCTTACCTCGATGAGGTTCTCTACACCCGGCCGGTGCCGTTGACCGGATTCTCGACGGATACGAAGTTAATGGAGCAGTTGGACCTGGTGCCCTCTAGATATCAGGGTCCCACCGGAATCATTGGCGTGTTGGGCGATGCCTGCCGTAAAGAGGGTCTTCCCCATGTGAGCCTCTGGGCGTCATTACCGCATTATCTTTCGGTCTCGCCGAACCCGAGAGGTACCCTTGCGCTGCTTCTTCGGCTCAATCAGTGGCTGGGATTGCGCGTTGACACGGGGCCAGTGGAGAGAGCCGCAGCCGATTTTCAAGCGAAGATTAATGAAGCAGTCAACGCCGATCCGAAGCTTTCTGCGTTTGTGCGTGAACTCAAGAAACGCGAATTCGAACAGTGAAGCTCTCCGTCCTGATCCCCATCTACAACGAGGAGCACACACTGGAAGAGGTCGTGCGGCGTGTCTGTGCCGTTCAGATACCAAAAGAACTCATTCTGGTGGATGACGGCTCCAAAGATCGAAGCCGGGAAATTTTGACTCGTTTGCAACAAGAGGCGGACGAAGCTCGCGGCCCGTTGAACACCATCAAGATTTTCTTCCAGCCCTTTAACCAAGGCAAGGGCGCTGCGATCAAGACCGCTCTGAGTCACGCGACAGGCGATGTGATTATCATCCAGGACGCCGATCTCGAGTACGATCCTAAAGATTTGCCAAATTTACTGGAACCGATTCAGGCCGGCCTAGCCGACGTCGTCTACGGGACGCGCTTTTACGGCGGCGGTGCTCATCGCGTGCTCTTTTTCTGGCATTACTTGGGAAACCAGGGGCTCACGTTCATTTCCAACATGCTTACCAACCTGAACCTATCCGATATGGAGGTTGGCTACAAAGTTTTTCGAGCCGCAGTGATGAAGGATATCAATCTGAAATCGAAGCGCTTCGGTTTTGAACCCGAGATCACTGTTAAGCTCGCTAAAAAAAGCTGTCGCTTCTACGAGGTGCCGATTTCATATCACGGCCGCACTTATGCGGAAGGAAAAAAGATCACCTGGAAAGACGGCATCGCCGCGCTCTACTATTTGATCCGGTTCCGTCTAGCGGACTGAGGTGCCGCTCTCTCAAAAGGCTCCCATCAAGGATGACGCCCGCGTGCGCGGGAATTTCACAGTGACGGCAGCTTGCCGTTACCTTTACGCGACCATACGGAAAATCTGGCTGATTTCTTGTCGAATATTGCCACCATTCCCCACATGAGCTGGAGCGACGAAATATCGTGATAGATGGACCCTCAGCGGCGGCGATCACCAAGGTGTTGATCGCTGCGATGGACGTGACGAGTTCGGGGGAGGAGCTGGAAACAGCGGCGAATAATCCACCCGCCACGCTTTCAAAGAGCGCTGTTCGATGCGTGACTGTCCTCGCCGCTTCCGTCAGGAACCACCCGGACAAATGATTTCGGGTCAAAGCAGGTGATAAACGACCAATCCGAGGGTGGCGACCGTGAACATGAGAGCAAGTAGCGCCAGGAGCCCATCATGGGCGATCAGCGATAGACCGAATGCGGTGAGGGCGGCGCCGGCGCCGTTGGCGCTAAAGGGCACCAGCTCCATCACCGGCATCGCGGCGGCGATGACAACGCAGACGATCGCGATGACATAGATTCCGGCGCTTTGGGTGAAGATCGTAAGGCGCCGCCGCAGGAAGCGACCGACAAATCTCGCCGGGGCTCGCAGCCAGTCGAGCGCCTTACAGAGCTTGTTTCGCGCCACGGACCGCCTGAGCAGCCAGCGCGGGAGCCAAATGCGTTGCCGTCCGAAGAGCAACTGTCCGGCGGTCAAAAGCACGAGCATCGCCATGATCGTCGGCACGCCTGGAATGTCGCCGATGAGGGGCGCAAGCGTGACCAGGCCCGCCACGAGCAATAAAGGGCCGAACGAACTGCGTCCCACCACCTCCAAAATCGCTCCGAGAGAGACCCGATCGCCATCCTGCGCGGCTTCTTTGATTCGATTGAGCAGCAGCTCCAGATTCGTGAGTTTCTGATCCTTGCTCATGCGTCCACCAAAATTGCCGCGACCTTCACGCTATATCCTTACATCTCGCATAGCGCAAATTCACGAGACTTGGGGGACGTTACGAAAGAATTATGGGTAAGACTAGAGCGCAGGTCTGCCATAGCCGTTGTCTCTTTTATCGAATATAAAAAATGTCGGCCCCATGGCATGTTGTCCGGAGTACTACGGATCTGCGGAAGAACTTGAGTCCGCTGGCGACGGCAAATGCCGGCAATGCTTCGGAACTGGAAAGGATCAGGGCTTATTCCACTATACAATCCAAGGCTAGGCGGAAGACTGCTGGAGCTGCAGGGGGGCTGGGTTTTTGTTCTTTAGCGAGGTACCTTCAGCGATTGTTTACTTCTGGACCTGTATTGAAGCGTTCAATTCAATCTTAGAATAAATCCAGCCTTCCTACTCAACTAATACCAATACCTCGATGTGCTCAATGCCAAGGATATTGCGGTCGCATTTCGAGCCGCAGCCGAGGGGCGTGCGGACGGAGTCATCGTGCTGGGGAGCCTTATACTCAATTCCCACCGATCACAAATTGTAGAACTCGCAGCAAAGAGCCGGCTTCCGGCGACATACAGCAGGCCAGAATATATCGAAGCGGGCGGACTTATGACCTACGGCGTCAACATCAACGACTTGTTCCGGCGCGCTGCCATCTATGTCGATAAGATTCTTAAAGGCGCCAAGCCGGGTAAGTTGCCAGTAGAGCAGCCGACGAAGTTCGAATTTATTATCAATCTCAAAGCCGCCAAGCGGATCGACCTGACGATTCCGCCAAATGTGTTGGCGCGCGCGGATAGGGTGATCAAGTAACGCCGCGGCGACGCCAGGATTGAACACGACGGACTACGTGATCCTCAGTTGGCAGGAGGGGCATTTCTGCGGTGCGAAGAGCGCGATTCGCCTCGATGGAACCTATCTCTATTTGCCTAGACTGATTCACTCTGAACCGATTCAGGACCGGTGTTGTCTCTGCCTACTCTGTACGCGAAAAACTCATCGCGATTCCCCGGGAAAATGCTCCATCTGCTTGACGATCTAAGCGGGGTTCAATATATGTTTGAGCTGGCTCATATCTAAGAGCAACACCGTTCAGACGCAGGCCCAGCCGGGAATCGCTTTGGGCGCTTGAACAGTGAAGCAAGCACGGCGTTAAAGGGTTGGCAAAAATCTAGACTAAGGAGTGATAATGGGGAGACCAAAACCGATAGAATGGCCGGACAAAGCGAAAATCTGCGTGACCTTCATCGTGCCATGGGAAGTGTGGCCGGAAAATTTTGCCACTCACGAGTCGCTTCAACGTCAAGGCGGCGCTACTATACCCCCACCAAAAGCGGTTTTTAAAAAGAATATGGCGCTAGTGACGGAGCGAGAGTACGGGGATCGCGCCGGCATCTGGAGAATAGTGGACCTTTTTGCGCGCCATAATCTCAAAGTGACTTTTCTGATGAACGGCTTGAAGGTCGAGCAGTTTGCCGATGAATGCAGAGAATTCAAGTCTCAGGGCCATGAATTTTCTTCGGAAAGCTACGAGCACGAATACTCCTTCATGTACACGAAAGAGCAGGAACGAGAATCAATTCGAAAGACCGTCGCGGCTTTCGAAAAAGTGTTGGGCCAAAAACCGACCGGCTATCTTTCCCCCGGTCATGCCTCGACACCCAATACGCTCGAGCTGGTCGCGGAAACCGGTTTTGTCTGGTGGGCAGATCCTCTGAACAGTGACAATCCCTATGTACTCGAGGCGCATGGGCGAAAAGTCGTGGTTGTTCCTTATAATGTGCCTGGGTGCAATGACTACTCAACCTACGGCACCGGACGAACGCCGAGAGACCTGTTGCAGATCATGAAGGATCAGTTCGACTACCTTTATTGGGAAGGAGAACAGGGAGCGCCAAAGTATTTTGCCTTTAACCTACATCCCTTTGTTTCCGGCGTGCCGTATCGCGCCAAAATCATTGACGAGTTCATCAAGTATGCCAAGGGCTTTCCTAAAGTGTGGTTCGCCCGGCGGATCGAAATTGCCGAGTGGTGGCTGCAAAAGGGCTACGCGTAAGAACACGGCAAAGGCGGCTTTTAAAGATTTCCCTCCCACGGCCAAGCCCGCAAGCTTTTTCCTCCTTTGAGTAGTTTCGGCGACTACTTGAGGTGGTGAAAAAGCCCCTTATCAATGAGGCATGATTCTCTTGCCTTTTCATCTGCCAGGAGATATGTCTCGGAAAAAAGCGACAGGGAAGATCGGCATGCTGAGGCGAAAAAGCGCAGAAAGGAGCACTCCCATGCGAACGCCTAGAGTAAAGTCCCTACCGTATCTGGTCACAGCAGTATTCGGCGGCGCAATTGTAGCCATTCTGGGGGGACATGTCGCGGACGCGACCGCGCAGACCAAGATCAGAGTGGGAAGGACGATATCGGCCAGCGGCTTTCATATCCCCTCCTATGTCGCCCACGAGAAAGGCATGTTCAGGGAGCAAGGGTTGCAGGCCGAGTTCATAGCTACAGAGGGAGGCCCGCTCGTCAGGGCGGGGATTGCCAAGGAAATCGATTATGTGCCTATTCCAGGCGGGGGTTCCCAGGCAATGCTGAGGGGCGCCCCGATTGTGTTCGTCGTCGGCCAGTCGCTGATCTCCCAATGGACGATTACGACACAACCGAACATCAAGACAGTGGCAGACCTCCGGGGTAAAACCATCGGCGTCGAGAGGCCCGGCTCCGCGCCTTACGAAGAGACGGTGGTGACGCTGGGCCAGTTTTTCAAGATGGAGGCCGGCAAGGACTACAGGGTTCTCGCTTTTACCGCGGAGTCTGACCGCGTAGCCGCCCTCATTACCGGTTCCATAGACGCGGCCATCCTGTCATTTGGGCCCGCGGCGGCGGCCGAGCAAGCAGGTAAGAGGATTCTCCTGCGGACAGGGGACTATATTCCCAGATTAGGCGGGACTTTCTGGGTCCATAAGGACCGGATCAAGGAAAGGCCCGATGAAGTCAAGCGGTTTGTCAAGGCTACAGCCAAGGCCACTGATTATATCAAGACGAACCGAGCGGGCACCATAGAAGTTATCCGTAAGTACTTCGAAGTAATAAAGGATCCGAAGGTCGCCGAGATTTTCTACAAGCAGATCCAGAATGCCTTCGGGCCGGAGATCCCCCACGACTTACTAAAGGTGCTGTTCGACTCCAGATTAACTCCTGAAGCTGGATGGCCGGCGGGAAAGCCTGCGCCTGATATTGAGCAGTTCGTGGCACGCGGCGTGTTGAACGAGGCTCTCGAGGAGATGGGAAGAAAGCCCTCCAAGTAAAAAGGAGGCACGCTCAATTTCTTAGAATGTTTTCACTTGTTCGGGGCGCCACCGGGAGAGGTTTGATTCGATCTTCTTTACGGTGAAGGTGAAGATCAGAGAGATGCCCATAAAGATCGCCACCCCGACGAAGACAACATCGACCTGGAAGGCGCTTGCTGCCCTAGCCATCATGGCCCCCAGGCCTTTTGTGGCCCCGAAGAACTCGCCCACCACGACTCCTAGCACGGCCCTGCCAATGGCCAGCCGCATGCCCGCGACGATGTAAGGGACCGAGTAGGGCAGAACGACGATCTTCATGACGTGCCATTCCCTGGCCCCGAAAGATCGGACCATGTTGATGAGCACCCGGTCCACATTTTTGGCACCTGCATAGGTGTTGATCAGTAGCGGAAAAACGGCCCCGAGGAAGACGATCATAATCTTCGACCATATCCCGATGCCGAACCAGATGATTAAAAGCGGCAAGAAGACGAGCCGAGGCGTGGCATTGAGTGCGGTGACATAGGGATCCAGAAGCGCTTCCATGGTTCTCGATCTGCCGAGGATCAGGCCGAACGGCAACCCCACCGCTATAGACAGCCCCAGCCCGACGACAAATTCGACGGCGCTCACGTAAAAGTGTTCCTGGATTGTTCCGTCTGCCATGAGCTCGTAGAACTTCACCGCGATTTTGGACGGCGTGGTGAAAAACAGGCTGACGCCCTTTGGAAGCGAAACCCACAGCGGGACGATTTCCCAAACCGCGAGAAACAGGACGATGAACCCGATCCCCAGGACACGGGGTTCCCGCTCCCTGTAAAAATTCAGAAGCTCGGTCATCGACTCTCCATCTCCGCCCGGTAGGGCGCAATGATGAGCTCGAACTTTCTCAACGCCTCGGTCAACGCGACCGCTATTAAAGCCAGTACGACGATTCCCACAAACATCTCGGCCAGCTGGTAAGTGTCCCCGAAGTGCGCAATGGCAAATCCGATCCCCTCGGAGGCGGCGTAGAACTCGCCGACAATGACCCCCACGATCCCTCTCCCGATCGCGAGGCGTGCCCCGGCCACGATGAAAGGAAGGGCGCTCGGCAAGATGACGTTGGTATAAAGGTGCCGCTCTTTTCCGCCAAAGGACCGGACCACGTTGATCAGGAGCTGGTCGGCGGACTTGACGCCGGTATAGGTATTGAAGACGAAGGGGAACACGGAAAGAAGAAAGACCAAAACGGCTTTGCCGACGAGCCCTACCCCGAAAACAAGGATGATGAGCGGCGCCAGGGCCACAAGCGGGCTCGCGTAGAGTCCTGTCAAGAATGGGTCAAGCGTGTACTCGACCCGCCTGCGCCACCCCATCACAGCACCCATGGGAATTCCGACAATGACCGCCGCGCCAAAGCCCCAAAGAAACGCCCGGCTGCTGACGGCCAGGTCTCGCCACAGCCGCTCTCCAAGAAGGAGATTCTTGCTGGCGGTCGCGATATGGGAGGGCTTGGTAAAAAAGAAGGGATCAAACGTGATTACGTAAGTTAGGGAGAACTCCCAAAGCGCCAGGAAGCCGATCAGAGAGGCGAACCCCAGGATCAACCTCCGGTATTCTTCGTATATCCGCTTAGCGCCCATCCCCCGCGCCTCTGGAGATCAGCTCCTCCTTAAGAGAGTTCCAGATCATCGCCTTGATATCGTTAAAGTCGGGCGAGAGTCTCATCTCGTAATCTCTCGGCCTCGGGAGCTTAATGTCGAGGACCTTTTTGGCGCGCCCCGGCCTGGAGGTCATCACCACGACCCGGTCTGATAGATAGGCGGCTTCCTCGATGCTGTGGGTGACGAAGATAACGGTTTTCTTGGTCCGGTCCCAGACCTGCAGGAGCTCCATCTGCATAAGATCCCTGGTTTGCGCATCCAGGGCCGCGAAAGGCTCGTCCATAAGGAGCACCTCGGGGTCCGTAGCCAGCGCTCGCGCAAGTCCGACCCTCTGCTTCATGCCGCCCGACAGCTCATGAGGGTAATGGTTTTCAAATCCCGTCAGGCCGACAAGGTGAATAAGCTCCCTGGACCGCTCGCGTCTTATGGAAGCCGGCACGCCTTTGAGTTCCGCGCCCAGCTCGACGTTTGCGAGAACCGTCCTCCAGGGGAGAAGACCGAATTCCTGAAAAACCATGGCCCTCTCGTATCCGGGACCCGTTATTTTTTTTCCGCCTAATTGGAGATCTCCCTGATCGGGTTTCAGGAGTCCGAGGAGCACGTTGAGAAAGGTGCTTTTGCCGCACCCCGATGGCCCCACGACGCTCAGGAACTCTCCGTGGCTGACTTCGAGGTCGAGCCCCTGGAGCGCGGTGACCGGTTCCCGGTTCTTCGGCCGGAAGGTGAGGATGACGTTGCGCGCTTGTATGTACGGCACCATGGCCAGCAAGTGTCAGTTGAGGGAAGGGATTAAGCCCCTTGTTGCACAACCGATATCGAACTGCAAGAGGGAATGCAAGGCATTGTCACTCGAAAGGCGCGTTGCGGAGGTGGCTCTTTTGCGCCTTAATTTAAAAGGTAAGAATCCTCTTCCCGAGCTCTCTTGCTCTGAATGATTAGTTGAGCAATTACCGACCTCGGGAGATGTCTTGTTGACCCTCCGCCAAACGGCGCGCGGTGACGAGAAACCCCGTGTGAGCGACCATTCGGTGTTGCGGCCGCGCACTCAACCCTTTAATGTGCCAAAAGCGCATCAGGGTTTCCATAGTCTCAATACAAGCAAAGCGTTTATCGTCTCTCAGTCCATCCACAAGGCTTTTTACCTGCAGGACCGTTGGCAGGTAGCAGAGTAGAACGCCACCGGGTCGCAAAGCCTTCCAGGCAATTTCGATTGCCTTCCAGGGTTCCGGCAGGTCCAGGATCATTCGATCAATGTCTGTTTCCGCAACGGTAGCGACATCGGCAACCTTCAGTGTCCACTGGGGAGCGGAGCCGAGATACGCCGCAACATTTTTCCGCGCCATGTCGGCAAAGTCTTCGCGAAGTTCATAAGAGAAGAGATGGCCAGCCGTGCCAATGACACGCAGCAACGCCAGCGTCAACGCTCCTGCGCCCACGCCGGCTTCGATAACGCGAGCGCCGCTGAAAAGGTCTGCCCAGATCATAATGGGGCCCAGGTCTTTCGGATAAATTACTTGGGCCTGACGTGGCAGATTGGGTATCAGTTGAGGCAGAGTCGGGCGCAGAACCAAAAAAGCTTCATTGAGGGAGGATCGAACTACGGTCCCTTCGTCTTTGCTAATGAGATCTGCGGCGGAAATCGCCCCCCCGCGAATTGAAATCGCCCGACTTCTCTCCAGCCGCACGAGGTACTCTCGATCTTTGCGATCGATGAAGACGACTGTTTCACTATCGCGCAATGGTCCTTTGCGGTGCATCGTTGCAAGAGCGGCTCGTCGTGGGACGGCGACGGATAAAAAGCGGGTTTGTGGCCACTATTTGATTGTATACGCCGCGTATCCTTTTTTCTTGAGCTCTGCGACAAGATCTCGAACTTCCTGTGAGCGCTTTAGATTGCCGATTAGCAGCGCGTCCGCCGTATCGACGACAAAAAGGTCCTGAATGCCGAGTAGAACCACGAGACGGTCCCCGGCGTGCGCCAGACAGTTCCTGGAATCGAACGCCAACCACTTGCCACGGCCCGTATTGCCGTTCGTGTCTCGCCGCATCATCCGGTGAACCGCCTCCCAACTGCCGATATCGCTCCAACGAAAATCGGCTTCGAGAGTAATCACTCGCCCTTCGGTACCGGCGTTTTCGAGCACCCCGTGATCGATCGAGATGCTCGGCATCGCCGCGTAAGCTCGACTGATAGCGCTGCGCAAAGCGCGCGTCGGAGTCGCCAGAGATTGGCCGCCGGCGACCGTTCGAATGTGCTCCAGGGGGCCGAAGATCTCAGGTTGGTACCGCCGCAAGAGTTCGAGCAGTGTCGAAGCTTTCCATATAAAGATGCCGCTGTTCCAAAGTGAGCCTTGACGAATCAGTGCCTTGGCTGTAGCTCGGGGCGGCTTTTCTTTGAATTTCTTCACGCGGTACGCGGAAACTCCCGGGGCTGCTTTTAAGACACTGCCCTTGACGATATACCCGTAGCCCGTCTCGGCATAATCAGGTCGTACGCCTAACGTCACCAAATCATCTCGACGCAGCGCCACATCGATTGCTACCCTGAGCTTCGTTCGGAACGCGCCCAGATCTGCCACCCAATGGTCTGCCGGCAAGACGACCATGATTGCTTGCGGATCTCGGTTGACAATCTCAAGTGCCGCCAGTCCGATACAGGGAGCGGTGTTGTTCCCGTGCGGCTCGGAAATAAAATTGCCCGGAGGCAGGACCACCAGTTCGTCGCGCGTGGCGCGCAGCTGTTCGGCGACGGTCACAACGAGAGTTCGACTGCGTCCACTCAACGGCGCAATGCGATCGAATGTTTCCCGAATGAGGCTTTTACGGCTCATGATCCGGAGCAGTTGCTTCGGACGTTGTGCCCTGCTAAGCGGCCAGAACCGCGTTCCTTGGCCGCCCGCCATGATCACGCTGTAGACGTTGGTTTTCATCCGTTGTTGAACTGGCCGACCGGCGGCTATAGTACGGGAGGAAACATGTTGGATCAAGTGTTTGGGTCAGCGAAGCGCTGGAGTGTGCCTGCAAAAATCGCAGGCATCCGGCTGGATGCATTTGCCCGACAGTGCTTGCCCCATCTTTCCCGGCGGCAGTTGGTCAAGTCCCTTCGCGAGAAGCTCTTTTTCATCAACGGAAAAGTTGGCAAAAAAGGGGATCGGCTGAAAGCCGGCGACCTGCTCACCTATCATGGGCCCATGGATTGGTTGCAGGATGCTCCGGCTTCCGCTTCACATCACGGATTGAAGATCGCTTATGAAGATGAGTCTCTGCTGATTGCAGATAAGCCTGCCGGTATGGCGACGCACGGTTTTTCAGCGCGTGATCAGAACACTTTGGCGAATCTATTAGTGGCTCACAGACCAGCGCTCACGAGCATTGGCAACAGCCGCTGGCAACCGGGCTTGGTTCACCGGCTGGACAGGGATACATCGGGTCTGGTGCTGGTTGCCAAAACACAACCCGCGTTCGAGCACCTGCGTCTGCAATTTCGCAGGCGGCAGGTTGAAAAGCGCTATTGGGCGCTCGTCTGGGGAAGTACGGCACTCGAGGGAGAGATTGCCTATCCCCTGATGCATGAGCCGGGCAGCAAAGGTCGGATGCAGCCGCTCGTTGACGGGTCCGGACCGGGTCCAAGGCCAAAAGCGTGGACTGCTCTCACCCATTACCGTAAGCTGGCGGGAGGCCGCAGGCTAAGCCTCTTGGAAGTGCGAATGAACACCGGCGTGACACACCAAATTCGCGTACATCTGGCCGTGATCGGACATCCAATTGTTGGCGACTCGGTCTACGGCGCTGCTCGGCAGCAACGATTGGGGCTCAAACGTCACTTTCTGCACGCCGTGAGCCTGCAGTTTCGGCACCCCGATGACGAACAGCTGGTAAAGGTAGAGAGCCGACTTCCGGCGGAGCTTACAGCTGTGCTTGATCGGCTGCGGATCGCGACTTAAGCAGCGCTACTGCGGATGCCCTTTGTCTTCGCGCAACCGGCACAATAGTTGTGTTGAGTGCCGGCTTCCTCCACCCACCCCTCATCCAGGTTGTGGCAAATTCGCTTGCATTCGAAACAGATGAAGTAGAGACCGTCGATGTTTTTGTTAATTTTTTCGCGGTTGAGAATGCGACCTTTCAGTTTATCAATGCGAATGCCCAGCAATTCTTCGTAATTTCTTTTGATCTTGCGCCTGCCGGCTTCATCTATTGGAAGATCTTCGTCTTCCGATTCATCATGGGCGGCATCATCGAAGTAGTTGTCCGAACGGTTCCTGGCGGGACGGCTCGCGGTTTTCTTTTTGGTTCTTGGCATTTTCTTACCTGTTCCGAATTGTTCGTGAATTGAACCACGGCTGGCTGATGTGACTACATTCAAGCACGGCTTATTTAATGAAGGCCTCGCTGCTTGTCAACCTCCGCTCGTCGTTAGCCTGGAACAACGCGTGACCCAATCGCCTAACTCCGATGGTAGAGCTTGGAGTGCTGGAGTCGCGGAGTGTTGGACGAGTAAACGTATTTTAAAAAACAAGACTACGATACTCCAGGACGCCAATGCTTCATTGCTGACGGGCTTACCTCAACTTGATCTTGCCGAATTTTTCCTGAAACTCGCCGGCGATGTGTTCAAGCAGCTCGGATCGCCGGTCGAACAGTCGCTTGTGCTTTCTTGGCGGGGATGAGGCCAAGGCATAGGCGGTCATGATGGGAAGTGCGATTGTCGAGTCGGTATAGCAGACAATCGTATCCGGCAGTTGGTCGGGGTCGATTTTGCCCCAACTGACCGCCTCTGCGGGCGTGGCGCCCGAAAGTCCGCCTGTGTCGGCGCGAGCATCGGTGATCTGGATAAAATAGTCATGGCCTTTTTCCGCAAGGCTCAGCACTTCCTGGATGTGCGGTTCCGTCTGCAGCAAAAAATTCTTTGGTGATCCGCCGCCCAAAATTATGGCCGCGCTCTTGCCGCCGCGCCGTTTGGCGTCCAATACGATGGCGGCGGACTCGTTGACGTCAAGAGAAACGTCAAATGCGAGTTTGTTGCCCTTGAGCGCCAGCGCCGCAACGTTCATGCCTATGGAGCTATCACCGGGAGAGGAAGTATAAACCGGCACGCCGTACTTGTAGGCTGTCGCCAGAACCGATTTCTTTTCGGTGCCCAGCACCTTTTCTCGTTCTGTGAGATACTTGCCGATGAGAAAATGCATTTCCGAAGTGCTCATTTCTTTTTGGAACTCGGGCGCGACGAGCACTTGACGGAAAAACTCGTCGGTGGAAATGAGAATGCCGTAATCAAAAAAAATGTCGTAGATTCGCACCACGCCTTCCTCCCGAAGCGTGACGTCATCGATGTCCGGCGTACCCTGATGTAGAGGCAGGTCAATGGCGAAATGCGTGTCGTGGTAAAGATTGGCTCCGGTGCTGACAATCCAATCGATAAAACCGTTTTCAATAAGCGGAACAAGCGCCGAGATGCCCAGCCCCGCGGGGGTGAGGGCGCCGGTCAGGCTGATCCCGACTACGACATCCTCCTGAAGAATTTTTTCGGCGAAAAGCTGGCACGCCTCCCGCAGACGACCGGAGTTATAGGAAACGAAATTGTTGTCGACGAGTTCCTTAATTGATGTCGAAGCGCCGATGGGCTTTGGATCGATCTTTTTTCCAGAGAGCCAATTCCGTTTTTTTTGGGCCATTGCCCCCCCATTCGAGTTGGGTTAACGTTTGATCGCCGCCGCCCGGCTCTGCAGGTACGCGTTGCGCACCGCTCCATAGAGATCCACGGTGGTCTCGGCGACGCGTTCAAACCGATCCAAGTTGAGAGAGCGCTCGTTCACAGTGCTTGTCGCTGTGCCGGCAAACGTAACATACCACGGCAAGAAATAAACGTAAGGGGTCATGGCGCTGTCGATCGCATAGCCGATACCGTCGCGAACCGTGAGCGGCGGCAAGAATGGCAGCACGAGGTATGGACCCGGACCCACTCCCCAGACACCAAATGTCAACCCCATATCCTGATCGCTTTGTTCTATCCCAAAGCCATCTTTGGCGACATCAAAAAAGCCAACGATGCCGATGGTCGTGTTGATGGTAAAACGAGCCAGCTCCTTACCCGCGTTGGCAGGCTTCCATTGCAAAGTGTTGTTGACAACCCGCCTTACCACGGCGAGGTTATCAAATACGTTGTGGATGCCGCGTTGCACAGGGTTCGGCAGAATGAAATTCCATGCGGTGGCGGCAGGTTTAAGGAGAAAGCGATCCAAGACTTCCCGATTGAACCAGAACATTTTCTCGTTGAAGGATTCCCATGGGTCGTACTCGAAATCGTCAAACTCGAAAGCTGCATCGCCCAGATCCGCACCAGTCGCGGCACTGGCCAGGATTGTCTCGGCTTCTTCGAAAACCGTCCCAGTCGGTGCTAGCTCGGTGCCGTCCGGCGTCACAAGCAGCGTAACTGTCGCGCTCGTCGGCGTGACACCATAGACATCGTCGTAGGCATGACCGGTTTGCAAGGTCAAAGACAGCGCGCCAATGATAATCAGCAAGCAAAGTGTCTTGATCCTCGAAACCACGTCCCACCGCTGTAATTCCATTCCTTCTCTCCTTCACGTCCTCTTCACGAGGCTCGTTGTCAATTACCTGAAGCTTTTCGGTTTATCAAGCTTTTCTACGAAGCCAAAAACGTGCCACCGAGCAACGGGAATGAACGACCCGAACGGCGTAACAAATAAGCAAGCTTGCAGCGCCGTCGGTTTGATCGAGAACAGCTCGTGACACGAAGTGTGACAAAAAAGTTGCATCAGTGCCCAAATATGTGAGGCCCTGCGCGGCTACGCGAGAAAGTTTGCAAGAGCTTGATTATTCAGATATTTTGCAGAGCGTGATGGCGGAACAACATCAGCCCGGCGTGGTGCTCGGCGTGAGCGGAGGCATTGCCTGTTACAAAGCTGTCGAGCTCGTCCGGTTGCTCGTCACCAATGGTTTTGCCGTTCAGGTCATTATGACACGCGGCGCGATGGAGTTCGTGACTCCGCTTACGTTTCAGACTATCTCAGGCCGGGCTGTTGCGAATGATACCTTTAGTTTGACGCAAGAGTCCGAGATCGGTCACATTCGTATCGCCGATAACGCCGACATTTTTGTCATTGCCCCCGCTACTGCGAACATGATCGGCAAGATCGCTGCCGGCATTGCCGACGATCTGTTGACAACGGTTCTACTGGCAACTCAGGCGCCCGTGCTGATCGCCCCGGCCATGAACGTCCACATGTACGAGAATCCGATCTTACAGGAGAATCTCCGAAAGATCCGCCGCATTGGATATAGTGTCTTGGAGCCCGCCGATGGCTTCCTGGCGTGCGGATACGAAGGCAAAGGTCGCTTACCTGAGCCGGAAGTGATTCTGAATGAAATTCGCCGGCTCCTCAAGCCGAAAGATCTAACCGGTGAAATAATTTTGATTACGGCAGGACCGAGTCGCGAACCCTTGGATCCGGTTCGCTATCTTTCCAATCGATCTTCGGGAAAGATGGGTTATGCCCTGGCTCGCGCTGCCTTACGACGTGGAGCTGAAGTCGTGCTGGTAACCGGGCCAACGGGCTTGAAACCGCCTGAAGGCGCGCGCACCATATCCATAACCACTGCGCTTGAGATGAGGCGAGTCGTGATGGAAGAGTTTTCCGGGTGTACTGCGGTGGTTATGGCAGCGGCGGTAGCTGACTTTCGGCCAGCTGAGCCTCTCGACAGAAAAATGAAGAAAGGACTCGGCCCGATGGCGCTACGCCTAGAGCCCAATCCCGACATATTGAAGGAGTTGAGCGCAATGAATAACGGCAAGCTATTGATCGGCTTTGCCGCAGAAACCCAAGATCTCACTGCCAATGCGATGCAAAAGTTGCGCGAGAAATGTCTCGATATGATCGTGGCGAATAACGTGCTCTCGGAAGGGAGCGGTTTTGACGCCGATACGAATATTGCGACGATACTCGATCGGCGGGGGTGCATTGAATCTCTGCCATTGATGAGCAAAGACGAGCTGGCGGACCGGATTTACGATCATCTGCTGGATTTAAAGAGATTTCGATGATATGGGAGTCCCCGGCGAGCCGAGCCCCGCAAAGTATTTTGTCGCGTTGCTCTCGTCCGAGTCGGGCCTGTTCGGGGAGGTGGAAAGCAAGCTCACGGCGATTCTTGGCGCGGTGGATGCCCGGTCGGAATTACTGCCATGGAACACGTCGCGTTACTACGAGCCAGAAATGGGAACCGGGCTGTTACGGCGCTTTGTTTCATTTGTTCCACTGATGTCCCCGGGTCGGCTAGCAGCCATTAAACTCCAGACGCAGCAGATTGAGGAAAGATATCGTGGCGACAAGGAAGGGGGGCATGGCCGGCGGATCAACATTGACCCCGGCTATCTGGAACGAGACAAAATTGTCCTGGCATCAACCAAAAATGCGGCGCACCGAATCTATTTGCAATCGGGTATTTATGGGGAGACAACGCTAGTCTATCAGAGCGGCGGCTACCGAGCCTGCGGGCACACGTATCCGGACTATTTGTGGCGTGAAACAATTGCTTTTCTGGTCCAGACCCGGACCTTGTATCTCGAGCAGCTGAGGTGTGCGGCTTCGAGGATGTGAGCGCGAAACAGTTCACGTTCCGATATTGCGCCCCCTCGGCTTGCGGTGCTAACATTCTGTGACTCAGGAGCTTCGGTGTTCGATAAGATTGAGCAAGATGATATTGAAGAGATTAGCTCACTGGCAACTTCAGTACGCTGCTATTTGGAGCAGCGCCGGCGTTTAGGTGTACACTTTGTCTCCAAGAAGACTTTCTGTCCGGAAAAAAAACTCGGTGGCCAAACGGAAGAAGTTTTGACCGAAAGCGTCGATGGCGATCTTTTTTCCGACTACGGCCCTGCTTCGCAAGCCAAAGGTCTCACCGAGCTGCACGCGGTTATTGGTGATTGCCATCGTTGCAAGCTGGCATCCGGCCGGACGCATCTAGTTTTTGGGGTGGGAAATCCCCAAGCCAGGCTCATGTTCATCGGCGAAGGGCCGGGGCGGGATGAAGACTTACAGGGCGAACCCTTTGTCGGGCGCGCTGGCCAGCTTCTGACGGATATTATCACCAAGGGGATGGGTCTAAAACGGGACGATGTTTACATCGCCAACGTCGTCAAATGCCGTCCTCCGGGTAATCGCAACCCCGAGCCCGACGAAGTCGCGTCCTGCGAGCCGTTTCTGAAAAAACAGATTGCACTGGTGAAGCCCGAAATCATCGTAGCACTGGGCAAGTTCGCGGTACAAACTCTGCTGCAGAGCAAGAGTCCGATTACGCAACTGCGCGGCCGCTGGCACAACTATCATGGGATCAAACTGATGCCCACCTTTCACCCCGCTTACTTATTGCGCAATCCAGGAGATAAAAAGCTTGTTTGGGAAGACATTAAGAAAGTCATTCAAGAAATGCGTGGCTCGCGCGGTTAAGGCCTTTCTTGTTCTGGCGTTTTTGACTCATGGCGTTGCCGGGCTGGCTCAGCTGAGCGAGTCGACTTCGCCGCAGGTCGATCTGATTTCGATTGACGGAAGCATCAATCCGGCGGTGGACGACTTCATTCGCGAGAGCATCGCCCGGGCCAACGCAACCGGTGCGCGGGCGTTGATCGTTCAGCTCGACACGCCGGGCGGATTGTTGAGCTCCACCCGAACCATTGTAAAGGAGATTTTCGCGTCGCCCGTGCCGGTAATCGTGTACGTGTCGCCGAGTGGAGCGGGGGCGGGTTCCGCCGGTGTGTTCATCACGATGGCCGCGCATGTCGCGGCCATGGCTCCGGGCACAAATATCGGGGCAGCGCATCCAGTTGCCGGCGGCGGTCAAGAAGTCAAAGGTGTAATGGGTGAAAAAATCGAGAATTTCACGGCCTCATTCAGCGAAAGCATTGCCCAGCGGCGCGGCCGTAATGCCGAATGGGCCATTGAGGCCGTGCGCCGCAGCGTTGCTATTACGGAACAGGAAGCGTTGAAGAAAAACGTCATCGATCTCGTGGCCAAGGATCTCCACGAGCTGTTGAAACAGGCGGACGGGCGAAAAGTTGATCTGAATGGGAGAGATCATGTTCTCTCGTTGAAGGACGTCCACATCGTTCGCCACGAGATGAATCTGAAGCAAAAAATCATCAATCTCATTGCGGACCCGAATATATCCTATCTATTACTAATGGCCGGCCTTCTCGGTCTCTATATGGAATTTTCCCATCCAGGCACATTTTTTCCGGGAGTGGCCGGGGCCATCTGCCTTTTACTTGCGTTTGCATCTTTTCAACTGTTGCCGATCAACTACGCTGGTCTGTTGTTGATGCTTTTGGGCATTGCCCTCCTGGCGAGCGAGGCTTTTTTCCCCAGCTTTGGCGTGCTCGGCATCGGCGGCATTATTTCTCTGGCGCTTGGCTCGTTGTTGCTGTTTGACACGCAGGGCGCTGATTTTGGCGTTGATCGCGGTATTGTCTTTACGGCGGTTGCTACGGTCGGAACATTCGTATTGGCGATCAGTTATCTGGTGGTTCGCTCTCAAAATGCAAGACCTACGATGGGAAGGGAAGGATTGATCGGCGAAGTCGGTGAGGTGCGGGGCAGATTGAGTCCTTTGGGGAAGGTTTTCGTTCACGGTGAATATTGGAATGCGCGCGCTGACGGGGAGATCGAGATCGGCGAGAAAGTAAAGGTTGTCGGATACGAGGGGATGTGCCTGAAAGTTAGTCGGCTGTCTAACAACCAATGAACAGCTGAGAGGGGGGATCATGTTTGGTCTGGGGCCCATAGCAACGTTATTGATCATTCTTGCGGTTCTCATTATCAGTGGCATCAAAATTCTCAAAGAGTATGAAAGGGCGGTCGTTTTTCGATTGGGTCGGATGGTCGGATCCCGCGGTCCTGGGATTGTCTACATTATTCCGGGAATCGAAAGAATGGTGCGCATGGATCTTCGCACTGTTACCATGGATATCCCGCCGCAAGACGTCATCACTCGAGACAACGTATCGGTTAAGGTTAATGCGGTGCTGTACTTTAGGGTCTTGGAGCCAAATCAGGCGGTGCGCGAGGTGGAAAACTACCTGTTTGCTACGTCGCAGCTGGCCCAAGTGACCTTACGTAGCGTATGCGGCCAAGCAGAGCTCGACGAGCTTTTGGCTGAAAGAGAGCGGATCAACAGCCGCATTCAAGAGATTCTGGATCAGCAAACCGATCCGTGGGGTATCAAGGTAGTGCTCGTGGAACTCAAGCATATCGATCTGCCGCAGGAAATGCAGCGCGCAATGGCACGGCAAGCCGAAGCGGAAAGGGAGCGGCGCGCCAAAATCATCCATGCTGACGGTGAATTTCAGGCTTCCCAAAAGCTTGCTGATGCCGCGGCTGTTATTGCGCGGGAGCCCACCGCTTTGCAGCTTCGTTTTCTGCAAAGTCTGGTCGAGGTGGCTTCGGAGAAAAATTCAACAACGATTTTCCCTGTCCCGATCGATCTGCTCACGCCATTTTTGAGAAAGAACGAGCAAACATAGCGTTCACAGCAGTCCCTAAGCCGACCGTTTGAATGCCGTAGGCTTGGTGCACGCCAGCTGTCCGCGTTTTCCCAGCTGAGTACCCGATCGCACGTGGAGCCGGCTCTCGCTTTACGGCAGCTCCAGTCCAGCTAACCCGATGGACATTAAAGCGTTTCATTATGATATTCCTGAATCTTTAATTGCCGCTGTACCCGGTGAGGACCGGGGGCTCTCCAGGCTTCTTGTTTTGCGCCGCGACACCAACGAGATCGTGCATACGCTCTTTGCCAACCTCGGGGACTTTCTCGATCCGGGTGACTTGCTGGTCGTGAATGATACGCGCGTGTTTCCGGCGCGTTTGCGTGGTCTCAAGGACAGCGGCGGCACTGCCGAAGTGCTGTTACTGGAGCGATTTGCCGACGAACAGAGACTGTGGATCGCCTTGATTCATGCCGCCAAAAAACCACAAATCGGCAGCCGTATAACGTTTTCCCGCCACTTGCATGCACATGTCATCGGTGAACTTGGGCGCGGCCGCTTCGGTCTGGAATTCGAGTATGCAGGGGCTTTTGACGATCAACTGAAGGCTGCCGGAGAGCCGCCATTGCCGCCCTATATAAGGCGCAAGCGCGAGGCGGTCGAGGTCGATTGGGAGCGCTACCAGACTGTCTACGCGTCACATCCCGGTGCCGTTGCCGCTCCCACTGCCGGGTTGCATTTCACTGCCGAGTTGTTTCGGAGTTTGCAATCGCGGGGGATACGGCGGGCTCGTTTGACGCTGCATGTTGGGGCAGGCACGTTTCAGCCGGTACGTGAACAACAAATCGAGATGCATCAAATGGAGGGCGAACGCTATATCGTGAGCGCCAGGACGGCGGAAAAGATCGATTCCACGAAACGAGCGGGTCATCGCGTCATTGCCGTCGGTTCGACCAGCACCCGCGCGCTCGAATGGGTGGCTTTACAGAAGGGCAGAGTCGTAGCGGATGAAGGCATTGCACGACTTTTCATCCGACCCGGGGATTCGTTTCGCGTCATCGATGGTCTCGTGACGAACTTTCATCCACCCGCTTCTACCCCGCTTCTCCTGGTTGCTGCATTTGCCGGGCTGGATGTTATCCGGCGCGCTTACAACGAAGCGATTCGGCTTCAGTATCGTTTCTACAGCTACGGCGATGCCATGCTGATCCTATGATGGTCAATAGACGAGGCATGAGCGGCCAAAACGAACACCGAAATGGCTGCTAATTTCAGTGTCATTCGGAGAGATCCAGCGAGCAAGGGTCGAGTCGGTCGCCTTGTGACGGCTCACGGAGTCGTGAATACGCCCGCGTTCATGCCGGTAGGGACTCAAGGCACGGTGAAAGCGATGTTGCCACGGGATCTCAAGGAGATCGGCTGCCGGATCGTACTGGGCAATACGTATCATCTATATCTCAGGCCAGGGGCAGAATTGATCGCAGGTCTCGGCGGACTGCATCGCTTCATGGGTTGGGATGGTCCGATTCTAACCGACAGCGGCGGTTATCAAGTGTTTAGCCTTGCGGCCATGCGCAAGACCACGGAAAACGGCGTGCGCTTCCAGTCACATTTGGATGGCTCTTATCACTGGATCACTCCGGAAAAAGCTGTAGAGATCCAGGAACTGCTGGGCAGTGACATCGCGATGGTGTTGGACGAATGTGTGCCGCACAACGCTCCCACGGAGTACCTGCATGCTGCGACCGAACGTACAATTCGTTGGGCGGAGCGATGTCTGAACGCTCGCCAGCGCCGCGATCAGATGTTGTTTGGCATCGTGCAGGGCGGTACCGACGAACCTTTACGAGCCCGGTGTGCGGAATCCTTGTTGTCGATGCCCTTCGACGGGTTGGCGGTGGGCGGACTGGGGGTCGGCGAGGGGGAGCAGCTGCTTTACTCTGTTGGTGCGTTCACTGCCTCCATGCTCCCGAACAATCGCCCCCGTTACCTCATGGGCGTAGGACGCCCCCAGGACATTTTATGTGCCGTGCGCGCCGGGTTTGATTTATTTGACTGCGTTATCCCGACACGCAACGCGAGAAACGGAACACTGTTCACGTCAGAAGGGAAGCTCAGCATCAAACGCGCCGAATACGCCAAGGATCCGCGCCCGCTCGATTCAACCTGTGACTGTTATACATGCCGAAATTTTTCGCGTGGGTACCTGCGGCATCTTTTCGTCGCGGGGGAAATTCTTGCGGCCCAATTAAATAGCTGGCATAACATATATTTCTACCAGCGTTTAATGGAGAAGTGTCGTCAGTCCATCGAAAATGGACAATGGGAATCGTGGGACGAAGAGATCGGATTTAGCCTGGCTCGAGGTCATTAGGAGGAAACATGTGGGACATCGCATATGCGCAAGTGGCGCAGGCGCCTACGGGGCCGGGACCCCTCATGACCTTGTTCCCGTTCATTTTAATTTTCATCATTATGTACTTTCTGATCATTCGGCCGCAGCAGAAGAAAGCGAGAGACCATCGCGAGATGCTTGGCCGTCTGAAACGGAACGATGAGGTAATGACCTCCGGAGGAATTTACGGTAAGGTCGTGGCCCTAGCGGATGAGATGGTGACGTTGGAAGTGGCGCCGAATGTGAGAATCCGCGTGCATCGACCCCACGTCTCGGCCGTGATGACGGCCGAGAAGAGTCCGACCAGGGAAGGAAGGGAATAGCCGAATGGGACGAGGTGTTACGGCTCGAATCTATATTGTTGTCGTACTGGCTGTCGCGGCGTTGATTTATCTTACTCCATCATTTTTAGGCCAGCTTCCCGGTTGGTGGCCTGGCTTTCTTCCCAGCGATCGAATCCATCTGGGATTGGATCTCCAGGGGGGAAGCCATCTGGTGCTGGAAGTCAAAGTGGATCGGGCGATCGAGAATAATCTAGATCGGGTGAGAACGGACCTAGCGAATCTTTTGAGAGAGCGGGGCATCTCGGGTATTTCGGTAGACCGAATCCGAGGGACTCAGCTCCAGTTGAAAGTGCCAACCGAGACCGCCGAGCGCGTGCGAGCTTTGCTGACGAGCGATTTCGTCAATCTTGTTGTCGTGAGCACGCAAGCTGCCGGGGGCACGTCGGAGTTCTTGCTTACCCTGAGTAAGGAAGAAATGCGCGCATTGCGGGACTACGCGGTCGATCAGTCACTGGAAACGATCCGTAACCGTGTCGATCAGTTCGGTGTTAGCGAACCCATTATTCAACGCCAAGGCCAGTATGATATCTTGATTCAGCTGCCCGGGATTCAAGATCCTGAGAGGGCAAAAGAGATCATAGGAAGGACGGCTCTGCTCGAATTTAAACTTGTCGACGAACCGGCCGATGTTGACGCCGCGCTGCGCACCGGCCCGCCCCCGGGCCGCGAGATTCTCTATGGACACGCCGGTCGGGGAGAGGCAGGGCTGGGAGCGGATCGGATTGCGTACGTATTGGAGGCCCGGACGTTAATGACGGGCGAGCACATCACCGATGCCCGCATAAGAACCGATAATCCGCTCCAGGGGCCGCATGTGGAATTGGTTCTAAACTCGCAAGGCGCGAGATTGTTCGAGCAGATTACGGGTGCGAACGTTAAGCGTCGCCTGGCGATCGTTTTGGACAATCGCGTGTATTCGGCACCGGTAATTCAAGAGCGGATCGGTGGTGGTCGCGCGCAAATCACCGGCAACTTTAGCTTTCAGGAGGCACGTGATCTTGCTATCGTATTGCGCGCGGGGGCGCTTCCGGCACCCGTGGAAATCATTGAGGAGCGGACTGTTGGTCCGTCACTGGGGAAAGACTCGATCCAGCGGGGCTTCCGATCTTTCATCATTGGCGGGGCGCTTGTCGTTGCATTTATGGTGGCCTATTACAGGGGAGCCGGGCTCGTCGCCGTGGTCGCCCTTGTCTTTAACGTTTTGTTTTTGATGGCGATTTTGGCTGGCTTTCAAGCCGTTCTGACTCTTCCAGGTATCGCCGGGATTGTGCTTACTCTGGGTATGGCCGTGGACGCCAACGTCCTGATCAACGAGCGTATTCGCGAAGAGCTACGCGCGGGCCGGCAACCGCGCTCGGCCATCGAGGCGGGTTACCAAAATGCCTTGCCGGCAATCCTCGACTCGAATATCACGACATTTCTTTCCGGTGTGATTCTGTTTCAGTTCGGTACCGGTCCTGTCAAAGGGTTCGCGGTCACGCTGTGCGTCGGTATTCTTACTACGGTTCTCACTGCCGTTTACTTGACGCGGATCTATTACGATTACCGCATCAGCCAGCGTGCACTCGCACGGGTCAGTGTCTAGCATAGCAGGCTGCGCGAAAGGATTCTTAGAAATCAGGCAATGGAGTTAATTAAGCCCGGAACAAAAATTCCGTTTACGCGGTACCGCAAGGTCGCTTTTGCCTTGTCGTCTCTCGTTAACCTGGCGATCCTGATCATCTTGTTTACTCAGGGGCCCAATCTCGGCGTTGATTTTGCCGGCGGCACGATGGTCCATCTCAAGTTTCACGAGAGGGTCACGATTCCCGACATTCGCCGGGCCCTCGACGGCACCGGATTTGGCGCGGGAGTGATTCAAGATTTCGGCGAGCCTGAGGCTAATGAATACCTGCTGCGTTTAGAGAAGACTACCGTTGAAATCGGCGCGCTGAGCGAGCAACTTAACGCGCCGTTGGCCGAGCAATTTGGCGCCGACACATTTGAGATCAGACGAATCGAGTCCGTTGGACCCAGAGTCGGTGCAGATCTGCGCTTTCGCGGCCTCATGTCCGTGCTCGCGTCCACGATTATGATGGGACTTTACATCTGGCTTCGTTTCGATCTACGCTTCGGCATCGGCGCGCTCATCGCTCTCGCACATGACGTCTTGGTCACGGTAGGAGCATTGTTGGTGGTCGGCTATGAGTTTGATTTGACCATTGTAGCGGCTCTACTCACCGTCATCGGATACTCTGTCAATGACACCGTTATTGTTTGTGACCGTATTCGCGAGAATATGCGCAAACTGAGACGCGACAATCTAGAAAGTATCATTAATACGAGCATAAATGAGACGCTTAGCCGAACTATTATCACCAGCGCCACGGCAATTGTCGTGCTTTTGGCTTTGTTTTTCCTCGGCGGAGGGGTAGTTCGTCCATTCGCCTTCACGCTGCTCGTCGGTTTCATTACCGGAGTCTATTCCACAATTTTCATTGCCAGCCCGGTTATTCTGCTGTGGGAAAAGCGAAAGCTCGCGCGGCCCTCCTAAGATGATACGTCGTGACCTGAGTGTCCACGAGGGACGGTCAAAAAGCGCCTCTGCCGGTGATGCGTTATTAACATTTAGGTTTCGACTGTTGCTGGTCGTTGCGACCGCAAAGCCGGCCAGACACTGGTGGATCCAAGGACGTTTCTGATGGGCGAACCAACGCACAAACGTTGGGTCCTCAAACAAGCCGACGAGAGCGTTGTGTTACGTCACATCGAAACTCTTAAGGTTTCCACAGTGCTTGCTCGGCTGCTGGTCTTGCGGGGGCTGGCCGATGGCGAGTCGGCGAAGCGCTATATCTCCTCAAGCTTGCGGTCTGATCTGCCGTCGCCATTTCTGATGGCTGGAATGGAATCCGCGGTCCACCGGCTGATTCACGCCGTTCAACATTCTGAGCTGATCTGCATCTGGGGTGACTATGACGTGGACGGAACCACCGGCGCTGCGTTACTGGTTTGTTTCTTGAGACAGATTGGGGTGCTGCCACTGTTTTACGTTCCTCATCGCATCGATGAGGGTTACGGCCTCAACATAAGCGGGCTCAGGCGTTTAAAAGAGAGGGGCGTGACTCTGGTGGTGAGCGTCGATTGCGGCATTTCCAATGCACAGGAAATCGAGGCAGCGCGGCTCATGGGCCTCGATGTTATTGTTGTCGATCACCACCAACCGCCCAATAACCTGCCACCCGCAGTGGCGATTATCAACCCCCATCAGCGCGATTGTTCTTTCCCCGACAAAGGAATGTGCGCGGCGGGGTTGGCCTTCTACTTGGTCATTGGGCTACGCGCGAAACTGCGCGACACAGGCTGGTTTGCGGCTTCGGGAGATCCGGATCTTCGCCGCTATCTCGACATCGTCACACTGGGCACGATCGCGGACATGGTGCCACTAAAAGGAGTTAACCGCACCCTCATACGGCGCGGCTTGGCAGAACTCAGCGGTTCAGTCCGGCCCGGAGTGATCGCCCTCAAGCAAATTGCCGGATTATCCGCGGGAGCCGTTAGCGTCGGCCAAGTTGGTTTTCAATTGGCGCCCCGGATCAATGCCGCGGGACGAGTGGATTGTGGCCTAAAGATAGTGGAGTTGCTGACGACCGAGTCAAGCGAAGTCGCGCTGCGCATCGCGCGAGAACTCGATGAACATAATAGAGAACGCCGGCTGGTCGAGGCGGAGGTCCTCGAGCGCGCTCTCGTTCAGGCTGAAACGTATATGAACGGAGGGACTCGTTACTCCCTTGTGCTTGGAGGAGAGGGGTGGCACCCCGGAGTCTTGGGCATCGTTGCTTCACGCATTGTAGAAAAGTTCTATCGCCCGACAGTAGTCATCGGTTTCGCCTCAGCTGAAGGGAAGGGATCGGGGCGCAGCATTCGCGGGTTTCACATGGTTGAGGGTTTTCGACGGTGTGCGAATTGGTTGGTCAAATTCGGTGGACACGAATACGCGGGGGGTCTATCGATCAGAGCTGATAAGTTGGAGCGTTTTGCCGAAGCGTTTGAAGGAGTAGCGCGAGAGAGTCTGACGCACCAGGATTTGATGCCGGTAATCGATCTCGACGCAGAACTGGGCTTTTCTCAAATCGATTTTTCTCTGATGCGTGAGATCGAAGTTCTAAGACCCTTCGGAGTCGGTAACCCCGAGCCGTTGTTCCTTACACGCAATGTCGAGGTCTGCGAACGGACGAATTTTTCCAACGGCGCGCGTTTTCGGTTTCGGCACAGCGGACGTAACCTCGCTGGCGTTGTTTTCGGTCCAGGCGAAGAGTCTTCGGTTGGCGCGGGCGAAAAAGTCGATCTGGCGTACCGCCTGACTGAAAAAGAATGGAACGGCACCTCAGCCATCGAACTCAGGATCATCGACGCCCGGAGCGCGGTCCTCAATACAGCATAAACGCCACGCCATCGTGGCCTATGGCGATTTGTGGGTCAAATTTCGCTATATTTGTTATGGGAGACCAGGCCGGCGCGGGTTCAGGCAGAGGCGGGTCTTGCATTGATATGGTGGTGAAACTATCATTGTAGCGCGATTGTCAGGGGGCCGATGTCATTACCGTCGCAATACTTTCAAAAACTCATAGAGAGCTGTCCCGATATTATTATCTGCGTCGACAGGCGTGGCACGATCACCTTCTATAATGACGGTGCCCGCCGGAACCTGGGCTTTGCGCCCGAGGAGATGCTGGGTAGGAATGTGCGTGAAATCTATCCGGATCTCGACGCCGCGCGCAAGGTTATGGCAGCAATGCGTGCCGGCGTGGGAGAGGGCAAGGGGAAGGTGAGCAATTTCGAAACCAGCCTTAAAACGCGCAATGGACAGATGATTCCTGTGGCGATCTCTGCGGCGATAATCTATGGCGATAATGGAGAGGAGATGGGCTCCATTGGATTTGCGAAGGACATTCGCGACATCAGACGTCGGGATCAGCTCGCCACGCTCTGCGAGGTGGCAATCGGCTTGTCCCATGAAGTGAACAATTCTCTCGAAGTCCTTGTCAATCAAATCGAGATGCTGCAGACCTACGTGGGGCGCGTTGCGACCGACGAGGATTATCTCGTCGAATCCGAGAGGCTGGAATCAGTGGCCGCGCAGATAAGAAAGATTCAGGACATCACGGTGAAGATCGGTCGCATGGCGGGCGAAGAGGAATATGGCACGAAAGAGTACCTGGGTGGAAAAATGATGACGGATCTTGAGGTGGAGCCGCGCAAGAGGTGTTTGGAACGGACCAAAACCGACGGTCGTCATCCGCTCAAAGGCCTAAAAATACTGGTGGTCGATGATGATCCGGCGGTTTGTGAATCGCTGAGGGATCTGTTGGAAGAGGAGTATTGTAGTGTTCAAACGATCGGCTGTGGTATGGAGGCCATGGCGTGCCTGGACCGTCAGGAATTTGATCTCGTACTCAGCGATGTGGTCATGCCGGACATGGACGGTTATCAGGTTTATCAGGCGATCAAGAACAGGCTGCCCCAACTTCCCGTTGTGCTGATGACCGCATTCAACTATGACAAAGATCACATTATCAAGAATAGTTGCCTGGAGGGCTTACAGGGTGTGATCTTTAAAAAGCCGGTCAATCCGGTCCTGTTGAAGAAATTGATACTGCAACAGTGTCGTACTAACGGAGCTATTCAAGCTGGTGATAATAGCTCCGAGTCCGCAACGCCTCGCGCGTCATTTCAATTGAAATAGAAGCGATGAGCAAGGAAGATCATTATAATGTCGGAATGGAATTCTTTGCCCAAGACAGGTTGGATGAAGCGGTCGAGGCTTATGAACAAGCGCTAAAAGAAGATCCGAACTATGCCGACGCTCTCCATGCTTTGGCCATGACCCTTGCCAACAAGGGAGACCTGGATCGAGCCATTGAGCTTGGGAAAAGACTCGTTGATCTCCTTCCTGAGGATGAATTGGCTCACACCAGTCTGTCCATCTTTTATCAGCAGAAGGGGATGATTGCCGAGGCCGAACATATTGGCGCCAAAGCTCGAACTCTGGGCTGGAAACGGCAGCTTAGCGAAAAAAAAGACACGTAAGAGTTAGTCACGCTGGATAGTTCCTTAACGACACCTCATTTCCATAAGTCCCACCTAAGGTTTCTGGGCTTTTCCAAAAGAATGCTTGCACTTTTATTGGAGAGCCGATAATAGACACTGGACCATCCTCAAAGATAGAGCTGCGGTCGCGGCATCGTGGAGCGACAATCGTGATCCTCACTCCAGCAGGACCTGTGGCGAAACTGGCGAAGCTGCTCGCTGATGAGACGAAGATTGACGGAAAAATTCGTGATGCACACGCCGCGCTAACGCTGGTAAAAAAACGCGTCTCCGAATCACTGGCTGAGCACTATGTTGGCAGGAGAGAGCCGCGATTTCAAATGCCGGAGGATTTAATGAGAGAAGAACAATCATACGAGCGCTTGCTGCAGGCTCTTCAAGACATGAAAAATGAGATTGCCAAACAAATACGGCCGGTCGAGGAACAAATCATTCAGGCCAATGTCGATTATCTACGCCAGAGTTTTAGCCAGGAGAGCCGGAAGCTGGGAAAGTGCCTGGAAGAAATTGACGATAATATTCTGGCCTGCCGACAATATCTGCAAGATTATGAACGGATCCGCTCGAGTCTGCATGCCCTGAATGAAAAGATTGTGCAGTTAGGGGCGGAGTCGCTCCCTATTCCCGACGGCCTGCCGGTTTCGGATTTCGCAGAAATCGTCAGGCAGCGCATCGAGCACCTGAAATCACAGGGCTAAGTTTAACTGCAATAATCACACAGACCTTTTGGCTCGCCACTGCTAAAGGACCGTCCGTAGCAGCAACAAGTATTACGTGCCGCGGGCGGGCCGTAATCAGTTGAATTGCGGTTTTTTAGTCTGTAATCCCGGCGAGCATCATGGCGATGTCGCTATGCTCCTAGTATTATGTCCTAGAAATTGGTGGGATCGAACGAGAGCGAATGAACGAATTCAGTAGCCTTCGAGGGCGACTGCCTGGGATGCTCAAGGCGCTGACCATAGGGGTTCCAGCGGGCTATCTGTTGGCGCGACTCGACACTCCAATTCTTTGGATGATCGGTCCAATGGTGGCGGTGGCTACTGTCAATCTAATGGGGATACGGGCACACGCGGTTCCGTACACCCGCCAAATGGGCCAAGTCATACTAGGTTCGGCCGTATCGCTCTATTTCACTCCTCCAGTGGTCGCAGCCTTGGCTGCTAACCTTGGAGCGATTGTAGCGGCCACTATTGCTGCATTTGTGATCGGCGCTCTTGGTGCGCTCATCTTGAGTCAAGTCTCTGGCGTGGAGGAGAAATCCACTTTTTTTGCTTCGATTCCGAGCGGTGCCATGGCCATGGCCGTGTTTGCACAGCGTCATGGTGCTCAAATTGCCCCGGTGGCGGTTGCCCACAGTCTGCGGGTATGGGAAACCTTCGAGCCGTGGAACTTTGAACGCAACTTCAGCGTTGCTCATCCA
>CAYPHJ010000032.1:0-43748 GCA_964410485.1 uncultured Syntrophobacteraceae bacterium
TGATCGGTAAATCAATATGCAGCGACGGCACTTGTACCTATTTTGGACAGCAGTGATCCTCTGTAAAAAGCTGACTTCCAGTAGAACACAAGCTTTGGTTGGCTAAGAGAACTGCGACATACGCTGGAGTCTGGACGGGAGGTTTCGCGGAAACTGCCGATTGGCCGTAATCTATTACTTGCGGGAGTTTGCGACGGCCAGGATTGCGGTCAGAACCGGTTCAACGCTCTTTAAAGGACGCAATTGAGCGCTGTATCACCTCTAACATCGCGAATACTAATCCTCCACCTGCTCACCACAGCACTTGTCCAAGTAAAGGTTAAAGCCCAAAACTACCCTGTTTTAGGGCGGGATCAGGTCACCAGGCCGTAAAAACTGAAGCTCGAACGGACTGCTGCAACAAACGGGTCCCCTGAATGCGCACTGAGAGACATCAAGATTGTATCAACATGGTCTCTACCCGCCGTCATTCTCGACATCGTCACCGAGGACCATCTTAGTCACGATCGCAAGGCCCAAATCCTCGTCGTTCTCCTTCGAAGATTAAACTTGTCAAAACGTTCATCTACCTACGAGAGCCATGCATGAGCCACTGCGGGTGTATAGTCCAAAGCAGCGGCAATTCTGCCTATTTTCTGATGACCGTAAGGCCAACGGGCCCTACTCGGCATGTCTGCGCTCGAGACAAATCAGGAAACAAAAGGACAAGGACCGACAGCAGGTCCTTGGTACGCTTTCTGCCTATCATGCCAAAACGTTCCCATGTTCGTCCTGGCCAGTAGAATGGAGACGTTTCGACGTAATCGATAAGACTTCCTATTGGAAGATAGAAGATTTTTAGAACGCTCTTCACCGCGTCCGCCGACCGCGCCAAGAACGGTTGTGCTGTCGCCGCTACGATCGTTTGTTGCGTTGTAATGACGTCTCGATGTCTGCGACTTGTGAAGACTTCATAGAAGGTGTTCTTTCGATTCGGTGAACCGTTCGATTGCACGGACATGGAATTCACTAGCTACTACTAGGGGTTCTTAAGGGAGGTGGAGCAACGCCGAAACCATCCGTAGGTGGAGATTATTAAGTCTTAACCCTGCGTTTATACGGCTGACCCGGTGTGTGTGGGTGTGCTATAACGACCGATATATAACAGTACGATCGCACGATTAAGGATGAATGATGCGCAATCCTTTCAACAGAATCCGAGTTTGCTTGATTCTGCTTGTCCTCTTGGTCGTTTTTCCAAGCATGATCCTGATTATTGGATACGTCTTCTGGGAGCAACAACGTGAGGCGCGTCTCCAAGCGCAGGAGACTGCGATTAGAGTTGCCCGACTGGCCGCGAGCGAACAGGAAAGACTCATTTCTTCGATGGAATATTTGTTGCGGGTCTTGGCGGAACTTCCCGCGGTTCGCAGTCGAAATTCCAAAGAGTGCAGCAAACTGTTTGCCGACCTTATGAGGACATTGCCACTCTATACCAATATAGCGGCGGTGAGCTCCCGAGGTGATGTTTTTTGCAGTGGCCCTTCGGCCGCCGCCCATCCAAGCATTGCCGAGCAGTTTTATTTCCGGAAGGCAATTGAGAAGCGGAGTCTCGCAATAAGCCAAGTCTCGATTGGGCGAATGTCCGGGAAACCAACCATCACCATGGCTTATCCGGCTTTTGATGTTAACGGTGGAGTTCATGCAGTGCTCGTTGCTGCTGTAGATTTAGACTGGCTGAATTCAGTGGCGAGCAGGGCGGAACTGCCGCCATATTCGATACTGATGATTGTGGATTCCCACGGCAGCATCTTTGCGCGCACTCCGGAATCAGAGAAATGGGTGGGTAAATCAGCAATGACTCCCCTCGTGAAGACTCTCATTGAGCAAAAAGAGGGAGTTACGGAAGCGGAGGACCTTGATGGTGTACGGCGTCTCCACGGGTTTACCACGTTGCACAGCTTAGCGGACAACAGAACTTTGTTCCTAAGCGTCGGAATAGCTGCTGACATTGCTTTTGCATCCTCTAAACGCGTGTTAAACCGCAGTCTGTTCGTTTTATTGTTCACTTGGCTGCTGGCGGGTGTCGGCACATGGGTGGGCACTCACTTATTCATTCGCAGAAGATTGGAAGATGTGATCACGGCCGCACGAGCCCTGGGTGAAGTCGAACCGCAACAGAGTGCGACTGAACATTGCAACAAAGTCGACCAAACTGTTGATCGATTTGAACAGGTGATCCAGGAGATGCGCGTATCACTAAATAAAGTCACAGAACGCCAAGCCGACTTTGCGGCTATGATTGCACACGATCTGCGAAACCCGGTGCAGACGATAGCTTTTGCAGCCTCACTGCTGCGTGACGGGATCGAGCGACAAGAAGACGAACAACTATCCATGCTCAGCATTGAAGAAGCCTGTGATACTCTCATTAGGATTCTTGACGAGTTTTTGTTGTTTTCCAGGTATAGAGCCGGTTATTTGAAGCTAAAAAAAGAGCCTGTTGATGTCGGGGATTGGCTCAGGAAAACACAACGGAAGTACGCCGGTCGCAGCAGGCAATCCAAGGTAAGTCTCGAAATTGACGTCGAACCTGGTGTTGGTTTCATTTCGGCGGATCGTGAGAAACTCGATCGATTGGTTGATAACCTGGTCAACAACGCTCTGAAATTCACGCGCGAGGAAGGTCAGATTGAACTTGGCGCTAGAACAGCGGGCGATGGGGTGGAGTTTTGGGTAAGAGATACGGGAATCGGGATTGCGCCAGATGAAGCGAAGAGCCTCTTCGGCAAATATCAGCAAGCAGATAGCGCGAAAGCTCATCAGAAACAAGGAACCGGGCTTGGGCTACTTATATGCAAGATGATCGCGGTGGAGCACGGGGGACAAATACGGGTTGAAGGTGAGCTAAATCAGGGCACGACTTTTTACGTCTGGATACCCCGCCAAAGCTCAGACTATTTGGCCACCGGAACGGTCGGTTGGTTAGGCGTTGCTTCAAGAATTTTGCTGACATAACGTGCACGTGGTGAGGCTGCTTCCGCGTCAGCGTTTCGTAGCTATCCTTTTGTGTCCTTTCGTTCTCACGTCCCCTGAGCGGTTCTTCGTTTCGGTACAACCGAGTCTTGATTCCCGCCACCGCAGCAACTCCCAACGAAGGGCGCCTGGATCTAATTCCAACCTTTCACAGATATTCTCAAAAGAAAAAATCCACTCAGTATTGTTATCCAGAAGCCAGTTTGCCGCATCTTGAAACAATCTTTGTTCTGCCTGATTTCTCGGAAGAACATACTTCTGGAAGTCTTCAATAGCAGAGCGCAGCATAGCGACCATCAGCCCTTCTTCTCCCTCGCGTCTGGTCCGCTTGAATAATTCGTCATGAACCACTTTATCCACCAGGTCGAAACGTTTCCATTCATTCACGTGCAGAGATCCTCTTTTGTCGGGCAGAATAGGTCGGACGTTTTGACAGGCACAAAGCGTACCAATCATGTGCTGTCAGATCTTGTCCTCTGGTCTTTAATTTGTGGGCAGAGGAGATATGCCGACTCGGCCCTGTCGGCCGTGGCGTCAGCAGAAAAAAGGCAGAATTGCCGCTGATATGTTACTGCGTCGGAGGCTTATCACTATAGCTCGTACGCCGGCATTGAAATCCAGTGCTTGCTCTGGCAGACTCCCCGCGTTGCGACAAGGCCGGCAGCTTGCGACCTTTGCCATGCTAGCCAAGTGTCCGCCCCATCGCTCTTGATCCGTTAGCAATGACGTTAGATGGCACCTACTGGTTGAAGATGAGCCACTTGCCAGGAAATGTACGGCCATGTTCCTGGAGCTTAAAGGGCACGAGGTGCATCAAGCCGCAGACGGGATTGAAGCACTTCAACTCTTTGTATCTTCTGAGTTTGAGATCGTCATTTCGGATATAAAGATGCCGAGAATGGACGGGGTGCGCCTAATCCATGAGATTCGCATGCTTCAGCCGCGGCTGCCTGTCATCGCCACGACAGGATACACGGACAAAGTGCCGGAAGGGGTCCTCGTGATAGCCAAACCGCTAAACCTTGACGACCTTTCGCAACGTATTGATGAGTTCCTCGGTTTAACGTGAAATGCACCTTTCGCCCGCACGTTGAGTTGGCGTGACGGTGCAGTTAACGAAAGAATCAAACGGGGAAGCCGCACTCTTAACGGTTCGAGACACAGGTATCGGGATTGAAACAGGGGCCTTGGCTCGAATATTCGAGCCGTTCGTACATGTTGACAGGAGCCAGGGCGGGTTAGGTATAGGTCTGGCGCTTGTTAAGGGCCTGGTTCATCTGCATAAGGGTGAGGTTTGGGCAACCAGCGACGGGCTTGGGCAAGGTTCGGAGTTCGCCGTTCGTCTTCCACTTACCACGGAACCATCGCTTATCAAGTCAGAGGAGCCAGCGCTTGCTGCAACCCGCCTCCGCCGCGTCCTCATCATTGAAGATAATTTGGCGGCTGCCCAGAATCTGCGCGACTACCTGGCGAAACTTGGGCACATGGTGGAGGTCGCGCTAACTGGAATGGATGGTATCGAAGCAGCGCACCGTTTCCGGCCGGAGGTTGTCTTGTGCGACATCGGCTTGCCGGGACTAGACGGCTACGCGGTGGCTCAAGCCTTACGCCAAGAGCCAAAACTACAAGGCGTTTGTTTGATCGCAGTGAGCGGCTACGGACAAAAAGACGATCAACAGCGGGCCTTGGAAGTAGGGTTCGATCAATACCTCACCAAATCTGTCAATCTTGGGGAACTAGGGCGATTGGTTGCCGGCTCACCCTGTGACGAGCAGCCCTTGAGTGCATAAGCCATTACCCTTCCGTGACAGGCGGCTGTTTTGCTTTTGATTCTAAGTACCGCCCGGAATAACAAGCGAGGAGGAGCGCCAGCTTCTCTTTCGATCAGATTAGTCTGGGAGGTAAAGCGGAAACCCTGCCGCATCGGATCCAATCCTGCGGCCGCTGGCGTTTCCCCAAGCGCGCAGCAAAGCTGTGGTTTGAATTAAAGCCGCACAGGGATGTTACGCGAGAGTTTATCTGATCGGGTGCCGACGTGCGTAGCCGAAGCAGGCCCGGATCAAGAGCAGGCCACGGCGCTAAAAACAAAGCGACTACTTTCGACGGTCACCGCAGCTATCCAAAGACAATCAGCCGCGGTGTTGCTTCAGTTGTGCTTGCGCACGCTTAGCATCACCTAGAAGCGTACCCGTACGCCGCCGAGCAACGAGGCGAAAAAGTTGTCACTGCGCCCATGAACTCTGATATCCGTGAAGTTTAAAAGCACAGTACCGCTCAAGGAAACGCTATCTGTCATCCTGTATTCGATTCCAGGTCCCAGGGGAATAAGGAAGCTGGTGTCGTCCCTGGCCCGTCTTCGCCGATCCCAGTCGGCATAGAGAAGTCCAATTCCTCCTTGCAGCGTGCCCTTGAGGCGGTGATCGAAATCATGAACGTACTTGACCTGAACACTGGGGCCAAACATGAAGAGGTCTTTGGTTACTCCGACTTGAAGAAGCGGCCCAACCGCTAAATTCTGACTTAGAAAATAATCACCGTTAAAAGCCAGGCCCAATGCAGTTCCATCCAGTGTGCCCGCCAGAGCACCGACCTCGACCCCTAAGCTCAGTCTGCCGACCCGGCTTTCCAATGGCGGCTGAGCTGTAGCCGAAATAGGAATTGCCAGCGCTACGATCAACATCATGCCACCAGTCAGCACCAACGGGCTTCGCTTCATTTGCAGCCTCCTCCGCTTTTCTTTTTATCATGTGTTGATGCGGAACTGATGTCAATGGGGTTTTTAAGAGAGCGTGTGCCGGTTGCCCATTCACAGCTTGAATAGCGCCGAAGCCGTTCCCCCCAATATCGCCAGTTTGTCGCTAGCGGAGCAAGGTGCCTGCCTGATCATGTCAAGCGATTCGGTAATATTAGCTGCGGTTTTGCACTCGAGTGGATAATCCGTTCCGAACATGATGCGATCGGCGCCCGTGACGTTAAACGCGGCCGTTATTGCCGGATGCCAGGCGCCGGTCCCCGCCGTGTCGAAATAAAGCGACTGGAACAGCTTTTCGAATCGTTCTCCCAGGCCGAGACGCTTCTGCTCTGATTGAGTTTTCAGATAACCCCTGAGTTCGTTGGGGACCTCGGTGCCTTCGGGCTCGAAGAAAGCCATCATGCGTCCCTTGAGCGACGAGACAGCTCCACCTAAATGCGGCATGATGAAGCGCAAACCCGGAAAACGCGGCAAGACGTTGCACATCACACGAACGATCGCCTGGGTCGTCTCGAGTGGTCGAAATACGCACCGGTCTAAATTGTAGATTGTATCGGATCCGGCAGGTTTGGATTGCGGATGTATGATGATAGGTAAGCTATGCCGCTCGATGATTTCATAGAGCGGATCCATCGTTGGGCTGTCAAGTTGCACGTCGAGATGGCAGGCCAACAGAGCCACTGCCCGCAGTCCCAACTCATCAATGCCTCGCTCCAGCTCGCGTCGCGCGGCTTGAGGTTCATGAACAGGCAAGTGGATGGCGCCGCGAAATCGCTTCGGGTGCTTGCGCTCAACATCGGCAATGCCGTCGTTCAGGAGCCGGGCAACATCGCTTCCCATCACCTGGACCTGGTCGGTGAGGATCGATACGTTCACGCCGGCTTCCTCCATGACTCTCAAGTGCGCGTCCAAATCTTTGCGGGATGGATTGAGAGTCAAACTGATCTCCCTGGTCACGATCCGTCGTCCCCCCGCTTGCGCGGCAAGACGATCGAATAATGTTGGGGGCATGTAGTGGTGATGAACGTCGACGACGAAATCACTCGAATTCATGGCACACTCCTTCGCTGTTGTTTTCGAGAAGTTACGTCAGTCGAAGGAATCGTGCAACCGGCTGGCCGAAACCGCGCACCCCTCCCTGATTTCCCGCCGGACCGGAAAACCTCGAGAAGGGTGCAATCCTGGTCAAAGAGTGACGTTGAGCGCGTCGAGACTGGTGCGAAGTTCTCGACAGTTCTTATGATGCGGGACGCGCCGGCATGATGACGAAACGCGCGCGGCGATTTTTCTGCCAACACGCTTCGTTCTTTTCGGTGCAGACGGGTATCTCTTCACCGTAGCTGATCGTCGACAGGCGTTGTACGGGAATCCCGAGCGTCACCAGATAATCCCTCACGGATTGCGCCCGCCTAGCGCCGAGCGCCAAGTTGTACTCGTTCGTGCCGCGTTCGTCGCAGTGCCCCTCAATTTCAATTCGGGCCGAGGGGTTATTTTTCATCCACTGGGCGTTGCTCTGGAGGATCTGCCGCGCATCGGCCCTCACGTCGTAACGGTCAAAATCGAAATAGATTTCTCTTACAGGACTGGATTCGGGCGTCGAGGGAGTTCGACCTTCCCGCAGAGCTTCCAAGCTGGAAGAGCCAGCCTCGCGCGCGGCGGCAGGTGTTCCTTTTTGCGCGCCTGCTTGTGCCTGTTTGGTTGCGCTTGGATTCTCCACCGTCCATGCAGGTCTTGCGGTGGATTCCGGCTCCGGACTTCTCATGCCGCCTTGACAACCCGTGAGAACCAGAATTACGGCTAAGGACCAGCCGAACTCGAATCTCGTTTTTAGCATCAAAGACCTCCTTTCGGATTCAGACAGAAATGGTTAAAAATGGCCTATTGTGCATCATCTGGAGCCCGCGCGTCAATTAATTTTCTCATTTTTTGTGTTCCGCGTACTGGCCCCGGAGGTCAGTCCAGGGGCGGTTTGGGTCAAAAATTGGCAGGTTGTAACCGCAATTGCTTCACCGCTCTTGTCCGATCAACGATAGGTGCGATAGCATTGATCCAATACCGAGATGGTCATTATCATCATAGGCGTGGCAGGATCCGGAAAGACAACTGTCGGCAAACTCCTCGCCGGAGCGCTTGGCTGGAAGTTCTATGAAGGCGACGACTTTCATCACCCGGCAAACGTTGAAAAGATGAGCAGGGGGGTGCCGTTGAACGACGATGATCGAATGCCTTGGCTGTTGGCCATCCGTGACTTAATTAGAAAGTTGATTGGGCTCAGGGAGAATGCGGTGATTGCTTGCTCGGCGTTAAAAGCAGAGTACCGCAGGATCTTGCGCATCGGGGCAGATGTGGTCTTTGTCTATCTGGAAGCGGACGTTCCCCTCATCCAGCAGCGTGTCAGACAACGCAAAAATCACTTTATGAATCCAGCTTTGGTTCAGAGCCAGTTCGACATTCTTGAGAGGCCAACGACAAGTTTACATGTCAATGCGGCCTTGTCTCCTAGCGAAATCGTACAGCAGATCAGAACGCGTCTCGGGGTCTAGTCCCGGGGAGAGCCCCCAACAAAAGCAAAGGGCTGCAGGCTGCCGCGGTTCCTTTAGATTGAGGTGTTGAAACTTGGTATCCGTTCAAATAGCGTAAACGTGGCTCAAATAAGAAAGGAGGGGTTATGCAGCCCATCGGCTCTGTAGTCGCGATCGGTACCTTTTGGATCTTCGCTATTGCAGCTCTGGTGCCGCCGGGAAATGCAGCGACTTTGTCATCTGCCGAGGAGGCGACTCGCGTTGTGTCCCTTCAGAACGTGAAGATCAGTGAAACCGGGGAGGTGACAGGAGAAGTGGTCAATAACTCGAAGCAGACGGTGCGCGATGTTAGGCTGCAAATCCTACATTCCTGGCGGTGGAAAGATGAATTTCGTCCGGGCACCGACGATCCTGGACGGGCAGTCTATTATTCAGTGGACCAAGAAATTGGCCCCGGTGAGCGCGCGCGCTTTACCTACAAGCCTGCGCCGCCTTTGCCGTCCCGAAAGGACGGCCATTATGACAATTCTGTGAACATCGTCGGGTTTGCTCAAGTCTACCGTTAAGCCATGCGCAACACACCCGGTATACTGTGATGGCCACGCATGCCCGGGGCGGATGTTTCTTACGTGACGAGGAGCAATAAAGCCACGAGCGCTGCAACAAGAAACAACCACAATCGTATTGCGTCCGATCGCAAGAAAACACCTATATTAGAGACTTGAGCCCACCGTACAAAGGCCAATCCAGGCGGTTGGCCGACCAGCCTTTTTTCCCTCCACTGAGCGAGCATTGAAGCGATGACCGATAGCAGCAAAATGCTCCCTACGACCGCAAGAGACATCCCGATGGGAATCTTATAGATCTCAATGATCATCATCTTGGCGCCGACAAAACAGAGGACGAGTGACAGGCCAATCTTCAAGTAACGAAACATTTGCATGATACCCGCCAGAAGAAAGTACAGGGCACGCAAGCCGAGAATGGCAAACACGTTGGAAGTGTAGACAATAAAGGGATCCCTTGTGATGGCAAAGATGGCCGGAATTGAGTCGAGCGCGAAAATCAGATCTGTGGTCTCGACCACGACCAGGACCATGATTAAAGGGGTTGCGCATAATTTGTCGCAATCGCGCACGAAAAAGCTTTGGCCGCGATATTCCGGGGTGATCGGCAGGAGCCTTCGTACCAATCTCAGGACAGGATTTTTCTCGGGATCAAGTTTTTCGTCGCCGTGAAGCAGCATCTTTATTCCGGTGAAAATAAGAAAGCCGCCGAACACATAGATCATCCAGTGAAAGTTTTCGAGCAGCGCGGTGCCGACAGCAATAAAAATGGCCCGCATGATTAGGGCTCCCAAAATACCCCAGAAAAGAACCCGATGCTGATAGACCGCCGGTACAGCGAAATATTGAAAAATCATTAGGAACACAAATAAGTTGTCGACGCTCAGAGATTTTTCGATAAGGTAGCCGGTGATGAATTCAAGAGCCTTCTGTGGACCCCAAAACCAATAAATGGCCAGGTTAAAGATAAGGGCCAGCGCAATCCAGACGGTGCTCCAAATACCTGCCTCTTTCAGAGTGACGGCGTGGGCCTTGCGATGAAATACTCCGAGATCCAGGGTGAGCATACCCAAGACGAACACATTGAAAGCAATCCACAGAAATAGCCGGTCCGGTGTCATAGGAGAGGTGAATTACAGAGGCACTCAGCAGATGCGCAGCGAGTGGAGGCTCAGCCAAGACAGTGGCTTGAGGACTCTATGGACAGATAAAGCGGAGTTCGATTTGCCGAGCGGCAATTGCGAGGGCGAGTCGGGAAATACCCCAGGGCGTGCAGCCACAGGGGGATGGCTACCAATTTGTTTTTCGAATGTCAACTGCGCGCCAATCCAGAGCGATTCGCGGGCAGGCAGCGGGCTGGTTCACCCGCTCAATCAAGGTACCACTGAGCTGTTGAGATTAGTGTCGATGACGGTCAGCCTGGTTTGCGGTGAAAAAAAATCTTGTTGTTTGTGGATCGAGCCCGATCGAGCCGTGCCGGGCAACGAGCGTTTTTTTCCGCCCGAAACTACAATGAACCCCCGGACGAGCTTTACCTCATGGCTTTTTCGCAGATCCTCGTAGCGCCGGTACAGACCGATTTGTGCGTCCGGGCGCGAGTATGCGTCTTTAAAAGCGACCACTATTTGCTCTAGAAGATGCACCACATCTATAAGGGGGTTGCCCATAAGTGGATTGGCTGTGTCCGAATGCGAGTTCTTCATATGGAGAGGCACAAGGCAAAAGGTATGCTAATCTTAAGTTGCTGATTTTGCACAGTATATTCCTTTGATGGCTGACAAAAAACGTCACTCTGAACGCTTAACGGCAGCAACGAGTCCGAAAGCTCAACCCGTTAAACGGGCAAACCTGGGTGTGTAGTCCGTATAAGCCCCGGGTTCAGGGTCACTGTCGAGATAGCGGCAATCCGGCTTCGTGGGGATCAGTTTGTCAAACGGTGGTGCACTCCTGTGCGCGCCCAGATCAGCAACAGAAGCGATGCTCCGATCATGTAAATGATATCCCAGAGAAGAATCCAGGAAGCTTCGCCGCGGAATGCTGCCCGTGCCAAGCGCACGGGATGGAGTAATGGCAGCGCCTCGGCGAGCCAAAGCCAGGGGGGTGGGACCCGCTCGTAAATCGGAAAGAAAATGTCCGAGAAAAGAAACAGCGGTGTTAAAAAAAGCGTAAAGTAGTAGCTGAAAAAGTCGATGTTTGGAATGCGTAGTGAAAACGTCATTCCTATAACGGCAAAAAGCAAGCCCGCGAAAGGAATGAGGGGCAGGACCAAAAGTGAGGAGGGAAGCGGAGCCAACCCGATGATCAACAATACCAGGAAGAAACAGCCACCATAGATCGTTGACCGGGTGACAGCCCAGAGCACCTCTCCGGCGAGAATATCATCAGGTTGGATAGGTGTCGTCAGCATCGCGTCATAGGCCTTCTCAAACGTCAGTCGCACGAAAACATTGTAAGTGACCTCAAAACTGGCTCCGTTCATGGCGGCCACGCAGACCAGGCCCGGAGCCAGAAAGGCAATATAAGAGGTTCCGCCCATTTCCGTGATATAGGCGCCCAGTCCGATTCCGATCGAGGCGAGATACAATACCGGCTCGAAAAAATTCGGCAGGATATTCCATTTCCAGGTGCGCCGGTACATGGTGGCGTTTCTTTTCCATACGGAAACTGCATGCGGAAGGGACAGGCTCACCGGTTTGCCTCCAGGCGTGTGCCGGTCAGGGCTAAATAAACATCTTCGAGATTGGTCGGGCGAACGATCAGGCCTCGCCGGTCCGTCTGGTCATGCAGGCGAATGTGCCCGCCGAGGGCGGTGGCATTATCGAGATAGATCATGACGCGCCTGCCGACGCGTAGCCGCCGCGCCGCGTCGACTCCGTTCAGCAGCGCTTCCTCCTCTTCGATGCCGCAGTCGAATTCGACGGTTTCCGCGGCCAAATGTTTTTCGATTAGCCCGGCGGGTCTGCCCTGATCGATAATCCTGCCTTCCGAAATAATAGCCACCGAGTCGCACAGCCGCTGTGCCTCATCCATGTAATGCGTCGTGAGCAAAACTGTGGTGCCGTTGTTTTGAAGCTCTCGAATCCGCGACCACAACGCCAGGCGCACAGCTGGGTCGAGCCCGGTCGTTGGCTCATCGAGAATCAAGAGATCGGGCCGATTCACAAGCGACAAGGCGATTGCCAGGCGCCGCTGAAACCCGCCGGAGAGATGCCGAACGGCGATCTTTGCATGCGACGCAAGCTCAAAAAAATCAATCAATTGTTGCACTCGGGCCGATAATTCCGGCTCGCGCAGCAAATAATAGCGGCCGAATACGCGCAGGTTTTCTTCTATCGTAAGAGGTTCGATCAACACGTTCTGTTGCAGTGTTACGCCCAAACGCGCGCGAACGGCGCGCGGATGATTTGTTATGTCGATGCCAAAAATCTGAATGGTCCCGCGAGTCGGCTGCGTCACGCCATAGATCATGCGCAATGTAGTTGTTTTGCCGGCACCATTAGGACCTAACAAGCCCAAACAGAGTCCGGCAGGAACTGACAGATCGATGTTGTTTACAGCTAGGCGGCTACCAAAATACTTCGTCAAGCCGTGCGCCTCGACGATCAGATTACCGCTTCCTGCACTCATGGAGTTACCTCAATTCCACTATAGCGGAGTTGAACCGCGCATCTACCCAGCGATTATTCGCGGTGAAAGAGCCTACAGTCAAGCATGCGGAACGAACCGGCGGACGGCACACGTTCAATGGCATAGAAAATGCTCGACCAGTGCTTGACGTAATCCGCATGTCCTGGATCAAAGGCGATAGAAGAACTGCAGGAAAGGTTACGCACAAGCTCGGAGCTCATGGAAAAGGAGTTAGACGCGAAAGATGAGCTTGTGAAGAATCGTGAAGAGGAGCTAGCCCTTTTGACGGAGCAACTGGCAATAATGACCTCAGCGAAAGAAAGGGGGAAAGTTTGCTCCAGGGAGAAATCAAGAGGGCAAATCAACTCCCACAGGTCATCGATCCCATGGTCAAGGACGTCGAACAGCGATTGAATGCAAGCATCCAGGCGCTGGAAAGCGAGCTGGAAGAGAAACACAAGCTCCTTAAGAACCGTGATCGCCAAATAGAAAAGCTGGCCAGCGAGCTGAAGGAAAAAAGGCTCTTGTTCGCGAGGGAAGAGATGTCGGTGTATCAATCGATCGGCAAGCGTAATCAATGGAAACGAAGATTGGCTAAGCTTGGCCTGCCCGTGAAAACAAACTAGCAGGTTGCTGAAAAAAGATTAGGAATGCTTCGAGAACCTCAGCATGAACGGAAAATCATCAACAATATCAGCTCCCCTCCGTTCGTCCTGAGCCCCGTCGAAGGACTCCGAGAGGGTTTTTCAGCAACCTGCTAGGCCTCCCGTAACCTGACACGGCGGATGGGGAACTTCCGCTGTTGCCGACCCCTCCCCGTGCCAGCGTATGTCTTCGCCATATATCCAAAATGCCCGCTGCTTCCGCCGCAGGATCCTGTCTGCCGGCACTATGCGTTCTGTGGACGCCACATGGTCCATATGGGCGCATCGATGAGGGTTTCTTGGTGCTGAACGGTAAAGCCGAATTTTTCATAGAACACGACGTTCGCCGGCCGATCGGTTTCCAGATAGCCCGCGAGTTGTTCTTTTTTGAGATGATCAATGTAGCGTTGCATCAATGCGCTACCCGCTCCTTGTCCTTGAGCCGCTGGAGCAACGGCAAGCGGCCCCAGGTGCAGGTGAGGCTCGGCTGGATCGAGATGTGACCATCGAGTCATCCACCGCACTATTCTTGGCATAGCATCACCGAAGGGCGTCAGTAAATTCGCCGCCACCGACGGTATCTCCTCGGGTGCCGGTAGACAGTCGGGCGAGCGTTTAAAATGCATGTAGCCGCAAGGTATGCCGTCCGACAGTGCAGCAAACGCCGGCCCCGTGAACATGTGACGCAGCGCAATGCGAAAAAAGCTTCGACTTTGTTCTAACCGATGGGCTCCGAAGACAGCGATATGGAGTGGATTGGTGACAAATGCGTCCGCAAGCAAAGAGACGGTAGCTTCAAACCATGCTCCCGAATACGTTTCAATATAGATGGTCATGTGGCTGGCACTTGAACAATCGGTGCGACAACTGTTCGTTGGCATCGAAAGTAATGCCTCTACCATAAGGGCTGGATTCACTAATTCAAGTGCGCCTGGCGTCCCTTGCTTTGTCCGCCTACCCTAGCTACAAATAAGGCAGTTCACGACTCTAAGGAGATCCTCATGGCACAAAAATCCCTGGATCATTTCGGCACGCGGACAACGCTGAAAGTCGGTCAGCACGTTTATGAAATCTACCGTCTCGAAACACTCGAAAAGACGGGTTTCAAGAATGTTTCCCGGCTGCCCGTGTCGCTGAAGGTCTTACTGGAGAACTTGTTGCGCCTCGAAGACAATCACCACGTGAGCCGAGCCGATATCGAAACTCTGGCGAACCGCAACCTCAAAGTCGGTCTGGAAAAGGAAATTGCTTTCATGCCGGCGCGTGTGCTGACACAGGATCTCACGGGCGTGCCGGCGGTGGTGGATCTGGCTGTTATGCGCGAAGCGATGAAGGGACTGGGCGGCGATCCCAAGAAGATTAACCCGCTGGCGCCTTGCGATCTGGTCATCGATCACTCCGTGCAAGTCGACCAGTTCGGCACGCCGACGGCGTTCGAAGCAAATTCGCGGATCGAGTTTGAGCGCAACGTTGAGCGCTACGCATTTTTGCGCTGGGGGCAAAAAGCCTTCAGTAACTTTCGAGTCGTTCCACCCGATACCGGCATCTGCCATCAGGTGAATCTCGAATATTTAGGGCAAGTGGTGTTTCGTGCCAGAGAAAACGCCATAACTCTGGCGTATCCCGATACGGTCGTGGGCATGGACTCACACACGCCGATGATTAACGGCCTTGGAGTGGTTGGTTGGGGAGTGGGCGGCATCGAGGCTGAGGCCGCACTGCTCGGCCAACCGATTATCATGCTGATCCCGGACGTGATCGGCTTCAAACTCCACGGCAGGCTGCGTGAGGGAGCCACATCGACGGATCTTGTTCTCACGGTTACGCAAATGCTCCGTAAGAAGGGCGTGGTGGAGAAGTTTGTCGAATTCTACGGCGCAGGCCTTTCGAGCCTCAGCACCGCCGATCGGGCGACCATCGGCAACATGGCGCCGGAATACGGCGCGACTATCGGGTTTTTTCCCGTCGATGATGAGACGCTGCGGTATTTGGCGCTGACCGGCCGTGATCCGGAGCTGATCCAGCTCGTAGAAGCGTACTGTAAAGAACAAGGGATGTTCCGAACCGATCTCTCGCCCGATCCGATGTTCACGGACACACTGGAACTTGACCTCAGCACGGTGGAACCGAGCCTTGCCGGGCCTCGCAGACCGCAGGACCGGGTGCCGCTTGCGAGCGCAAAGAGTGCGTTCAAAGAAGCATTACCGAGTCTGCTAAAGAGCGGTACGCCGGATGCAAGAGTCAGCGTCCAGTTAAACGGTGATCGCGCTACGCTCGGGCACGGCGCCGTCGTCATCTCCGCAATCACAAGCTGCACCAATACGTCCAATCCCTCTGTGCTCATTGGCGCCGGGTTGCTTGCAAAGAAGGCCAACGAAAAAGGACTCAAAACAAAGCCCTGGGTGAAAACTAGCCTGGCTCCCGGATCAAAAGTTGTTACCGACTATCTGAGGGAAAGTGGACTGTTGCCGGAGCTGGAGAAGCTCGGATTTTATCTGGTCGGTTATGGCTGTACGACCTGCATCGGCAACGCCGGGCCGCTACCGGAGCCCATTGCTGCGGGCATTCAGGACGCGGATTTGGTAGCTTGCGCGGTTCTTTCCGGCAATCGTAACTTCGAGGGGAGGATTCACCCGCAGGTTCGGGCCAACTATCTCGCTTCACCTCCGCTGGTTGTTGCTTATGCCCTGGCGGGTCGGATGGACCTGGATCTTTACAATGAGCCTCTTGGTCAGGATGAAAAAGGAAATCCGGTGTATTTGAAAGATATCTGGCCTCGGCCGGAGGAAATCCGGCAGGAAATCGGCAGATCCGTTAAATCGGAGATGTTTAGGAAACAATACAGCGAAGTTTTTGAAGGCGATGACCGCTGGAAGACCATGCCGACCCCTGGAGGAGAACTCTTTGCTTGGGATCCCAACTCAACCTACGTACGCGAAGCGCCGTACTTCGAAGGCATGACCAGAATTCCTTCCAATCCCCAGGACATCTTGGGCGCTCGAGTTCTGGCAGTGCTCGGAGACTCGATCACGACGGATCATATCTCGCCCGCTGGTCCAATCGAGAAAAACGGACCGGCCGCGCGCTATTTGCTGGAACACGGAGTTCAGCCGAAGGATTTCAATCAATACGGGGCGCGGCGAGGAAATCACGAAGTCATGATGCGCGGCACCTTCGCCAATGTGCGGCTCAAGAATCAGCTTGCCCCCGGCACTGAGGGGGGGTGGACCGTCCATTTGCCGGACAAGCAACAGGTGTTCATCTACGACGCCGCGATGCAGTACCAAAAAGAGGGAGTCCCACTCATTATCATAGCCGGCAAAGAGTACGGCTCAGGCTCCTCTCGCGACTGGGCGGCAAAAGGGCCCAGGCTATTGGGTGCAAAGGCCGTCATCGCGGAGACTTATGAACGAATTCATCGCAGCAACTTGATCGGGATGGGGATTGTGCCTCTGCAATTCAAGCCGGGTGAAAGTCTCCGATCGCTGGGTCTAACCGGCCATGAAATTTACGACGTATCGGGAATCACGGACGGTCTCAAGCTCAGGCAGGAATTGACCGTCAAAGCGAAAAGCGACTCGGGCAAGGCGAGAGAGTTTAAAGCTACCTGCCGGATCGACACTCCCGCCGAACTCGAGTATTACCGGCACGGTGGTATTTTGGAGTATGTGCTACGGCAGCTGTTAGCCAGCTAGGCACGGCCCGAAAACGGTTGGTTTGCGCACGACGATGACAACCCCCGCACACATTCGATATCACACAGCAAATAATCCGGGGTATATGACCCTTCAGGGGACAAACCAGTATGTCGTGGGCCGAGACAACGTAACTGTCATCGATGTGGCGCTCAGCGCGGCCTCGAACCTCGATGGGATTATTGAACAGATCGAGGCCATGGGAGCAAGAAGGATCGAAAAGATTTTGCTCACACATATCCACAGCGATCATTGCGCGGGGGCCTTGGCACTGAGGCAGCGTTGCGGCGCGAAGATTGGCATCCATCGCTCGCGGGCCGGCTATCTGGGGGGGGAGGATTTTCAGTACGACGACGGGGATCGCATCGCATTCGGCGGCGGTGAGCTTCAGGTGCTGCACACGCCGGGACATGAATCGGGCCATTGCTGTTTTTATGAGTCCGGTGATCGGGTGCTCTTTAGCGGTGATCACATCCTGGGTTACGGGACGGCGGTGATACGGCCGCCAGACGGCGATATGGCCGAATACATGCGCTCGCTCGAGAAGTTGCTCGAATTTAAAATTAGCCTGATCTTACCGGGCCATGGACCCTTGGTGGGCAAACCCGAGGCAAAGATTCGCGAGTACATCGAACACCGGCGGATGCGGGAAGAGCAGGTCAAAGCGGCTTTGCGCGATGGGAAAGAGACCATCGGCGCGCTCACGGAAGCGATTTACGTCGATGTTCCGCGGCCGCTCAAAAACGTTGCCGAGTTTTCAGTTCAGGCACATTTGATAAAGCTCATCAACGACGGTTGCGTCAAGAAAGAGGATAACCGCTATCGGCTGCTTCGCGGCGACTGACGTCTGCTTTGACTGCCGTTGAACCGCGTGGCTCTGTACATTGGCTACGCTTTATTTCTCCACGACCATCACAGGAAATCCGTGGCGCGCCACTTGCCGTGCAAGCTCTTCGGCGGCGGCGCGATCCGAAAATGTACCGAGCCGGACTCGGTAAAGAATGGCGTCCTGTGCGACCAACGGAACGATAGCGGCGTCGGTGTGGAGGCTTGCCAGCCGGTCGCGTACCTGTTGCGCGTTTTCCAAGCGGGAGAACGATCCTACCTGGACTGTGTAATCGAGCGACGAGCGGATGGACCGAATCTTGTACGGGGTCGCGATAACATCTACATGCACCGGCACTGTGCCGGGAGTGATCATCCCAAGCGCCGTTCCTGCAGCATAGGACAAGTCGATGATTCTATCTTTGACGAACGGTCCCCGGTCGTTGATTGTGACTTCGATCGCCTTGCCGTTTTGTAGGTTTGTCACAAGGACGCGGCTTCCCAGCGGTAAGGTCTGGTGTGCAGCGGTGAGATCGTTTTGGTCGTAAATTACGCCGCTGGCCGTAGGCTTGCCGTGAAACCCGGGACCGTACCAGGAAGCTATCCCGGTTTGCGTCAGTCGAGCATCGGGACGGCTCGGAGTGCCGACGCGAGTCGGCGGCAACGAACAGGCGTTGAGAGCCAGAGCGGTCAAGAGCACTCGTAAAACCAGTTTCGATTTTCTCGAGCGCTGCGTGAGCCCACGTTGTAAGGTTTTGTCGAGTATCATCAGCGGCCGCATTATACAGAAACCGCTGTGGAAGAAAAGTTGCGCCGGTCGCCCCGCCACGTTCTACGGATTCGGCCTTGGTCATGCACAATGGTGCGGTTTGCGTGATTTCCGTTATCGGATGACCGTTTACCCTGAGAGCGGATTATGCTAGCGTACAAGCAAATAATGCCGTGGGAGTGATGAGTCGTCATGTCGGGTCATTCGAAGTGGAGCACGATAAAGCATAAGAAAGCCGCCAAGGACGCCAGGAAGGGCAAGCTCTTCACCAAGCTCATCAAGGAGATTACGGTGGCCGCCCGTATGGGGGGCGGAGATATCAATGCTAATCCGCGGTTGCGCACTGCGGTGAGCATGGCCAAAGCCAACAGCATGCCCCACGAAAACATCGACCGTGCCATAAAAAAAGGCACCGGCGAGTTGGAAGGGGTATCTTACGAGGAAGTCCAGTATGAAGGCTATGGGCCGGGTGGCGCAGCGATCTTGGCACAAGCTCTCACGGACAACAAAAATCGCACCGTTTCGGAAATTCGCCGCCTGTTTGCCAAATACGGTGGTAACTTGGGTGAAGCCGGCTGTGTGGCCTGGATGTTTGACAAGAAAGGCCTGATCACTGTCGAGAAAATTCACGCCGACGAAGATCGACTCATGGGCTTGGTTTTGGATGCCGGTGCCGAGGACGTCAAAGATGAAGGTGATTTGTTTGCAGTCGTCACCCTGGCGGAGGATTTCGAGCGCGTCAAGGAGAGTCTCGAAAAGGAGAGGATTCCTGTCGCGAGCGCACAAGTGACCATGGTGCCGAAAAATACGGTTGACGTAGATGAAAGATACGCCGAACAGATTTTAAAGCTGGCGGAGGAACTCGAAGATCACGACGATGTGCAGAGCGTGTCAGCCAATTTCAACATTTCTGACGAACTGATGGAAAAAGCCAGTTAAGCTAATGACCACGGCTCCCCAGCGTCCCTGGAATATCGACCCGGTCAAGCGGCAAATTATCATGGGTATTGACCCCGGGACCATGGTCACCGGCTGGGGCGTTGTCGAAGCCGTCGGACACACTCTGCGGCATTTGGCTCACGGCACGATCGCTACAGCGGGTGCGCAGGATCATGCCGCTCGGCTCAGCCGAATTTATCAAGGAGTCCGCGCCGCATTAGAGGCTCACAAACCGGACAGCGTCAGCCTGGAACGAGTGTTCTTCGCGCGCAATGCCGCGAGCGCGCTCAAGCTTGGCCAGGCTCGCGGCGTGGCACTGTTGGCGGCTGAGCACAACGGCGTTTGCGTTCATGAATATGCTGCGTCCGAGATCAAGCTGGCGGTTGTGGGTTACGGACGCGCAACCAAAGAGCAGGTGCAAAGGATGGTGATTTCCCTTCTCGAAATGCCGGAGCGACTGGCAATCGATGCCGCCGACGCTCTGGCCGCAGCCATTTGTCATGTACACCAACATTCCTTTCGCTCGCGCATTCTGCACGCCATGCCTGCTTGGCACGGACCAAAGCAGCGGCGTAGATCATCCTAGCGTTCCCAGGCGTCAGATGTCAGGGCGCACAAACGATAGAGCCGCCGGATCGAGTGTTAAGTCACCGTGATCGCTCAGATTAGTGGAAACCTGGCGCACAAGGTTCCAGGCGAAGTCGTTGTCGACGTCGGCGGGATAGGCTATCAAGTTTTTATTCCACTGAATGTTTTTTATGGCCTGCCGGAGATCGGCCATCGGGTGAATCTCTACATTCACACGCATGTGCGTGAAGACGCGTTGCAGCTGTTTGGTTTTGGCGGACTCGAGGAGAAGCAGGTTTTTCTCCTGCTCATTAGCGTGGCGGGGATCGGCCCCAAGCTCGCCATCAATATTCTCTCCGGGATCCCGGCGGTGGAGCTCGTGCACGCTGTCAAGCATGGCGATCAGATCAGGCTCGTGTCGATACCAGGCGTGGGCAAAAAACTGGCCGAGCGTATTATCTTAGAGCTCAAGGATAAACTCATTACCCTGGACTCCCCCGTAGTGCCTAGTGCGGCACAAACCAACGGCTCGCAGGTAATGCAGGACGCGATATCCGCGCTGGTGAATCTTGGGTACCGAAAAGCCGAGGTGGAGAAAAATGTGCGCGAGATCATTGAGGTCGGCAGACAAGATCTCGAAGCTGTGATCATGGAAGCGCTCCGGCGCATGAGCCGGTAATGCGCCTTTTCCAGAAGCATTACGCCGAAAAAAATTACCATGGAAGCGCGGCCCGTATCGGCAAAAAGATTTGAAGATGATCTGAGCTATGAGCTCAACCTGCGCCCAAGAGGTTTTGACGAGTACGTCGGCCAAGATCAAATCAAGGAAAACCTCAAGGTCGCCATCGATGCGGCCCGCGGGCGTGGCGACGTGCTCGATCACCTGTTGTTTCACGGTCCGCCAGGGCTGGGCAAGACCTCGCTCGCCTATATCATAGCGCGCGAAATGGGGGTGAATATCAAGGCCACCTCCGGTCCGGTGGTGGAGCGCGCCGGGGATCTGGCGGCTATTCTGACCAACCTCGAAGAGGGCGATGTCTTGTTTATCGACGAAATCCATCGATTGAACCATGTCGTGGAAGAGGTCCTCTACCCGGCCATGGAGGATTTTCAAATCGATATCCTGATCGGTCAGGGTCCGGCGGCACGATCCATTAAGCTGGATTTGAAACGTTTCACATTAATCGGGGCAACCACAAGGTCGGGTCTGCTCACATCTCCGTTGCGCGACCGTTTCGGCTTCAGTTTTCGCTTGGATTTTTATTCACCAGAGACATTGACGCGGATACTCAAACGATCGGCTGCCATCCTCAACGTCGTAGGGGATGAGGCCGGTATCGGCGAAATCGCTCGCCGCTCCCGCGGCACACCCCGGATCGCCAACCGCCTTCTCCGTCGCGTTCGCGATTACGCCCAGGTGAAAGCGGACGGAGCCATTTCCCAGAGTGTGACGGAAGAGGCGTTGCGCATGCTGGATGTCGACCCCAAGGGACTCGATAAAATGGACACCATGCTACTGCGTACCTTGATTGAAAAGTTCGCCGGAGGCCCGGTGGGGGTGGAAACGTTAGCGGCCGCCATTGGTGAGGAGAAAGACACCATAGAGGACGTCTATGAGCCTTTTTTGATTCAAGCAGGCTTTCTGCAGCGCACCCCGCGGGGGCGAATGGCGACATCCCTGGCCTATGAACACTTTGGCTTGTCACAAACATCGGACAAGACCAGCACAACTAAAAACCAGCCCACGCTGTTCTAGATGAATAGGTTGCGCGCGAGGGAAGGGACGCACTAAAATAGCAGGCGGAGTTGAGCGATGCCCGAGTTCGGGAGAATTCTCATATACGTGGGCGTCTTTCTGGTCGTGCTTGGACTCATAGTTTCCTTGGCGGGCCGAGTGCCATGGATTGGCCAGTTACCCGGGGATATCTACATTCAGCGGGAGCGATTTAGTTTTTACTTTCCGATCACCACGTGTCTCCTGATCAGCGCGGTCTTGACGCTTGTCCTTTACTTCTTGCGGCGTTAAAATTGCGCAATCTTTCCATCGGCTTAACGGCATTGCACATGGACGACATGCCCAACAGCAGCGATCAGGTTCCCGAGGAGAACCTCCGGCTCCAGGAAGCCAAACGCCGCAGACGCGAGGGCGTGGTGATCCTGATCACCACGTTCATGGTCCTGGCGTTTGCTTTTTTCGAGGTGCAATTGCCGGCCGTGTCTCCTGAGTATTCACTCGGTAGCAATATTGCGTTCTTCATCCTCATCAATGTCAACATCATCTTGCTGGTGTTGCTGGTATTTTTGGTTGTCCGAAACCTGATCAAGCTGATCTTTGAGCGCAAACGCCGGATTCTCGGTTCCAGGTTGCGGGTGCGTCTGGTCTTGGCGTTCATTGCGCTTTCGCTCGTTCCGACATTGCTGTTGTTCGTCATTGCCGGCGGGTTCGTTACAAGGTCCTTTGATCGATGGTTCGATCTGCAGGTTGAGAATGCTTTACAAGGGTCCTTGGAAATTGGCCAGACCTATTATCAGAACTCCGCGAACAATGCATTGTTCTATGCGCGACAATTGAGCCAACGTATCACTCAGGAGGGTCTTTTCCATCCGCAGCGCGTCGAAGATCTCAAGGAATTCGTCCAGAGCAAACAACGGGAGTACAACCTCGGTACCGTCGAATTGTTTGGTCCAAACCGCCAGCTGCTCGTTCTCGCTTTTAATGATCAAGTCCCCACAGGGGTTACCGTGAAAGCCGAAACCGAGTTTCTTACGCGCGCTTTGCGGGGACTCGAGGTTACCCGAACTCAGGCATTCGGGGAAGGGGACGTTATTCGCGGCGGTGTGCCCATTTACGATACCGACAGGAGAGTTTTGGGGGTTGTGGTAGTCGACTACTATGTTCCCAAGAGCATTACCAAGCGAGCCTTGCAGATTTCACGCTCCTACGAACAATACAAACAACTTAGCTTTCTCAAGGCGCCCGTCAAAAACAGTTACATTCTCACTTTGCTCCTGATCACGCTAGTCATTATCTTCGCCGCCACCTGGTGCGGGCTATATCTGGCTAAAGGAATCACTGTGCCCATTCAGAAGCTTGCAGAGGGGACCCGTGAGGTGGCACACGGCAATTGGGACTACAAGATCGGAACCAGCGGCGATGATGAGATCGGCGTTCTCGTCGATTCGTTCAATCAGATGACAGGCAACCTGAAGCAGATCAATCTCGAGTTAGAGCGCAGGGGCAGGTTTGTCGAGACGCTGCTTGCCAATATCGCAGCCGGCGTCATCTCTGTGGACCCGTCGGGCAAGATCACCACTTGGAACAAGGCTGCCGAGCAAATGTTGGGCGTTCGCGCTGACTCCGCTTTGGGAAGACACTACGAGCAAGTATTTCAGTCCGAGTCCCTTCAAGTCATGCGCGAAATTGTCGATAGCACCAGTGAGCGAGAACCTGTGGAGCGGGAGGTCACTCTGCCGCTGCCCGAACAGCTGCTGACCGCCGTGGTGACAGCCGCGACTTTGAGGGATGAGGAGGGTGCCAGTCTCGGCTTGATGGTGTTTCTCGAAGATATCACGCAGATCCAAAAGGTTCAGAGAATGGAAGCTTGGCGAGAGGTTGCGCGCAGGATCGCGCATGAAATCAAAAATCCTCTGACTCCGATCCAGTTGTCGGCGGAACGGCTGCGAAAACGGTACGCGGGTATGTCCGATGGCAATGGCTCCGTTCTGGACAAATGCACCACGACCATCATCCAGCAGGTGGACGAGCTCAAGAACCTCGTAAATGAGTTCTCGCAATTCGCTCGTTTGCCTTCGGCGCGGCTGGCACCCAACGATTTAAACGAGATCGTACAGGAAGCGTTGTTTCTCTTTAAGGAAGGCCACAAGGAAGTCCGCTTTGAGTTTGTTCCCGGGGTGATTCCACCCTTGGATCTGGATCGGCAGCAGATCAAGCGAGTCTTGATCAACCTTTTGGACAATGCCGTAGCAGCGGTTGAAGGCCGGGGTGAAGTGAGACTGGCGACGGTCTTCGACCGGTCACACGGACTGGTCTACTTGGAAGTTGTCGACGATGGTTGCGGATTGACGCCGGAGATCCGAACAAAGATATTCGAGCCGTATTTTTCAACCAAGGAAAACGGCACCGGGTTGGGTCTGACGATCGTGAATCAAATTGTTGAAGACCACCAGGGGTACATTCGAGTGCGGCTGAACGAGCCTCGCGGCACAAAATTCATTATTGAATTTCCAGTACGCGAGCGAGCTGTGGTGCCGGAACTCAAGAATACAATAGCACCGTTCATAACCTGAAGGAGGAAGGGTGGAACAAGCATTGCCACAACAGACTGTACTGATTGTCGACGATGAGGACGGGGTGCGTGAGTCCGTCAGAGAAGTTTTGACCGATGAAGGTTACCGAGTCGTCGATACTTCGGACGGCACCATTGTTCTGGACCTCATCGAGCGAGAGAAGCCCGGACTCGTGCTGCTCGATATCTGGATGCCTCAGATCGATGGAATTGGATTGCTTAAGAAGATCAAAACCAAGAAGCCGAAGACAAAAGTCGTCATGGTGTCAGGTCATGGCAATATTCACACGGCCGTGACGGCAACCAAGTTCGGCGCTTTCGACTTCATTGAAAAGCCGCTCTCCTTGCATGGTCTGCTTTCAACGGTCCAGCGCGCGCTCAGGGAGCCGAGCCTCGGCCGTGAAGAGGACGGCAAGAATGACCAACAGAGCAGCGCTACGAAAAGCAGTGCCCGGGGGCATCGGCGCTCGGTGGCAGCCACGAGCATCATCCAAAAGACTTTGAAAAGGAGCGTGGTCATCTCCGGCCAGGGTTTGCATTCCGGGATCAAGACCGGCCTGATCGTGCATCCCTTGCCGCCCAACAGCGGTATTGTTTTTAGCGGGCTTTCCGCGGAAGCGCGTGTGCCGGCTCATCTCGATTATGTCGGCTCAACCGGTTATGCGACCTCGCTGAGAAGTAAAGATTTCGCGGTCGGGACGGTGGAGCATTTTTTGGCCGTGCTACATAGCTACGGAATCACTAATTTGTTGGTCAAGGTGCAGAGCGAAATCCCGATCCTGGACGGCTCCGCCCTGGAGTTCTGTCAGCTGATCGAAGAAGCGGGCGTTCAGGAGGAAGTTGAAGAGAGCGCCGAAATTGTCATCGATCGTGTCTATCGCCTGGTGGGTGAGCATGGAAAGTCGATCAGCATCGAGCCGGCGGATGCCTTTTCGGTCCGCTATGTGCTGAACTATCCGGCGCCCGTCGGAATCCAGGAGCATACCTACAGGTTCCAAGGGGCCGAATTCTTCAAGTCCGAAATTGCGCCGGCGCGGACCTTTGGGTTTCTGAAGGATATTGAAAGACTGCAAAATGCCGGCCTGGTGAATGGGGGAAAGCTCAACAATTGTATCCTGATCGACGATGAAAGAATTATTAACACGGACCTGCGTTTTCCCGATGAGCTCGCCCGGCACAAGATTCTGGACATTATCGGCGATTTCTATTTGTTCGGCAGGCCCATTCGGGGCGCGATCACCGCGCAGATGACCGGGCACTCCGATAATATCGCGCTCCTGCGGGATCTCCGTAAGGGAATGCGTCTTTAGACTTTTCTCAACAGTGCTTCGATGACAGCTTCGGCTCAGTTTACACGGCTGTTCACCGTCGATGAGGCAAACGCGCTGCTCCCGGTTCTGCGGCCGTTGGTTGAAAATATTCTTGAAAATATAAGGCGACTGAAACTAAAGAGCGAGATCGTTATTCGTGCGGAGCGGCTCGATCCAGAAGCCCCCAATCTTATGGATCGATTGCAGAGGGACGGCGACATTGCACGGCTGATAGGTCAGGTGAAGGGCTGGGTCGAGGAGATTCACAGCTATGGGTGCATGTGTAAAGGCGTCGAGCAAGGCCTGGTGGATTTTCCCTGCCTGTTTGGGCCGGAGGTGGTTTTCCTCTGCTGGCAATTTGGCGAGCCGACGGTCAGCCATTGGCACCGAGTCGAGGATGGATTTGCCGGTCGCCGACCGTTGCTGGACATTGACGAAACGGGCCCCGGCGGGAACGGCCCGTATCATTAGATTAGGTCGGCCTCTAGAGCGAGATATCCTCGGTTCCGGGTCTCGGCTTCCGGGTTTCATGAGGGCTCGCGTTCTTCCTGGGTTCCTGGTTTGTGCTCTTTAGTTTTTCAGGACTAGAAACAGGAAGCTACTAGTGGAACTGTTTTTTGTCCGGAACTAAACTCTAATCGAGCTGCCAGTTGTGACCTGCCCAAACACCCAACCCGCCGTTTCGCTGTCATCTCAAATTAAGCAGGAAGCGCAGGTTTTGGGCTTTGAGCTGGTCGGTATATCGCCGGCGCACAACCCGCCGCATGAACAGTCGTTTGCCAGTTGGCTGCGTCAAGGATTTGCCGGCGAGCTTGGGTATTTGGCTCGAACGGAGGCACTGCGGCGCAACCCCCTCGAGCTCGTTTCGTGGGCTCAGTCCGTCATCTCGGTCGGGATGAATTACTATACAGAGCATCCTCGGCCAGCATCACCAGCCGATCCCAAAGGGTGGATTTCCCGCTATGCGTGGGGCGACGACTATCACGACGTGGTGCGCCAACGGCTGGAACGCCTGCTGGGAAGAATCCAGGAGCTTCATTCCGAGCCCGTACAGGGAAGGGTGTTCGTCGACTCCGGCCCGGTGCTGGAGCGGGACTTTGCCGGTGTTGCGGGCATTGGTTGGATCGGTAAGAACACACATCTCATCTCACCCCAAAGAGGCTCTTGGTTCTTTTTGGGAGAGCTTTTCTTGAGCATTCCGCTCAATTACGATCGGCCTATCAGGGATCGCTGCGGCCAGTGCAGCCTCTGTCTCGCCGCCTGCCCCACCGCAGCGTTTGTCGGGCCTTACATCCTCGACGCCCGCCGTTGTATTTCTTATTTGACGATTGAACTCAAGGGCTGGATCCCCCGTCATTTGCGGCCGCTTATTGGCAACCACGTCTTTGGCTGTGACATCTGTCAGGAAGTGTGTCCATACAATGTTAAGGCCCGGCCTACTGACGAGAATGCCTTTAAGCCGCGCGCGGGACTTTACGCGCCAGAATTGCTGCCGCTCTTGTCCTTGACCGAAGAGCAGTTTCGACGCCGTTTTCGGGGAAGCCCCGTGCTCCGCGCCAAGCGCCGGGGCCTGCTCCGAAACGCTGCAGTAGCCCTCGGCAATCTCCGCAGCAGGGAAGCCGTGCCGGTTCTAATTTCAGCTTTGAGCGATTCGGAGCCCCTGGTCAGGGGCCATGTAGCCTGGGCACTCGGAGAGATAGGGGAGGAGCAAGGTCTTCTGGCACTGAAGGAGCGGCTGCCTTCGGAGCAGGATCGGGAGGTTCGAGACGAAATAGAGGCAGCTTTGGCGCATCACGAGCGGTCGTCGGGTTTGGCCTAGGCGCCCTTCTCCTGCGCAACCTCCAGGGCTTCTTCCAGCAGCCGCGGAACCCGGCAGACCCTGCCGGAGCGGTCAACACAGGCGTGTTTGGTTGACCCGCTGGCCAAGAGCATGTTGTCGTTCTCCCGCCAGATAAGGTAATTGAACTCTAGAGTGGCGCGTCCGAGCTTTGCTAGTTCCGTTTCGATTTTGATGAAATCATCGTAGCGAGCCGATTGCGAGTAGCGACAGATGGCTTCCGTGACCGGAAAATGGAGCCCCTGTTTCTCGATGGTTGAGTAAGGGACGCCAATCTGGCGTAAAAACTCTGATCTGCCGGTTTCAAACCAGCGCAGATAGTTCGCGTAATAAACGACACCCATCTGATCCGTGTCGCCGTAAATCACGCGATACGTTGTCGTGCTTTTCACGCGGCGGTCAGGAGCGGTAGCGATCAGCGCGATCGCCCCCGATCACTTCCAGGTCGAACGACTGATCGTCGCGTAAGATTTTAAAGGAAATCCGGTCACCCGGCCGTTTCTTCCATAGTTCCTGGTAGAGTTCGGGTCGCGAGCGGATCTGTTTGTTGTCCACGCCCATAATGATATCGCCTTCCTTGATGCCGCATTTGTCTGCCGGGCCGCCCGGCACCACGCCACTGACGACGATGTGTCCCGCAAAGGGCTGCGGATAGAAGCCCAACCAGGGGCGGCTCGGACGGCTGCGAACCTGGCCGTAGAGTTTTAGCTCCTGTTCATAGCGCAAGTAATAATCGATCGGAATGGCCAGCGAAAACTTTCCGACCTCGTTCAAATTCAGTGAGACAACGCCAATCAGCTCGCCCCGGAAGTTGGCCAGGGTACCGCCGCCGAACCCCGGGTTAAATGCGGTGAGTCGTATGGTTTTTTCGAGCATGTACTCCCAGTGACCGTCATAACAATCCGTTGAGCTGACGTAGCCGCCACTCACGCGGCGGCCCGATTCACCGCTGCTCGCCACAATAATCGCAGCCTGGCCCAAAGACACCGAGCCTGGCGGTGCGGCGCGAAGGAAAGGCAACCCACGCTCCGGGATCTTTACGAGCGCGAGGCCGGATTCCTGATCCTGCGCTGCCAATTCGCCGGGGTAACGCTCGCCGTCGGGTAACGTCACCGTAATGGAAGAGGCTCCGACCGTGACATAGTGCACGGTCAGAATATACCCGTCCGGATCGACCAATGTACCTGAGCCCATTCTCTCCGCGCCCAGGTTGCGCGTGGACGGATGACTGTCCGGTACCATTATATGAAGATCCGCTGTCGCAGGTAAAATAGTGTGAATCAAACCTAAATGGCCGTTCAAGGCTGTGCTCCTTTAATCAACCGAATACCGCCGTGCCGGCCGAAGTCTCGGTGTCGGTCCGGTAGTATCGTCCTTGCCATGTGTCACGCCGCTCCATCTCGTGCTCGATGGCGTTATGGACGCCGATTTTGTTGACGGACCAATGGGGCGCAACCGTGATGGCACGATACGTTTCTCCGGTGACCCGATGAATGACTATCTCCGGATTCAAGAGTTCGAGAAAATCGACGACTAGCGAAGCGTACTCGAATTGGCTCAAAAGGCCAAATCTCCCGCCGTTATAAATTTTTTCCAACGCCGTATTCTTGATGACGTGGAGGTTGTGCAACTTTATGCCGTCAAGCCCGAGTTTATTGAGCAGGGCGGGGGTTTGAAGCATCTGCGCACGCGTTTCCCCGGGAAAACCAAGAATCAGATGGGTGCAAACCCGCAGGTTCCGCCGTTTGCAGCGTTCTACCGCATCGATAAACTCCGCCAGTCCATGCCCTCGATTGACCCACTTCAACGTCCGATCGTGCATCGATTCCAATCCGAGCTCGAGCCACAAGTAGGTTTCACGCGACAGATCTCGAATGAGGTCTAAAACATCATCGGGAACGCAATCCGGCCGGGTGCCGATGGAAAGACCAACGACGCCCGGAAATTCCAAAGCTTCGCGATAGAGTTTCTCCAAACGAGAAACCGGCGCATAGGTATTACTATAGCTTTGAAAGTAGGCGATATATTTCTCAGCTCTGTGTCTTCGACGCAGCGCCGTCGCTCCTTGTTCCAACTGTTCGGTAATGCTCGTGCGCGGTCGATAATCCGCCGCAGTATGACTGTCGTTGTTGCAGTAGGTGCATCCTCCCACAGCGACTTTGCCGTCGCGGTTTGGGCACGTGAAATCCAACCGCAGCCCAATTTTGTAGACGCGCGCGTTGAAACTCTCTTTTAGAACCCGGTTGAAGGAGTTGTAGCGCTTGACTCCCCAACGCGCTCTGAGTGGGGCAGGAAAGTTCATGCTCGGACATAAAAGGGTTAACAAAAAGCTGTGAAAGACTCAAGCAAATCGCTCCCGCGTCTAAGAATCTGGTCGTCACTGGCGTAGCGTTGAGACCAGGATGCATCCAAGTCGAACAAAACTCCAGCCGGCATTTTGTCAGGAGCCCTTTGCGCGACGCGAAAGACTCGCATCAGCTTGACAATACAGCGAAATTCACTATATTCATAAAATTCGTAAATTTCACTTTGGTTTGCATTAAATGAAACTATTTTTCGATGATATTCCTCAATCTCCGAAGAAACTAAGGTTTTCCGAGGAAATTGAGGATCTCAACGAGATATACGCTCAACGCCAAATACGGGATTTCCAATTTCCCCCTTTCATGGAGATTGAGATCGTCTATTATCGCTCGGGTCGGGAACTCTTTTTCCAAGGGTCATTTGACGGAGTAGTGAAAGCACACTGTAGCCGATGCCTGAAACCGTATGCCTTTCGCCTCAGTAAGGATTTCGAGTTCATGCTTGTGCCGGCAGCGGTGCTGTCGGGACAGAAGGCCGGCGAAATTAGCCGTGACGAGATTGGGCTGAGTTACTATTCCGCGGACGAGATCAATCTCACACCTTTGATTCGGGAGCAGGTTCTCTTGGCGCTCCCGACCCGCCCGCTGTGTGGAGAGAACTGCCGTGGTCTTTGTAGCGGTTGCGGCGTCAACCTCAACGACGAAACTTGCGCTTGTGCGGCTCCAGCGGGAGATCCCCGGATGGCCATCTTTCAAACCATAAAAATTGGCCGCTAATTGCCACGCCAACCAGTAATGGCTGCGTGGACGCAGAGTACAGCAGGATCACAATATGCCAGTACCCAAACGAAGAACGTCAAAACGCGTCAAGAACCAGCGTCGTGCGCATGATGCTCTGGTCAAGCCACAATGGGCTACCTGCCCGAAATGCGGCGAAACCGTGCTTCCTCACCGGGCCTGTGCCAGTTGCGGTTTTTACCGCGGCCGGGTCGTTATTCAAACTAATCAGCCCTGATCCGGGGTTTTCGCAACATGACAAGAATCGCCGTCGATGCGATGGGCGGAGACCGTGCCCCCGGCGTGGTAGTGGAAGGCGCATTACTGGCGGCCCAGGAACACGGCATTGAAATTATTTTGGTTGGTCAGAAGGACAGCGTCGAGCGAGAGCTGGCTCGTCATCGGGCGCCGCGCCCTGCTATGGAAATCATCCATGCGCCGCAAGTCGTCAGCATGCACGATTCACCCAGCAAGGCGCTAAGAAAAAAAGAATCTTCGCTACAAGTTGCCTTCGAAATGTTGCAGCGCGGTGCGGCGCAGGCGGTGGTAAGCGCGGGAAATTCCGGCGCAATGATGGCGACTGGAATGTTCGTATTGGGCCGGCTGTCACAAGTCGCTCGCCCGGCGATCTTGATTGTTGTGCCGGGGGCGGGAAAAGGTACGGTGATCATTGACGCAGGCGCGAACGTCGACTGTAAGCCCGTGCACCTGGTTCAGTTCGGTTTGATGGGCGCCATCTATGCTGAGAGAGTCCTGGGGATTGTGCATCCGCGAGTTGCAGTCCTGAGCAACGGGGAGGAAGAAGGAAAGGGGAACGAATTGACACGTGCCGCAAGCGAGCAGCTTGCGGCCACTGCAGTCAACTATCAGGGGTACGTCGAGGGGCGCGATATCTTTAATGGCAAAGCCGACGTCATCGTTTGCGACGGTTTTACCGGCAATGTTGCGCTGAAAACCATGGAAGGTGTCGCCGCTTACGCGGCAGAGATTCTCGAGCAGGCGTTTCGTGCGACGCTCGCCAGCCGCCTTGGCTACCTTCTGAGTCGCCATGCCCTGCGGCAGCAACTGCGCCGGTTGGACTACGCGGAGTATGGGGGAGCACCGTTGTTGGGTTTGAACGGCGTTGGTATTGTCGCGCACGGGGGCTCGGGTCCGCTGGCAATCAAAAATGCGATCCGTGCCGCCGATGAAGCGGTGCAGCAAAGGCTTAATCAGCACATCAGTGAGGCGCTGGCTCATATGGGCTCTCAGCCGGCAACAAGCAACTTCTCACGCAGTGTTTGGCAACGAATCAAGTCGAAGATCGATTCGCTGGGGGACAAGGCGGTCCAGGAAACCCAAAGCGGGGAAGTCAAGCGTGGCTCAGACAAGTAAGATCGCGTTTGTGTTTCCGGGTCAGGGATCGCAGTATGTGGGTATGGGAAAGGCTCTTTGCGAGCAATACCCAGTTGCTAAACAAGTGTTTCTTGAAGCGGACGATGTTCTTGGGTTTGCCCTTAGCCGTCTCTGTTTTGTCGGTCCTGAAGCCGAGCTACAGCTTACCGCGAACACGCAACCGGCGATCCTGACCGTATCCGTCGCTGCTTTGCGTGTATTGGAAGCGGAAACTCCGCTGCGGGCCGATTTTGTTGCCGGTCACAGCCTGGGCGAATACAGCGCTTTGGTGTGCGCCGGAGCTTTGACTTTCGCTGACGCGGTCAGGATCGTGCGTGAACGAGGTTGCCTGATGCAAGATGCAGTTCCCCCCGAGGTAGGCGCGATGGCGGCCATCCTGGGATTGGAGCCGCAGGTGGTCCGAGCACTTTGTGAAGAGGCAAGCGACGGCGAGGTGGTTACGCCTGCCAACTACAATGGAGGGGGTCAGGTTGTCATCGCAGGTTCCAAAGCCGCGGTGCTTCGCGCCATCGCGCTCGCTAAAGAGCGGGGCGCCAAAAGGGCATTGACTTTGCGCGTAAGCGCGCCGTTCCACTGCCCATTGATGGAGCCGGCAGCTACCGGCTTGATTAAAGTCTTGACAGGTATCAGGGTAAATTCTCTTTCCCTTGGAGTAGTCGCAAACGTTGACGCGCAGGTCAACTACGATGCGGCTCGCATCAAGTCACTCCTGGTCGAACAGGCCGTAAAGCCGGTGCGCTGGGAAGAGTCGGTCTACAGGCTGCGGGACCTAGGGTGTGATCACATCCTGGAAGTCGGGCCGGGAAAGGTCCTTACCGGGTTAACCGAGAGGATCAGTCCTCACTTAAGTGCGGATCATTTTGACGCGCCGCCGGATCTCGCGCGGGTGATGGGGCGCTGGCTGGGCGTGGGATGAGCTTAGAGGGCCAGATCGCTTTAGTCACGGGAGCAAGCCGAGGCATCGGGAGGGCCATTGCTTTGAAACTCGGCCAGCTCGGGGCGTATGTGGTTATTAACTACCGGACCGATGAGCAGGCCGCGAAAGAGACGCTCGGATGCCTGGCGGATCAAGGGAGGGGCGAGATCTGCGGGTTTGACGTGTCGAACGACTCACAGGTCGAGGTGGGGGTAAAAAAAATCGTTGACCACCATGGTAAAATTGATATTCTTGTCAACAATGCCGGGCTCACCTCCGATAGTCTGTTGATCCGCATGAAGGGGGAGGAGTGGGAGCAGGTCATCGGTACCAATCTCAAGGGCACCGCTCTTTGCACAAAAGCCGTTTCCCGATTGATGATCCGTCAGCGCTACGGAAGGATCATTAATCTCTCATCGGTGGTGGGACAGATGGGCAATGTGGGACAATCCACATACGCCGCAAGCAAAGCCGGTGTCATAGGTTTCACCAAAGCGATGGCGCGGGAATTAGCACCACGGGGCATTACGGTAAATGCCGTAGCTCCAGGTCTGATTGAAACCGAAATGACGGCTCACCTTTCAGTTAAACTAAAAGAAGAGTTTTTGCATTCCATACCCCTCGGCCGTTATGGCAGGTGCGAGGATGTGGCCGAGTCGGTGGCGTTCCTGGCCGGCGCCGGTGCGGCTTATATTACCGGCCAGGTATTGAATGTGAATGGTGGACTTTACATGTGAGGAAACTGTCAACCAGGAGGTGAAGCAAAATGGCGTCATCGGTTCAAGGCAGGGTCAAAGAAATCGTCTGCGAGCAACTGGGAGTGAGCGAGGAAGAGGTCACCCCGGAAGCTTCGTTTGTAGAAGATCTAGGGGCCGATTCTCTCGATATCGTGGAGTTGGTGATGGCTTTGGAAGAAGAATATGAGATGGAAATATCGGACGAAGACGCGGAAAAAATCAAGACCGTCCAGGATGTCATCACCTATATCGAAAGCCATCGCTAAAGTCCGGACCCGGGGGGTCAGCGTAAGACTCGGTGATCCGTAACGTCTCCTAGATAAGAAGAGGTCGCAGGGGTATTGAGGCCCGGGTAACTATTTCCCTGCGATTTTCTTTATCCGCAAAGGCCCGCTATTCTGTGTACTCTGGAGACAAATAAAGATGATTGCCATCGGCAGTGATCATGGGGGCGTGGATCTCAAGGACCATCTAGTAGAATTTCTTCGTGCCAAGGGGGCACCGGTAATCGATTTTGGCACTCAAGGACGCGAGTCGATAGACTATCCGGATGTTGGGCGGGAAGTCTCTCTCCGTGTCGCGCATGGCGATGCCTATCGCGGGATTCTGATTTGTACGACCGGCATCGGTATGTCCATCTTGGCCAACAAGTTTCCCGGCGTCAGAGCAGCGTTGGTTTCGGATCTCGAGGGGGCAAGAACAAGCCGTGAGCACAATGACGCCAATATCTTGGTCCTCGGGGGGGCAAAAACCGACAAGCTTTTGGCGCGGCGCATTCTGGAGATCTGGCTGCAGACTCCGTTTGCCGGCGGCCGACACCAGCGCCGCATCGATAAGATCGCGCAAATCGAGCAACAGCTTGGCATTTGCATCGAGCGCTCTCACAACGACTCACTAGACGAGGGGAAGCATTGAAATGTCCTTTCTTGAAGCAACAGATCCTGAAGTGTATTCGGCAATTCACAAAGAAACCCAAAGGCTTGAGCGCAATCTGGAACTCATCGCCTCCGAAAACGTCGTGAGCGAGGCTGTTTTGGAAGCCCAAGGCTGCGTCATGACGAACAAATACGCGGAGGGCTATCCCAAAAAGAGATACTACGGTGGCTGCGAGTTCGTCGACGAGGTTGAGGAGCTAGCTATTGCCCGGGCGAAGAAACTCTTTAGCGCGGAGCATGTCAATGTGCAGCCTCATTCGGGAACCCAGGCGAACATGGCGATCTACTTATCGGTTCTCAAGCCGGGCGACGCCTATCTCGGAATGAATCTCGCCCATGGCGGTCACCTGTCCATGGGCAGCCCGGTCAATTTCTCCGGAATACTATACCGAGTGATCCCGTACGGAGTTTCCGAAAAGACCGAAACGCTGGACTATGATGAATTGGCGAACCTTGCGCGAGAGCACAGACCGAAGCTGATCGTTGCCGGGGCGAGCGCATACCCACGAACGATTGACTACAAGAGATTTCGTGAGATCGCAGATAAAGTGGGCGCCTTGCTCATGGTCGACATGGCCCATATCGCAGGCTTAGTGGCGGCGGGGCTGCAGCCGAGTCCGGTTCCGTATGCGGATTTTGTCACAACAACGACTCATAAAACGCTACGGGGACCCCGAGGTGGCATGATTCTATGCCGGGCGGAACATGCCAAGTCGATTGACAGCAAGGTTTTTCCCGGACTACAGGGCGGTCCGCTGATGCATATTATTGCGGCGAAGGCTGTGGCTTTGAAAGAGGCGTTAAGCCCCGAATTCAAAACGTACCAGCAGCAGATCGTGGATAATGCGCGCTGCCTGGCGAAATGCCTCGCTTCGGGAGGATTTCGGCTAATCTCCGGCGGAACCGACAATCACTTGATGCTCGTGGATCTGCGTAGCTCCGAGCTCACAGGCAAAGTAGCCCAGGAAGCTCTGGACAAGGCGCGAATTACGGTCAACAAGAACGCCGTTCCCTTCGATACCCGGTCTCCTTTCGTAACGAGCGGAATCAGAATTGGTACTCCGGCCGTTACGAGCCGCGGCATGAAGCAGAACGAGATGGAGCTTATCGGCGGTTTCATCGTGCGCGCGCTTGAGCACGCCGGCGCCGAGCCTGTTCTGCGTTCCATCGGTGACGAGGTGGGCGAATTGTGTAAAAAGTTTCCGGTTTACCCGCACAGGCTTACAAGGCTCGACGATCGAGGTTAAGGCGTAGCAAATCTAGCATCGCCTTATCCGCCGCGATCGCGAGCTGCATTTCTTTGCCATGAAATGTCCGTTTTGTCACGAGACCGACAACCGGGTCATCGATTCTCGGCTGAGCAAAGACAGCAACATGATCCGCCGACGACGGGAATGTACGCGTTGCAGCCGCCGCTTCACCACTTACGAGAGGGTCGAAGAAATGATGCCGCTGGTGGTCAAGAAGGACGGGCGGCGTGAGAGTTACGATAGGATAAAGATCATTAACGGGCTCAAGCGGGCGTGCGAAAAGCGGCCGGTCAGTATCAATACCATCGAGGCGATCGCGGACCGCATCGAGCGCTCCCTTCAAGAGCGCGGCGAAAAGGAAATTGCCAGTTCCGTGATCGGCGAGTCGGCGATGCGGGAACTTCATGATACAGACCCGGTAGCTTACGTCCGTTTTGCTTCCGTTTACCGCTCCTTCAAGGACATCAATGAATTTATGGTCGAGCTCGAAGAGCTGATCAAAGAGCGAAAAAGCGCTCCCGCGAGGACAGACGGCTCCCGCCAGAGAAGGGACTAAACGTTTGTCCGGCGCTATTGAAAACGATCAAGACAAGCATTACATGCGCATGGCCCTGCGGCTGGCGCTTAAGGCGGCGGGACGGACAAGCCCCAATCCTATGGTCGGGGCGGTGTTGGTCAGGCAACGGAAGGTCATTGCCACGGGCTATCACAAAATGGCCGGAGAAGATCACGCCGAGATCGTTGCGCTCAAACGTGCCGGTGATGGGGCCAAAGGGGCCACCCTCTATATCAATCTTGAACCCTGCAGCCATCAGGGAAGAACCCCACCATGCACGACATCGCTGATACGCGCCGGTATCCGCACCGTAGTTGCGGGGATGAAGGATCCCAATCCGCTCGTGCGCGGAAGCGGGTTGCGGCGACTCAGACGGGCGGGAATCGCCGTTCGAGTCGGCGCACTGGAGCAGGAGTGCCGCGCGTTAAACGAGGCATTCGCCAAATACATTACACGGGGGCTGCCTTTCGTCACGTTAAAGCTGGCGGCATCCCTCGATGGCAAAATCGCCGCCGGGAGCGGAGAGGCGCGTTGGATCAGCAGTGAACAGTCCCGCCGCGCCGTCCATCGCTTGCGCAACCAGGTGGACGCGGTTCTTGTAGGGGCGGGTACCGTTATCGCCGATGACCCTCAGCTGACTTGCCGGATCCCGCGCGGAAGAAACCCCTGGCGCGTGGTGTTGGATGCCAGGTTGCGAATTCCGTTATCAGCCAAGGTGCTGCATCAGCGCGATCCGCAGAAGACCATTGTCGTTACGAGCCTGGATGCAGCTGAACGTAAGGTCCGCGCGCTGGCGGATTTAGGCGTTCAGGTCTGGCGACTCGAGGCCCCGAACGGGCGAATTCCGTGGCTCCCGTGTCTCAGAAAGATCGCAGCCCTGGGTCTTGTCAGCGTGATGATCGAAGGTGGAGGCATCACGGCATCTTGGGCGTTGCAGGACAAGATCGTTGACAAGCTGCTGTTTTTTTATGCGCCCAAGATTCTCGGCGGCGAAGGCCGAGTAATGATTGACGGGTTGGAGATCATGCGTATGAGCGAAGCGCTTGCGGTGCGCCGCCTGCAAGTCAAGAAAACAGGCAGCGACTTTGTGGTATCGGGCTATCTGTAAGATGCTGCCTAAGGCGTATGGCATATGGCTTATTGTGCGGATGCCTGCGGTCCATATGCCATAGAGCAAGGCGAGCCATACGCCATAAGCCTATATGCCATAAGCCTATATGCCATAAGCCATAAGCCATGTTTACCGGCTTAATTGAAGACGTTGGTGTGATCACGGAGTGTAAGCGGGAGAAGGGCTCTGCGCGACTGAAGGTAGGCACACGTTTGGCGCTTCGAACCATGGAGCTGGGGGCGAGCATCGCTGTCAACGGCGCGTGCCTGACCATTGTGCGCAAAGGGAAGCACGATTTTACCGTCGATGTTTCACCCGAAACGCTGAAGCGAACCAACCTGAAAAGCCTCGGGCGCGACAGACCGGTAAACCTTGAACGCCCTTTGTGCTTGCAGGACAGAATCGGAGGGCATCTCGTTACGGGACACGTGGATGGGCTGGCCACGGTCGAGACGATTAGAACTCAAAAGGAATTCACTTTTTTCACATTTCGGGCCGCGACTTCGATCGCATCCCTGATCGTTAGCAAGGGTTCGGTTGCGGTCGATGGCATCAGCTTGACCGTCAACGAATGCAACGGGTCGCGGTTTTCCGTTGCCATCATTCCCTTTACGCTGGCACACACTAATTTGCGCGCTCGTGGGGTTGGTGATAAAGTCAACCTCGAAACGGATCTGATCGGCAAGTACGTCTACAAATTCTTGCAACACCGAGCCAGGTAAAGTGCGCATATGCCTATCTCTTCGATTGAGCAAGGTCTGGAGGCTCTGCGCGAGGGGCGCCTGGTTATTCTTGTCAACGAAGAGGCGCCCGACAGCGACGGTTTTTTTTGCCTGCCGGCTGAGCGCGTGACGGCCGAGGCCGTGAACCACGTGCTCCACTTCGGTCGCGGTGTCATCTATCTGGCTCTAACCGACGAGCGCATCAAGCAGCTCGGGATCTTGCTCATTCCTCAGGACAATAGCGCGCTTATCGGCCATTTGTTTGGCGCGGCCTTTACCATTCCCGTAGAAGGGGTTCGTGGTATTTCGGCGAAGGGCCGTGCTCACACGATTCGAGCGGCCGTCGCGGACGAGACTGGACGCGAAGAGCTGGTGGTTCCGGGTCATGTCCAACCCATTCAGGCGCGCAGCGGCGGTGTTCTGGCTCGTTCAGGACGCGCCGAGGCGTCCATCGATATGGCACGTCTGGCAGGCTTTAAACCGGCCGGGATGATCTGCCAGATTCTGCGCGATGACGGCGCGGTGGCGCTCTTGCCGGACTTGGAGGCGATTTCGAAGCGGCACGGCCACAAAATTATTTCGGTGGCTAACTTGATCGCTTATCGTTTGCGCAACGAAAGCCTGGTCAAGCGTGTGGCGGAAGAAACGTTCCCGACGATCCACGGCGGCATTTACAGGGCAATTGTTTTTCGTAATGAGGTTGACGGGACGGAGCACATGGCGCTCGTCAAAGGTGAGCTCGAGAACAGCGAGGGCTTGTTGGTTCGTCTGCACTCAGAGTGCCTTACGGGAGATGTATTTGGTTCAGAGCGATGTGATTGCGGCGATCAGATCCGGCAGTCGCTCAGGTTGATCGACCAGCAAGGCAAGGGCATCTTGATTTATATGCACCAGGAGGGTAGGGGCATCGGTCTCACCAATAAGATCAAGGCCTATGCTTTGCAAGATAAGGGTCTGGATACGGTTGAAGCCAATCTGGAGCTGGGATTCAAAGCGGATCTGCGCGACTACGGCATCGGAGCCCAGATTTTGCGTGATCTTGGCGTCCAAAAAGTGCGCTTGTTGACCAACAATCCGAGAAAGATCTCTGGCGTTGAAGCATACGGCTTGAAAGTGGTGGAACGCGTTCCACTTGAAGTAGCGCCTCGCGAAACAAATATCCATTATCTGCGCACGAAACAAAAAAAGCTGGGTCACATTTTCTCCAGCCTCGAGTCGAAACCCGCGAAGCCGTAAGCGCGAACCGTGCACCCATGACCCCAGTCGTTGAAGGCAAGCTCGATGCGTGCGGCCTCAAATTCGGCATCATTGTCAGCCGGTTTAACGGATTTATTACGGAAAAGCTGCTCCAGGGTGCCATTGAGGCGCTGACAAGTCATGGTGGCGAAGATCAAAACATCACGGTTGTCCGCGTCCCAGGGGCTTTTGAGATCCCTCTGGTGGCTATGAAAATGGCGGCGAGCGGCAAATACCACGCGTTGGTGTGCTTGGGAGCAGTGGTCCGCGGCGAAACGCCTCACTTCGAATACGTCTCGGACGCCGTAACCCATGGCGTCAGCAGAGCCATCGATAAATATGAGATCCCCATCGCGTTCGGCGTGCTGACCACGAACAGTGTGGAGCAAGCGATGGAGCGCTCGGGTGTGAAAGACGCCAACAAAGGATACGAGGCGGCACTGACGGCGATCGAAATGGTCAACGTCGTGCGCCAAATCTCATCGTGACATTGCCTTGCAATGTTACCGAGCGCGGCCACTCAATTCAGACAAGGACGACGAGCCATGGGCACGAGACGCAAAGGGCGGGAACTCGCTCTTCAAGCACTTTACCAGATCGAGTTGACCGGCGATGCTTCCACGGCCGCGGTAGAGCTTTTTTTGAAACACTTCGAAGGTAGTCGAGAGGCGAAGGATTTTGCCCGCCGTTTGGTCCTGGGAGTCGTTGGCAAGCAGGCGGAAATCGACCGGTTGATCGAGAAATGCACAGAACACTGGAAACTCATGCGCCTGGCCAAGATCGATCTGATCATACTGCGCGTGGCCACCTATGAATTGGTTTTCTGTCCCGATATTCCCCTGAACGTCAGCTTGGATGAAGCCATCGAGATTGGCAAGCGGTTCGGTTCGGGAGACTCGCCAAGTTTCATCAATGGCGTCCTCGACCAGGTGGCGCAATCAAGCGGCCTGAAGGCTTAGTGACGTGTAGTGATGGAAGAGCGCTATAACGCCAAAAGCATTGAAGAGAAGTGGCAGCGCGTCTGGGCTGAAAGAAAAAGCTTCGAGGCGATCGAACAAGCGAGCAATGCCAAATACTATGTGCTTGAGATGTTTCCTTATCCCTCGGGTCGTATCCATATGGGCCATGTGCGCAACTACTCCATTGGCGATGTGATCGCGCGCTATAAGCGCATGCGCGGTTATAGCGTTCTTCATCCCATGGGCTGGGATGCGTTTGGCCTTCCGGCGGAGAATGCCGCCATCGAACGCGGCGTGCACCCGGAGAGCTGGACTCGCGAGAACATTCTCTATATGAAAACCCAGCTGCAGCGCCTGGGGCTCTCCTACGATTGGGACCGCGAGATCGCCACTTGCGAGCCCGACTACTACATCTGGAATCAGTGGATCTTCTTGCAGTTTTTTAAGCGCGGCTTGGCGTACAAGAAAATGTCCGCCGTGAATTGGTGCCCGTCGTGCGAGACTGTTCTTGCCAATGAGCAGGTGATCGAGGGGTTGTGCTGGCGCTGCGAGACCTTGGCGGTGCAAAAAGAACTCGAACAGTGGTTTTTTCGCATCACAAATTATGCCGAGGAACTGCTTGAGGATTTAGAGCGTCTTTCCGGCTGGCCTGAAAAGGTCGTGACCATGCAGCGCCACTGGATCGGCAAGTCCACGGGCGCTGAAATTTTGTTTCCCGTCGTGGGGCGTAACGGCTCATTGCGCGTTTTTACCACGCGGCAGGACACGGTCTATGGCGCTACTTTTGTTTCCCTCGCGGTCGAGCATCCGTTGGCTGCAGAGTTGGCCCGCGGCGGCGCGCAGGAACAAGCCGTCGAGGATTTCATCGACCGCATAAAACAGACGAGTCCCGGAAACAGAGGCGCGGAAGACGCCGAGAAGCAAGGTGTTTTCACCGGTGCCTATTGCCTGAATCCTTTCACAGGCGAGCAGATTCCGATCTACCTGGCCAATTTTGTTCTCATGGAGTACGGCACGGGTGTTGTAATGGCGGTGCCGGCTCACGACCAAAGGGATTTCGAGTTTGCGCGCAAATACTCGTTGCCCGTGCGCGTTGTGATTCAGCCCACGGACCGGGAGCTCAGAGCGGAGGAGCTGACGGAAGCCTACGTTGAAGACGGGGTCATGGTTGCCAGCGGTCCCTTCTCGGGGCTGGCGAACACGGAGGGAAAGAAGAAGATTGTCGGCTATCTGGAACAGAAAGGATGGGGCAGACAGGCCGTCCGCTATCGGCTGCGCGATTGGGGCGTGTCGCGGCAACGCTATTGGGGCACGCCGATTCCCATTCTTTACTGCGACGCCTGTGGGGTTGTTGCCGTTCCGGAGGAACAGCTGCCGGTGCGGCTGCCCAAGGACGTGCCGTTCACCGGCAAGCGCGGTTCGCCTTTGCTGGAGAGCGACTTTTTTCTCCAAGCGGAATGCCCCCGATGTGGGGGTCGCGCCCGCCGGGAGACCGACACGATGGACACTTTCGTCGATTCTTCTTGGTATTTTCTACGCTACACGTCACCGCAATTTAGCTCAGGGCCTTTTGACCCGAACAAGGCAAAGCATTGGATGGCCGTCGATCAGTACATCGGCGGCATAGAGCACGCGGTTCTTCACTTACTCTATGCGCGCTTCTTTACCAAAGCGCTTAGAGATCTCGGTCTTACGAGCGTCGATGAGCCGTTCACGAATCTTTTGACGCAGGGCATGGTCTGCAAAGAAACCTATCGCTGCGTTGAGCATGGATGGCTCTTTCCGGCGGATTTGATCGGAGATGAGAAGGGGGGGTGGAAATGTTCTCAATGCAACCGGCCGGTAGAAAAAGGCCGAGTGGAAAAGATGTCCAAGTCCAAGAAAAATATTGTGGACCCGGAGGACCTGATCCACGCTTACGGCGCCGACACCGCCCGGTTGTTTACACTCTTTGCCGCGCCGCCGGAGAAAGACCTGGAGTGGAGCGAGCAGGGAGTTGAGGGAGCGTACCGATTTTTGTCACGTCTGTGGCGGCTTGTGTTTCAACATCGTGAGCTTATCGTGGCACAGAAGCAAACAGGAGCCGAGAGTGAGCTTTCCCCCGACCTGCGCGACCTCAGACGGCAGATTCACCGAACAATCAAGAAAGTGACCGATGATATCGAGGGTCGATTTCATTTCAATACGGCAATTGCGGCAATTATGGAGCTGCTAAATGCCTTGATGGCTACGGTCCAGGACGAGCGAAGGGCAATAGAAGGGCCGGGCATTGTGCGAGAAGGGATCGAGACCATCATTGTTCTTCTTGCCCCATTCGTCCCTCATCTGGCCAACGAGCTCTGGGAGCAACTCGGTCATCGGGAGCCTTTGGAGCAGATGGCGTGGCCTACCTGTTCTCAGCGCGCGCTTGAAGAAGAGCGCCGGCTCATCGTCGTCCAGGTCAACGGCAAGGTGAGGGGACGGATCATGGTCTTGGCGGATGAGGGCCGGGACCGTATCGAGACGCAAGCGCTTGCTGAACCCAAGGTCAGAGCGTTTTTGGACGGCAAGAAAATCGAAAAGATTATTCATGTGCCGGGTCGCCTGATGAATATCGTTGCGGAGGGATGACGATTGAAACTGAAAAATTCGCGGCGCACCGGGTATCTTTTTATCTGGCATGCCCTGTTCATTCTACACGGTTGCGGCTATCAGTTCGCCGAGCAGAGCGCGCTCTTGCCGAAGGATATCCACACCGTTTACGTCGAACCGTTTATCGATCGCACCCGCGATGTTGGCCTGGGACAAGAGGTGACCTCGGCCGTTCGCAGTGAGTTTTACCGCGCCGGACAGCTCCGGGTGGTTGACCGCATGGACGAGGCCGATGCCATTGTGGGCGGGGTGATCCGCTCTCTGCAAAGCCATGTCCTATCGGTTAACCGCAGGGACTCGGTCCTACAGTATGAAACGATTTTGGCGGCGGAGGTCACGCTGAGACGTAGAGCACCGAGCGAAATTCTCTGGCGGCAGGGGCTGAATTTTTCCGAGGTTTACAGTGGCTCCAGGGCTGCGGTCGTAACGACTTCTCCGGAATTCAGACGCGGCACTTTGAACACGGCGGACGTGCGGCGCATGACCGATATTCAGCTCACCGAGAGTGAAGCCAGACAGGCGCGTACTCAGCTGATTAACAGTTTTGCACGTGAACTGCGTCAGCGCCTGATGGAAATGTTCTGATGCGGGAGCGAGGCGGAATGTCATTCTGAGGAGCCGCTGCGACGAACAATCTGCTTTTTCTCGGTCGTCGGTCATCAAAAGCAGATCCTTCACGGAGTCTATCGTGAGCTTGCCGAGGGTTCAGGATAACAGGCACCCGGCAAGATGGGTTGCAGACGCTCCTGCGGAACCTTGGGGGAATGTCGTGGTTAAGCGGGCGCAGTTTTGCCGGCCGCGGAGCGCGACAATCGCGATAACCAGCGGGAAGCCGTTTTGCGTTT
>CAYPHJ010000032.1:43848-44981 GCA_964410485.1 uncultured Syntrophobacteraceae bacterium
TGCCGGCCGCGGAGCGCGACAATCGCGATAACCAGCGGGAAGCCGTTTTGCGTTTTATGATTCCTTTTGAGACGGCTTTGCCCAATTCCTTATCGATTGTCCTCAATTGGGTTGAAACGGATTCCGAGCTTCCGTCGCCAATCGCCTGACGAGCTTTTTTGATCAAAGTTCTCAATTTCGATTTCGTTTCGACATTCCTCGCCCGCCTTTTCAGGCTTTGCGTGTGTCTTTTAACAACCGATGAATGAACGGCCAATGAATTCCTCCAGAAAACTTTTCATTTCTATTACCACCGCCCTGCCCAGCTGTCAACGCATTTGGGTCCAAAGTCCCTTGCAAGTAACTGAGACATGTGTAATAAAAATTTCTGAGCAAAAACGCTTTCATGCGTGACGGGAAAGGAGGTGAACTAGGATGCGAAAGAGGTTGATTTTATTGTCCATAACGAGCCTCTTTGCTCTAACTCTGACACTTGCAGGATGCGGTAGAGAAGAACCTGCACCGCCGCCCCCACCCCCCGCCCCAGCGCCCGCAGAGCCGGCGCCGGCGCCAGCGGATCCGGGAGCTCCGGCGGCCGAACCAAAAACTCCTCCGGATGCGATGCAGCCGGAAAAGAAAGAAGAGGGAGCAAAGACTCAATAAGGGATTTCGCCTTATTGTTTTTACGACGAGCGAGAAAGGGGAAGGGTTTATCCTTCCCCTTTTTTTGCAATCCTACTTTGGGTGTGCATAGTGGCGGCTCCGTACATGAGTTTTACCGAGCATCTGGACGACCTTCGATGGTGTTTGATCAAATCGGTCGGCGCCATCGTTCTCGCTGCCTTGCTTTGTTATTTTTTTGCCGACGCGATCTTTGATTTGATGGTGGCCCCCCTGCGAAAGCAGTTGACCCCGGGTCAAAGCTTGATTGGAACATCGGTTACAGAGGCATTCTTTACTGAAATCAAAGTCGCTCTGGCTGCCGGATTGGTGCTGGCTTGCCCGGTTGTGTTCTACCAGCTATGGCGCTTTATCGCTCCCGGTTTGCTACGCAGCGAAAAAAAATTAGTCCTGCCTTTTGTGTTCTGTGCGACCCTTTTTTTCCTGGCCGGAGTTTTTTTTTGCTATCGAGTTGTTCTGCCCGTTGCGTTTCG
>CAYPHJ010000033.1:0-44516 GCA_964410485.1 uncultured Syntrophobacteraceae bacterium
AAAATAGTTCGAGGTTCGGCGTTCGACGTTCTGGAGAAGGAATTACACCACAGAGACCCAGCGCGGCAGAGCCGCAACCAAATGGGAAAAAGAGTTCACCACGAAGGCACGAAGAGTACGAAGGAAGAAAGTATTTTTCGAAACTCTTTATCCGATCTTCGTGTCCTTCGCGCGCTTCGTGGTGAGATAGGATTTCTGTGATTTCTGTACGGTGTGAAGGGAAACCAACATGGCAAGAATCGCTACAATTGCAACGAAGCAGGAGCTGGCGCCCGAGCACCAGCCAGTCTATGATGCGATCGCCAAGAGTCGCGGGCGCGTCGGCGGTCCGTTTACCGTGCTCCTCCATAGCCCGGCCATCGCGGAGCGAACTGCACACCTGGGCACGTATATTCGCTTTGAGTCGCGCCTGGATCCGAAGACCATCGAGCTTGCCGCCCTTGCCGCGGCGCGCGCGCTCGAGTGCAAACACGAATGGGCAGCTCACGTCGAGCATGCGCAGAAAGCGGGAATTCCGCTTGAAACCATTCGTTCGATCCATCAGAAAAAAGAGCCACAGTTATTATCGTTCGAGGACGCGCAGATCGTGAGTTACGTGCAGGAGCTGCTGCGCTCGCACCGCGTCAGCGAAGCGACTTTTCAGGCGTTGTACGGCCGCTTGGGCGAACAGGGACTAGTGGAGTTGACGGCCACCGTCGGGTACTATGCCATGCTCGCCTGTACGCTGAATGCCTTTGACGTCGCCACGGTAAAGGCGCCGGAAGAGTTCAAGATTTAACATAGGTAAAACTGCGACGCACTGTAATCGAACGCTGAGTTCCGGAGGGCGATGGCACACTCAAGCGTTCCGAGTCTCAGGTCCAGCCCTTTTATTGTCAACCTCAAGCTAACACCTCTCGCCGGCATGACGAAAAGTAAAAAATCTTCTCCTGAGCGCGAAGAGCCTTCCTCTCGCAGCGCAGCTAAGACGGTACCGACTCAAAAGCGGCGATCGGATGAACGGGAGCATATTATTCAAAACGTCCTCGTGCTTATGCTGCTGGCAATTTCTGGATACTTTCTTGCTCACCAAATCGATCTGACCACCGGGGACCTTGGACGGCATCTGAAGAATGGACAGATTTTTGTGCAAGACAGGTTGGTTCCGAATACCAATCTGTACTCCTATACTTACCCCGATTACCCGTTCGTCAACCATCACTGGGCGAGCGGTGTCGTCTTTTATTTGATCGAGCGGCTTTTGGGGTTTGCCGGTCTATCGCTTGCCTTCATCGGCCTTAGCATGGCGACACTTTTTATTTTTCTACATATCGCCATCAAGTATTCCTCCTTCTTCGTGGCCGGCCCGATAGCCCTGGCCGTGATCCCGGTTTTGATCACGCGGCACGAGTTCCGACCCGAGACATTCAGCTATTTTTTTTGTGGGCTGTTTCTTTACATTCTGTGGGGGTACAAACGCCGCGCGCTTCATTTCTCTTGGCTACTTTTACTGCCCGTTTTCGCGGTACTCTGGGTCAACCTTCACATTTATTTTTTTATCGGCGTTGTGCTGGTGGCGCTGTTGTTGTTCGAACTGGCGCTGCTGTCCGTCCTTAGAAAACAGCCGGCGATGTATTCACAAGCCAAAGGAATGGCAATCGTCCTCGTATTGACGATATTGGCCACGTGTGTAAATCCGGCCGGGATATGGGGATCTCTTTATCCGCTTTTCATTTTACGTGAGTACGAGTTCCCTGTTATTGAAAACTACTCGATTCCGGCTATTTTGAGCGAAGGCTTTCAATTCCATCCGCTCCCCTACTTTTTCATCGTTTTTGCTTTGCTCTGTGTGAGCTGGTTGTATGCGATCATCAAACAACGTGCGAGTCTATCCGCGGGCAACTTTCTGTTGAGCTTGATTCTTTCCGCAATGGCATGGATCGCCATCCGAAATTTCGCGCTTTTTGCCTATTTCACCCTACCGATTGCCGCAGTAAATCTAAGCGGCGTTCAGGGAAGCGGTCAACCAGGCGCGGGACGCGGCACGCGCAAGCTGGCGGCTAGCTTGGGAATCATTTCACTGGCCCTGGTACTGATAAACCCGCAGTTCTTCGTAAGCAGCAATCGGGGCCGTGTGGGAATCGCTCTTGAGGCAGACAATCGCGCCGCCGCCGAGTTCGTTCTAACACAGAGCCTGCAGGGACCGATTTTTAACAATTTTGATGTCGCTGGCTATTTGATCTACCATCTGTTTCCCGAGCACCGCGTGTTTGTCGATAACCGTCCGGAAGCTTATCCGGGGTCTTTTTTTAGGGACGTTTATTTTCCGCTTCAAATAGATGAGGAAAGTTGGACGAGGATAAGCGAGTTTTATGGTTTTAACCTCATTTTCTTCAACCATCGGGATCGTTCCTTCATGGGCGAGCAATTTATCGTGCGGCGCGTGCTGGATCCTTTGTGGGCACCCGTCTTTGTTGATAAAGACGTTATCATTCTGGTCAGGAGATATGGCCCTAACCAACCGACTATAACGAAATATGAGCTACCTAAAGAGCGGATATTGATAAGATCGCAGTGATATGTTTTACGCTGGTAACGGGCCCCGGCGCCCACATCCTGAGGGAGACTTTTGCTGTCACTGATTTTGCGGAGGAGAGATGAAACTCGAGAACCAAGTCGCAGTCATTACGGGAGCTGGACGCAACATCGGTAAGGCCATCGCCGAGCTGTTTGCCGCGGAAGGGGCAAAAGTTGCCGTGGCCGAGACGCACGAGGGCCGCGGGCAGGCTGTCGTTAACGAAATCCAACGATCCGGTCATGAGGCGACCCTGGTGCTGGGCGATGTCTCAAGTTCGTCCGATGTTCAGGCCATGGTGCGTAATGTCGTGGCGCGCTTCGGCGGCATCGACATACTGGTCAATAATGCGGCGCTCACGGATCGGGCCAATATTCTCAACAGCACGGAAGAAGAGTTCGACCGCGTGATTGCCGTCAGCCTCAAGGGCCCTTATTTGGTGGCAAAGCATGTCGCGGCGCAGATGGCCCAACAGGGCAGGGGGGGCAAGATCGTCAATCTAGCCTCCACCTCGGGCATGCTCGGCCGCACGGATGGTATCGCTTATGCCGCCGCCAAAGGTGGCGTCATCAATCTCACCCGGGCCATGGCGGTTCAGCTTTCGCCTTACAAGATTCGCGTCAACTGCCTGGTTCCCAACCGCTCTGGTTCTCCGGTCGGAATGGATGATGACGTCACCGGCGACCGCGCTTTTCAGAACCTGGCGGGTCGCCTGGGAACGGCAGCAGATCAGGCGAAAGCGGCGCTTTTTCTCGTCAGTGATGAATCCGATTTTATTTATGGTCATGCGCTTGTGGTCGATGGCGGGGTCACGGCGACGGCCAATTTTCCCAAAGAACAGTTCGTCAAGTAAGGGCTCTGGAGCGGGCAATACGTGTCTGGTAAAGTCCATGTCTCGCGTTAATGTCGTGAATCGCGCGCCGGGCTTGTTATGATCGATTTGCTTCGGGTCAAGAACCTTCAAACTTCGTTCTTTACTCCCGAGGGAGAGGTGCGCGCCATTGACGGCGTGAGCTTCGAAATTGGCGAAAGTAAGACCCTCGGTCTTGTGGGCGAGTCCGGATGTGGCAAGAGCGTGACTTCGCTTTCAATTATGCGCCTCATCCCTAACCCTCCGGGAAAGATCGTTGGCGGTGAAATTGAGTACCGCGGCCGCGATCTGCTCGAGCTCAGCAGCGAAGAGATGCGCAAGATCCGCGGTAACGAGATCTCAATGATTTTTCAGGAGCCGATGACCTCCCTCAATCCGGTCTTTACGGTGGGCAATCAGATTGGCGAAGCGATTCGGCTGCATCAGGGCCTGGGAAAAAAGGAAACCCGTGATAAGACCGTTGAGATGCTCCGCTTGGTGAAGATTGCCGATCCCGAATCGCGCGTGGATTCGTATCCCCACCAGTTGAGCGGCGGCATGCGCCAGCGCGTGATGATTGCCATGGCGCTTTCTTGCAATCCAAGCCTGCTCATTGCCGACGAACCGACGACGGCGTTGGATGTGACCATACAGGCTCAGATCCTGGAGCTGATGAAAGAGTTGCAAGACAAAATCGGCATGGCGCTACTGCTGATTACCCACGATCTCGGCGTGGTTGCCGAACAAGCCGATGACGTGGCTATTATGTACGCGGGAAAAATCGCCGAGCGCGCAAGCGCGCGCAAAATCTTTGCCCGGCCGCTTCATCCCTATACCATTGGCTTGTTGAATTCACTTCCGGGTACGGGAGCAAAAAAGAAAAAACGTCTCGAAGCGATTCCGGGCGTCGTGCCGAGTCCGCTCAACCTGCCGGGCGGCTGCCGGTTTCGCGATCGTTGTCCGAACGCGCAAGACATGTGCGCGGCGCAAGAGCCGCAGCTTGTCGAAAAGGAGGCGGGCCACTGGGTGGCGTGCCATTATGCATAAGATCGTGGCTCGTGCTCGTCACTCGTGATTCGTTACGGGCATAGGCTGGGTTAAGACTCTTGACATTAGGAAGTTGGCGAAAAACGACTGCCAGAAGATTCATGCCGCCAGCTTCGGCCCGTCACCTTGGCGGCTTTGCGCCTTTGGGGTAGATATGATTTTTGGCTGTCGTCTTCGATTCAGAATTGCAAATACCTCGATCAGGGTTTCTTACGAGCACGATTGACGAGCCACGAGCACGACATGGCCCTTTTAGAAATCCATGAATTAAAAAAATACTTCCCGGTCGGCAGGGGCTTGTTTTCCCGCAACAAGGACGTGGTCAAGGCTGTCGATGGCGTGAGCCTCAGCGTCGAAGAAGGGGAAACATTGGGTATCGTGGGTGAGTCAGGGTGCGGAAAGTCGACGCTTGGACGGGTTATCCTGCGTCTGATCGAGCCGACCAGCGGGGAAATTCGTTTTTCTGGTAAGAATTTGCTCGCGCTGTCACAAGGCGAGTTGCGTGACATGCGGCGGCAAATGCAGATCATTTTTCAAGACCCGTACGCATCGCTAAATCCGCGAATGCGGGTGGGCGATATCATCGGAGAGGGGCTGGAGATTCACAAATTGGCCAGAGGCAAGGCCAAGCGCGACCGGGTATTGGAGTTGCTCGGGCAAGTTGGCCTGAGACCCGACCATTACGACCGCTATCCTCACGAGTTCAGCGGCGGGCAACGCCAACGCATTGGCATCGCACGGGCGCTGGCGGTAAATCCAAGGTTTATCGTTGCCGATGAGCCGGTTTCCTCCCTGGATGTTTCTATTCAAGCCCAGATTATCAACCTCCTGCAGGAGCTGCAGGAAAAAATGCATCTCACGTACTTTTTCATCTCCCACGATCTGCGCGTTGTCGAGCATATCAGTCATCGAGTGGCCATCATGTACCTGGGAAAAATCGTTGAGGTGGCGGAAAGCGAAACCATCTATACAGATGCCAAACATCCATATACGCGGGCTTTGCTCTCGGCGGTTCCCATGATTAACGGTCAGAAGCAGCAGCGAATGGTTCTTGAAGGTGATGTGCCCAGCCCGGTACGCCCGCCGCCGGGGTGCAGCTTTCACCCGCGCTGCCCCCATCGGGAAGGGGTCTGCGAGGAGAACGAGCCTTTCCTGGAATTCGACTCGGCCGGGCACGGGGTCGCCTGCCACGTATTTGGCCCCGGCAAACTGAAATCAACAGCAGCCCCCCTGAGTCGTTCCTGACCTCGCTGGCGGTTGAATTCACGGATCAGAATGCTAGAATCCGTGGAAGCTTGGGTTGGCGGAAAAACGCCAGGCCGTGGCTGCTTCAAAAGAGCCTCTCAGGATAACATCCCGAGGGGTTTTTGTTTTGTAGAGGAGTTGGAGTATGGCGACTCAGGATGCTCGCGTGCCAATGACAAACCAGGGCTATCAGCGTTTGATGGAGGAGCTGAAGCGGCTGAAAGCGGTGGAAAGACCGAAGCTAGTTCAGGAAATCGAGGAGGCGAGAGGCCACGGCGATCTTTCCGAAAACGCCGAGTTTCACGCGGCCAAGGAACGGCAATCGCTGCTGGACGTGCAGATCCGGGAGATTGAAGATCGCTTGGCGCGCGCTCAGGTCATCGAGGTCTCAAAACTCTCGGGGGACAAGGTTGTTTTTGGCGCAACGGTGGCCCTCGCTGATGGTGATACCGGGGAGAAGGTGGTATATCAAATCGTGGGTGATCATGAGGCGGAGCCGAAGAACGGAAAAATTTCGATCAGCTCTCCGGTCGCTCGGGCTTTGATCGGCAGGAGTGAGGGAGACGAGGTTCAGGTCCGTACCCCCACGGGCGTCCGTTCATTCGAGATTCTGAGCGTAGAGTATATCGATTAGATCGGCAGCGTTCGTGGGGCGGCCTTGCGAGAAAGGGATGAGCTTCCTTTCAGCCGCAAACGCATGTCAATCTTCTGCTGGGGCGGGCGCAGATGTGGCGGCCATTACCGCCTGTTTGTCTCGTATTCGGGTTTGGTTCTCGGGTACCGCGAAGGCTCTAATTCTTTTGTTGGGCTTTGTGCTGTTTCCAGCCCTGGCTTATGCCGAGATCGCGATTGTTCCCCACATTGGTTTCCGCGGCGTTTTTCACTTGGGTCAGCCGTTTCCGCTCAATGTTGAGCTGACAAACTCCGGCCGTCCCGTCGAAGGGACTTTAATAGTCCGTGTCTGGAAGGGCGGCGCCGCCAAAGGGGGCAATCCCTATCCTCTCGAGCACCGAAGAGACGTCTATCTTGCCGCCCAATCACGCAGGAATCTTCAGTTTACCATCGAGCCTGACTTTGTCAGCCGGCCGCTTACCGTCACGTTCTCAACGGCGCTTGGCCAGGTCTCGCGCGAGTTAGACCTGCGGAGATATTTTTCGCCGTCTCCCGTGATCTTGTTTGCCAGCGATGGGAGGACCATTCCAGCTCTCTCGCTCGGCCCCTCTTCATCCAACCGGCTCATTTCGTTGACCCTATCCGAATTGCCTTCGGACGCGCGCGCTTTGCTCGGCGTGTCGCACCTGATCTTCTACGACCCGTCATTTCGGGAGCTTTCTCGTGCACAGTTGCGCGCCATTGAAACCTGGCTGAGTGCCGGTGGAAGAATGCTTATACTCGGGAGCCTCAATTACGCTCTTTATCAAGAACCGGCGCTCAGCCGCTTTTTGCCGGTTCGCGTCACCGGTGTGAAAAGAATCGGGTTTGTGTCGCCTCTTGACGGCGAACAACCATCGCCTGCTATCCAAGTGTGGACCCAGGCTTCAAGCGCTGTAAGAGGGAGAATTCTAGCTGAGACCGAGGGAGTTCCAACTCTGGTGGAAACTCAGCGAGGCAGGGGCCGGATTACCTATCTATCACTCGATATCGCCCGCCCGCCACTCTCACAGTGGAGTGGCTTACCCAAACTGTTGCGCTATCTATTGGCGCCCCCGTTAGCCGACGATCCACCGCCTCGGACTCGCTGGGACGACACAATTTTTACTCAACTCGTGATGAGCCCTTCTTTTATTTCCGGCTACGTGCCCACCGGGCCGTTGTTTCTCGCTATGGTCGGTTATCTCGGAGGTATCGGCTTGTTTGCATGGCTATGGCACTATCAACGCGTACAGAGCACCAGAGTAGCTCTGGTATTTTTTGCTTTCGTGGCTGTCAGCACGTGCGGAGGGTATCTCTTTTTTAGTCGCGGCGGTAATATTCCAGACGGCGTTTTGCTCTCCGCGACTGTCTTGGACAACAGCGCGGATGGTTATGTAGAGGCCCAGTCGGGGGTGGCGCTTTTTTCAACACAAACACGCGATTACGGCGTGCAACTAAAAAATGGCTGGTTGGCATGGGTACCTGTCTCAAACCAGAGCAAAAACATGGCGGCGGCAGCCATGGTGGCGGAGAACGGGGGGGATTTCAGCCGCTTTCGGTTGCCGCTCCGGGAATGGGACTACCGTTTGTTCCGGTTGCGCTTTGTCGATCGATTTCCTTTGATTGCTGATATGCGGCAGCAGGGTGACAAGCTCCTTATGGCGATCAACAACCGAACCCCCAATGATTTGTTGGGTTGTTGGCTGGTTCTGCCTGGTCAGCGTTATGACTTGGGCGATATTCCAAGGGGCGCGACCTGGACAAGAGAGTTTTCGCTAGAGCCGCGCGCCTCTGACCCGGGCGGGTTTGCCCGCGCCGATAACGTGGATTTTCGCGGCCTGCCCTTCAAGGACAAAACCCACGAGATTTTATTTCACTCCTCGATGTTTCCGCGCGACGAGGGGCGCTGGAGCCGCGGAGCGGCAATATTTTTCGGCTGGGTGGCAAATCCCGAGCGCTGGGTTTCAGTGGAGGACGAGCGCCTGCGCGCCTATGACTACGCGCTTTTTCGTGCCATCATTCCTCTGGAAATGACGGAAGAAGAATGAAAGAAAACCCTGTCTTGCGAGAAAGCGTGGCCATTTTCTTCGCCGAGGGCCACGGCTTGACACCCTACTTCTACTTGCTGGCCATTCTGGCCCCCGTACAGTTTCTGTCGCTTTATCTTCCATCGCTCGATACGCAGGTCTGGAGCGGGTCGGCAAGCCTGTTTAAGGTTAGCGGTGTCACTGCGCTGCTGTTGACGGTATATCTCGCCCTGCGCGTTGCCAACCAGGAGTTTGCGGCGTGGCGTTTTAAGCCCCTTAAACGTTGGTTGCAGGAAGCGGGTTTATCGGTCACTTCAGTGAGTCAAGGTCAACTCGCCTTTCTTTTCTTGCACTGCGCTTTGGCCGTGCTTCTTTGCGCGCCTTTTCTGGCGTGGGCAGGCGCTATCGCCCGTACTCCTGTGCCGAGTGTGAGCGTCGCCTTCTCGCTTTTGCTTTTGTACTCGCTTTGTTATGGCGTGTGGGGACTGGTCAGTCTATCGCTCTGGGAGCGTCGGCCGGAAAGCCGGCAGGTTTTCATTCGTGCCTTTTTTTTCTTCCTTATCATCTTCTCGGCCGTGATTTATTTACCGCTCAATCCAGTGGTTTTCCTGCTGGCTTATTTGAGCCATCAGGATCTGTCACCGCTTAGCCTGGCGGGGTGGAAGCTGCCCGCGGTCGCCGTCCATTTCGCGTTTCACCTCGTGCTGGGCGGTGTGGGACTGTTGGCACATCGCTGGGCCCTGAAAAGGGGGTAGGGAATTGGACTTTGATAGCGCGCTCTTCGCGCTCTTGCGCAAAAAATTGGCCGAATGGCTTGGCTGGGAGCGTCGCAAACGGCGCGAGTCCACAATCGCGGCGATTGTCTGCTACGCTTTGCTGCTTTCAGTGGCGACTCAGCCGCTTTCCGCCTGGTTTTCCCTCGCCAGCTTGCGCTGGTTTGTGCCGGCTATTTTTGCCGCGGGATTGGCGCCGTTGCTTTTCATGCGTTACCGCTGGCGGTCGATGGATTCAGTGCGCGCGCTGGCGCGCCTCGATAAGGCGCTCGGCCTTGAAGAGCGCGCTTTGACTTCTTGGGAAGTCTTGCAACGGCGAGATCGCGCGCAAACGGCACTACTCGTGTTGAAGCAGGCCCAAGAAAAAATCGCCCCATGCGATGCCAAAGCGCTCTCCCGCAGGAGCTGGACTTGGCATGCTTATGCCGCGGCGCCGCTCTTTTGTTTGTGGTTTGCGATCGTCTGGTTCGACGTTGATTGGCACTTTCAAAGATCGCTGCCATCGACGACGACGATCGCGTACGAGTTACGCCAATTTTCGCGCCAACTTCAAGAAAAGGCGCGTGCGGAAGGTTTGAAGGAGAGTCTCAAGTGGGGCCGCGAATTGGAAACTTTCGCGCAGAAAAATATCGATGCGGGAACTGACGGCGGGCGGTTGAAACGTGAGTTGGCCGGCATAGCCAAAAAAATCGAAATGGCCGGGAGCGCAGCCGCAGACGGGGAGCAATCGTTTGCCACGGTACAAAACGAACAAGATCTTAAGGATCTCAGGGCTGAAGTGGATACGCTACGAGATTTCTTCAATGCGCAACAAGCCAAGGGCACAGGAGACTCGGCGCAAGACTGGCTCGACCGGTTTGCGGGAATGCCGCAGCTCAAAAGACAACTGGATACGGAGGGAGAGCGCCGAGCGCCGGGTCAGACGATGGACCGAAGCGAACTCCAGGCGTATATCGATCAACTGGAAAATCAGGTTGCGCGAGAGTTGGACCGCCGCTCCTTGCTGGACGCGCAACGTTTTCTCGACCAACTCGTGAGAAAGCCAGAAGAGAACAAAACTGATAGCGCAATGCAGTTCGCCGGGCGAGGGGAGCAGCAGATGGGCGATGAGAGTGATAAGACGACAGCTCAGAGCAGTCTGCCCGGAGATGAGCCGGGCGGTTCTCCCCACGTCTTCGATGGTCCGCGGCAACTTGACCACGGACCGGAAACCCAACTGAAAGGACTACCGAGCGTGGGCGCTCACAGCAGCTTAATTTTCAAAGGAAAACCGGTGAGTGGGAAGAGCGAGGTATCACAAGATGAGCTGGTGGCGTCTTATCAGCGTCAAGCTGAGGCGGACCTCAATAGGGAACAGGTGCCAGACGGACTGAGAGAGTTGATTAAAAACTATTTTCTCTCACTTGGCACGGGGGAAGGGCAGCCATAACGATGACGGCTCAAGTCGTTCCAATCGTTCAAACCGTTCACTCCCCCGTGTCGAGATTATGTAACAATCGCCATTTTCCGGGGACTGTCATCCTGAAAGCGCTAGTGAAGGATCTGGTTTTCTCCGTATTTCGACCGGATTCTTCGTCGCGGTGCTCCTCAAAATGACATCATGGCACTGCGCGACGCGCGGCAGGGTGAATGGGGCTCGAACGACTGGAACGTTGAACGACTCCCTAAGGAGAGCCGATGGAAGCTCTGGCACAAATCGAACAACGCATGCGTAGCGCGCGACTGTCCTTTGAAGCGTTGAAGTCCGAGATGGCGCGCGTGATCGTCGGCCATGAGCAATCGGTCGAACAGGTCTTTATCGCGCTCATCTGTGGTGGCCATTGCCTGTTGGAGGGTGTGCCGGGTTTGGGCAAGACGCTCATGGTGCGGAGTTTCGCCGCGGTGTTGAGTCTCAGTTTTTCACGCATTCAGTTCACGCCCGATCTCATGCCGGCGGATATCACCGGCACCAACGTTCTCACCGATGATCCTTCAGGTAGAAAAATTTTCGAATTCCAGCGCGGACCTGTTTTTGCTCACATTGTTCTGGCCGATGAGATCAATCGCGCTACGCCGAAGACCCAATCGGCCATGTTGGAGGCAATGCAAGAACAAAGTGTTACAGTTGGCGGAAAGCTCCATCACTTGGAGAACCCCTTCATCGTGCTCGCCACGCAAAACCCCATCGAAATGGAGGGTACCTACCCGCTCCCGGAAGCGCAGGTCGACCGGTTTTTCTTCAAGCTGGTGCTCCATTATCCCAGTCGGGAGGAACTGGCGCGTATCGCCGATCTCACTACGGCCCAACCAGGGGCACCCCTGCGGGAGGTGCTCGATGGCGCTGAGATTCTCCAGATGAGGCAATGGGTTCGAGAGGTGCCATTGGCCGATGTTGTAAAAGACTACGCGGTCCGACTAGTGCTGGCTACGCATCGCGGGCCCGAAGGTGGCTCAGGCTCCGCTCCTCTGGCGCAAAAATATGTTCTCTATGGTTCGAGCCCCAGAGGGCTACAGAGCGTGGTACTGGCAGCCAAAGCGCGGGCACTTTTGGCGGGGCGGCCAAATGTCTCCTTCGAGGACATTCGCGTCACGCTCGCCGCCAGTCTACGCCACCGTCTCATTCTCAACCTGGAGGCCGATGCCGAAGGCATCGATGCGGATCGGGTTCTGTCAGAGGTGCTGGAGCAAGTTCCGGAGGTGCCATAAAAAAATGAGTTTCGAGTCCCGCGTCTCGAGTCTAGGGTTGAGAACTAAGTCAGCGGTCGTTGACGCACTTGCGTACACTTCTGAGAAGTTGAAGCGACGAAGCATTCTTCTGCCGGGTCCGCGTGGCATCCTGAACGATCGCGACCAACCAGCATCTATCGTTCCCAACCGCAATCCCGAGACCCGAGACTCGGGGCCTGAAAATTTTTTTGATGCCGCGTTTCTCGCCAAGCTCGAGCGCCTCCGACTGATGGCCAAACGGCTCAGTTGGGCCGGCGCCAAGGGAGAGCATCCCGCGTCGCGCAAAGGGTTTAGCTTGGAGTTCGCCGATTACCGGAAATACCAGCGCGGCGACGATTTGCGCTACGTCGATTGGAACGTTTACCGGCGGCTGGACAGGCTGCTGCTGAAGGTGTTTACGGCTGAGGAGGAAATGAACGTTTACCTCCTTGTCGACACTAGCCGCTCCATGGCCGAAGGGAATCCGCCCAAGATTCTGTACGCGAAGAAAGTTGCCGCGGCGCTGGGGTATATCGGATTGAAGAACCTGGACCGAGTCGGCGGCGTGTCATTTTCCAAAGCGGTCGATGCGCCGCTGACCTTGGGCAGAGGACGAAAGCAGATTCTCAGGCTCTTCCGTTTTGCCGCAGGGCTCTCCTGCGGCGGTGAAACCAATCTACACGCGGCGGTCCGTTCGTTTGCTACTCTTTTTCCCCAACCGGGACTGGCGGTGATTGTGAGTGATCTGTTCGATCCCGCCGGGTGGCGCGGCGCGCTTGAAGAACTCGCTGCAAAAAAATATCAATTGCTGGTGATTCATGTGGTCGATGACGAGGAGATCAATCCGGCTCTTCTGGGCGACGCGGCGCTTTATGATGTGGAGAACGGCCGCGAGCGTCGATTCATGCTCGACCCGGTGCTGGTGCGGCGTTTCAAAGAGGAGCTTGGGGCCTATTTCGCGGAGATCGAGGCCATGTGCGCGGCGCGACATATTGATTATTTACGAACAACGACGCAGACCTCTTTTGATGCATTTATCCTGCGCACCCTGCGGCAAGTGAGCAGCGTCACCTGACATGCTTTGGGGAGTGCCATACGCCCTGCTGCTTGTGTTGGGCGCCATTCCGCTCATTCTGTTTCTCCACAGCCTCAAGCCCAGAGCCCGTAGGATCTCCACGACAACCCTCTTTTTGTGGGAGAGGGTTCTCAAGGAGCGGCCTTTGGCGACGCGGCTCGGCTGGCTCTTTAAAAAGAATCTGCTCCTGATTTTGCAGATTCTTGCTGCCCTGCTTCTTATCCTTACGCTTGCCGATCCCTCCCTTCTGCATGTGGGTAGCCCGCCCGGCGACGTCGTGGTGGTTCTGGACTTGAGCGCGAGCATGAAAGCAAAAGGTCCGTTCGGAACCCGCTTTGACGCCGCGCGCAAAGAATTTCTTTCCTTGGTCGAGCGATTGGGCTCGGATCAAAAAATGATGGTGATCGGCGCGGGCGTTCAGCCGCGCCTCATGATGCCGTTCACCACGGACAAACAGCGACTGCGCGATTTTGCTCGCGGCCTTCGGGCCACTGACGCGCCGGGTCGAGTGAAAGAGGCGATACTTTTCGCCTATGCATTTCTGAAGCGCGGGAGCGCTGACCGCGTCGTGGTAATCACCGACGGTGCCTTCGCTGGGGCCGAGGATTTTACGCGACCAGTCTCTCACCTGCAATTCATCGAGGTCGAGGGCGGCAATGATAACGTCGGCATCGTTGGCTTCGAGGCCCGCCGCCATCCCGATCGCCCCACACACACTGAAGTCATGGTGCACGTCAGAAACTTTACGGCGAAACCGATGACGGTCCCGCTAAGGCTGGCGCTCGGCGACAAAACTTTGGCGCAAGAAATGGTTGAAATGGAGGCCGAAGGGCGGCGGATTCTTATTTACCGGCTCGAAGAACCGCTTACCGGCGCGTTGGTGGCGCGTCTTGAAATCACAGACGATTTTGGCACCGACAATGTGGCCTATCTGGAGGTCAGCGACGTTGCGCCGGTGCGGCTTCTCTACGTCGGCCGCGGCAACCCTTACCTCGAGCGTCTGCTGCGCTTTTTCCCTCAGGCGCAGATGACCAGTGTTGAGCAGTGGGAAGCTTCCCGGACGGTAGAAACCTATGACCTGGTCATCTTCGATCGCGTTCCGGCGCCGGTGCTCACGCAGGGTAATTTTATCCTCATCCATACGAGCGCGCCGAATTTGCCTCTTGAGATAACCGGTACGGTGCGAACTTCCCGCGTTCTAACTCCGCTACCGGAGCACCCCATCAGCAATGGGCTCAGTCTTGGCGACCTGAACATCAGAGAGTCGCTGCATATGGTGACCCGGGGCCAAGGGACTGTACTGGCGCGGTCCGCCGAGACACCGTTGCTTTTTGCCTTTGAGCAGGAAGATCTGCGGTTGCTTCTGATCGGCTTTGATCTCATGGCGTCCGATCTCCCGCTCAGGGTCGCGTTTCCGCTGTTGTTTCACAATGCTCTGGAGTGGTTTCAGCCCAGGCGGCTGGAATTTCCCGCCAAGAGTATTCATGCCGGCACGCCGTTCAGCGTACGCTTGCCGTCGGCGGATAGGGAGCTGGAAATCACCCGGCCGGGAGGTGAAAAGGAGATCTTCAAGATTCTTACTGATTCCTTCAGATTCACGGATACGATGGAAGCGGGCTTCTACAGCTACAAAAGCGGCAGCCGATCGGGTCGGTTTGCAGTCAACCTTTCTCACGAGCAAGAGTCCTGGATTGCTTCGCGCTTGAAGCTCGACGTGGCGGGTGCTAGCCAGGCGCCGGCGGGCGGCATAACCCATGAAGCAGGGCTTTCCCTCTGGCCCTGGTTATTGGCAGCCGTGCTCTTTGTGCTCGCGCTGGAAATTGTTCTTGCTGTTCGGACCGGGACCGCCCTTTACCCTGTCGTTGCCCGCGGCCTAGCATTCGTATTGCTCGCTCTGGCGTTGTTCAACCCAAGGATCTTTCGCGCGACGGATGCCCTTGATGTGATTCTAGCGGTTGATCTTTCCCGCAGCGTGGGACAGGAAGGGCGGGAGAAAGCGAGCGAAATTCTCGCAGCCGCGAGTCGGGTCAAGGAGTCCGAAACGCGCACGGGATTGCTCCTGTTCGCGCGCTCGCCCGAGTGGGAATTTGTCCCGCGCCGCGACATTTCCTACGTTGACTTTGCGCCGCGTCTCGATCGCGATCAGACCGATATTCAGGGCGCGCTCCAGGCGGCGGTTGCACAGATCGGAGAGGAGCGCCAGGGGAGGATTCTCCTGATTTCCGACGGCAATGAAAACCGCGGTGAAATCATGCGAGTTCTGCCGCTGTTGCGCGCCCACGGGGCGCAAGTGTGGACGCTTCCGGTGAATCTTTGGCGCGACCGGAATGAAGTTTACGTCGGCGATCTCGTCTTGCCGCAACAGGTTGACAGTGCGGAGACTTTTCAGGTCAAAGCCACCATAGAGAGCCTGCGCGATTCGTTTGCGCAGATCAAATTGCTGCGCAACGGTGTCTTGCAGTATGAGCGCGACGTGCAATTGACCGCCGGCGCGAACGCGGTGGAATTTCGCGACCGCGTGACCGAGCGTGGCAGCCACACCTACGAACTTTTGGTCGACTCCCCTGACGATACTCTGGCGGAGAACAATCTGCTGCAGGGAATCGTCGAGGTCGCGGGAGCGCCGCGGGTTTTGCTTCTTTCCGCGCAAAGTGAAAGCCAACGTTTTCTCCACCAGGTTTTGAGAACTCAAGGGTATTCTGTGCTGGAGGCTTCGCCCGAGACCCACCCATTGGGGCTTTCGGAGCTTTCCTCAGTCGACCTTCTAGTGCTCGACAACGTGTCAGCATTCCAGCTGTCGCACGCAAAAATGGAGAGCATTGAAAAATATGTCAGGGATCTGGGGGGTGGTCTATTGGTCATCGGCGGTTCCCAGAGCTACGGTGCTGGCGGGTACTATCGCACGCCGCTCGAACGGGTGTTGCCGGTAGAAATGAGGCCGCCGACCCGCTTGGATATTCCACATGTGTCGCTGTTGTTTGTCATCGACAAATCGGGAAGCATGGCCGCCGGACCCGGAGGAAGCAGCAAGTTGGAGCTGGCGAAAGCCGCGATCCTTGCAGCCGCGGATGTGATGAATCCAAACGACCACGTCGGAATCTTGGCATTCGATGCGGCAACGGATTGGGTGGTACCGTTTCGGCCGGTAGGGACAGGTGAATGGCTCGCAGAGCGCCTTGCTACGATACAGGCCGACGGGGGGACCGACATCTATCAAGCGTTGGTGGAGGCTTACCGTTCCATGGGCACGCAACAAGCGGCCGTCAAACACGTGTTGGTGCTTTCGGACGGGATCACGGATAAGGCCGATTTTCGCGGACTGGCTACGAGAATGGCGCGCGACCATATCACCGTATCCACGGTTTCCGTTGGTTACGACGCCGACATACCGCTCATGGCCGAAATCGCGAAGTACGGTAAGGGTAGAGGGTATGTAACACTCGATCCCCAAACGATTCCGCAAATTTTTACAACCGAGACGCTCCTCATTGCGCGCGATCTCCTGGTCGAGAAGAGGGTCACGCCCGCCGTCAACGCGTGGACAGGACCGCTCAGGGGCCTGACGTGGTCGACCTGGCCGGCACTACGGGGATACGTTGTGACCTATGCTAAGCCGAACGCCGAGCTGTTGATGAGCGTGGAGAAAGATCCACTGCTAGTTTCCTGGCGCTATGGCTTGGGCCGTGTTCTCGCCTTTACGTCCGATCTGAGTGGCCGCTGGGGAAGAGAATGGGTCACCTGGCAGGGTTTCCCCCAGTGGGTAAGCCAGCTTGCGCGTCACACTCTGCGCACGGTGTCGCCCACAACGGTACAGGCGCAATTTCAAGTCGACGGGGATGCGGTCACCATGATCGCCGACGTAAAGTCGAAAGAGGGCGTTTTTGCAAATCATCTTGACCTCAGGGCTAACATTAGCGCGCCCAACCATGCGACCGTCGAGCAAACATTGCAGCAAACCGCCCCCGGACGCTACGAGACCAGGTTCATTCCCTCTCAACGGGGCGTTCATCTGCTCACGCTTCACGCTCAAACCACGCGGGGCGAAGAGCCGGTGACCTTGGCAACCGTGCCATATGTGGCGCCTTATCCGAGGGAGTATCGGGAACTAAAGCCTAATTTGGCCCTGCTCGGTCGACTCACCGAAGAGACCGGGGGTGCAGCGTTGGACCCGGAAAACATCGCCACAGGTGTAAAACAACTTTATACTCCCACGCCAGGCATGCGGACACGTGGACAGGAAACCTGGTGGCCTCTGGCAAGCCTCGGTTTCCTTTTCTTCCTTATCGATCTCGTGCTCAGAAGTTGGCCAAGAGTGCGCGGCGGTCTGGTCAGCGAAACCTCCTCTGCCTAAAAAATCCGCAATTTTTCCTTTGAGTTTTTAATACCATCCAGAGTATAATCGGCATGTGCCACGCTCATCCACGATCGCCTCGATCGGCCTGTCAGGAATGCACTCGCGTTCCTCGGTCCAAGAGGGGGAATCTCCAGAGAGACCAAATACAGGCCAACTAAACAGCGGCCTTAAATTAGGCGTTAAGAGAATAGTTACAGGAATTGATTTACAGCATTGTCCGATTGCTTCTGCAGCTTGCTCTTTCTGCCCGAAATTATGGCACCGGTAAGTGCATAATTGCCAGGAATTCTGTCACACGAGCCGCTTGGCTGCGCATCTACTAGAGCGTTCACCGAATCACTCAAAGCTCGAGAATTGTTGTTTTCATAAGGTTTTTCGCACGAACAGTCGAACATAGACGATTAGCATGGGAGTGTGGCACCGTCTTTGCTCACTCAAGCGTCTAACAAGAGGATAAACTAAAAAAAATGACGATCATCAAAACCCGCAGGAAACGGGGAGCAAATCACAGCCGCTCATCCGCACATCAAACGAGGGAGGCAAGCATGATGAAGCCTGGTGATCACCTGAAAACCGTCAAGCCTATTCGTTCGCAGAAAACGGGAGTTCTTTTGCCCCGGGAAGGTACTTTCGTCAGAGCTATTGAAAACATGGGGCGAAAGTTAATCCTGGTGAATTTTGGACCGGCTGGTGACGAATATCTATTCCCGGACGAGCTGGCCGAGCTGCGCAAGAGTTGACCCCTGCACCGTTCGGATTTCCGCCGCCTTCTGCGCCACCTGAGTTCGCATTGCCACCCGTCCAGGCTGAATTTTCCGTTCTCTCATTCAATCCCAGTAATAACCGCTGCCAACCCCTGGATGAACGCTGAGTCATCGGGGTAGAGGCCACAGGAGTGTTGGGTTGGAACGCATTGCTCAATGACTCCAGAGCTCAAGTGTTAATCTCGGTTTGGCCTCCCCTAAAAGATTTGATAGAAATTCCCCAACAAGCGGAAGAGGTGTCTCATGACGGAAAACTCGCGTGAGATCAAAAATTATCATGCCCACATCTATTATGATTCGGCGAGCAAGGACGTGGCGGCGAAAGTGCGCGCTGGATTGGGCAGTCGGTTCAGTATCCAGCTCGGCAGCTGGCATGATGAGCCCGTTGGTCCTCATCTGAAAGCTATGTATCAAGCTGTTTTTGCGCCCGAAGAGTTTGGTAAGGTCGTACCCTGGCTCATGCTCAATCGCGCAGGATTGGACGTGCTCGTACATCCGTCCACAGGAGACAGCTACGGCGATCACCTGGAGCGTTCTCTCTGGCTTGGCGAGCGGCTCAAGCTTAACGAGAAGGTTTTGCGGCGCGGATCATAGGTAAGTGTAAGACCTACCCAAGGAGTTGAAAATTCGAATCATGTCTCCCGCAGAGGCGCAAAGGCGCCAAGAAGGACCAAAAGCGAATTTCGAAACAAATCCATTTGTATGGATTTCTTTGCGCCTTGGTGTCTTGCAGTCGTTTTTAGAATCGCGCGGCGAGATTACGGCATGAAGAAAGTTTACACGACAAAAGACCCGCTCATGATCGGGCACTTGAGAAATGTCTTGGCCACTTTCGGCATCGAGTGCGTGACCCAAAACATACATCTTTCCAGTGCCGCGGGCGAGTTGCCGCTGATCGAATGCTGGCCCGAACTGTGGGTCATGGAAGATCATCGGTACAGTGAGGCCATGGCCATTCTTAAAAAGACACTGGCGCCTTTGAAGTCGGTGAAGCGGCCCTGGCGGTGCAACGCTTGCGGCGAAGAAATCGAAGGACAGTTTTCCGAATGTTGGAAATGTGGCAGAAGCCGCTATTCTAGCATATAGCCTATGGCAGATGGCGTTATGGTATATGGTGCATGGCCCGTCCCATCCATAAGCCGCAGCCATATGCCATCCTACCAAAGGAGTGATGTGTGGAGTATCGCCAGCTGGGTCATTCCGGTGTGCGCGTCTCTGTCATCGGTCTCGGCACCAATCGCTTTGGCTCCACAGACGTGCCGCAGGCTGAGGTCGACAGGATCATCGGTTGTGCTCTGGATCGGGGAGTGAACTTTATCGATAGCGCGAACGTTTACGTGGATGGTCGCTCGGAAGAAACGTTGGGCCATGCGCTCAAGGCACGCGTGGACAGGGTCGTCCTGGCAACAAAATTTTCGTTTCCCAAAATGGACGGTCCGAACAGCTGGGGCGCATCGCGCTATCAAGTCATGCAAGCGGTGGACGCGAGTCTGCGGCGGTTGCAAACCGATCATATCGATCTCTATTACGCGCACCGCTGGGATGACACGACCCCCATTGAGGAAACTTTGCGGGCGCTCGACGATCTTGTGCGTATGGGCAAGGTCCGCTACGTTGGAGCATCGGCCTATGCATCATGGCAATTAGCGCATGCCAATGTCCTGGCTGAGCTGCGCGGCTGGAGCCGGTTTGTGGTCCTTCAGTCCGAATACCACTTACTGGAGCGAAACGTAGAGCGCGAGGCTTTACCCTACTGCCGGGCTCATCGGGTTGGGTTTGTTCCCTATTATCCATTGGCCGGCGGTTTTTTGACGGGTAAATACGAAAAAGGGCGACCGCCGCCGCCGGGCTCGCGCGCTAGCGAAAGCAGTTACGTACGCAGGCAGATGACCGATGCCAACTTTGATCTCGCGGCCAATCTCGGAATCTGGGCCGAGCGCCGCGGCCATAATCTCGCCGAGTTGGCCCAAGCGTGGTTACTCGCACAAGTTCCGGTTTGCTCTGTCATTACCGGAGCGAAAACGGTGCATCAGCTAATGAGCAACCTCAAAGCGGCCGATTGGGTATTAACCGAGAAGGAACTCGAAGAAGTGCGGGCGATTTTGCAAGACGCAGAAGCGCACGATTAGGGTGATGAGGATGGGTGGCTTCCTATAGTGGTAGTGACAATTGTCCGTCGCCGTGATTCGTTGCAGGATTGAGGCACAGGAGTTTGCTCTCTTTTTCGAGCCACTGGATGTAGCGGCGATGGCTTTCGCGCTTTTCAATGGCGGCAATGCACAGCAGGCGGACGGAGTGAGCGTAATGGCGCCAGTGATCTCGGACAAATCGCGGCAGGCGCAGGTAGGTCGGCGCATCGTCACAAAACAAGGGATCCCGTGCCAGGGTCCAGATGTCGCATTGCTTTTCGCCGAAGGGAATCTTGGCCGATCGTGCCGCCATGCGGCGGCGACCGACTCCGTGCGCCAGTCCTTGCACCAAATGCGTTAGCTCGTGGCCGATGGTTTGATAGGTGAGTTTACGAACCTTCAACCTGATGACAAGCCGCGGCGGACAGGCAGGCCGATAGATCAGTGTCGCGCTACCGAGGTGCGCACGCGTATAGCCCACCGTGATGGCTTTTCCCTGAAGTTCCGGAAAAAACCCTAAGGCGCGCTCGATCATGGACTGAGCACGCCGTGTGAGCCGTTTTTTCATCATGGGAGTAAAGGCGAGAATGGGGACCTCAGATTGCCGATCGGAGAGTTCAGAGTTCATCGATGCGGAGTTCGTTCTCGATGATTTGGCACCCTTCGGTTTTTTCCATTCGCCTTGAACCGCAGGGCGAGCATGCCATAATACGTTGCGATCATAGTTATGGCAGAGACGGCAAACAAGAACAAGGCTGGCGTTTATCGCTCCGGTTATATTGCCATTATCGGGCGCCCAAACGTAGGCAAATCGACCCTGCTGAATCAGCTGCTTGGCGAAAAGGTTGCTATTGTGTCGCCGAAGCCGCAGACAACGCGCAACCGCATTACTGGCATTCGCACTACGCCGCGCTCACAGATGATCTTTTTAGATACGCCGGGCATTCATCAGGCTCACTCGTTGATGAACCGGCGCATGGTGGAAGTCGCGCTCCAGACCCTGCATGAAGTGGACATTATTCTCTGGTTGCTGGACGCCCGGAATAGCATAGGCGCCCAAAACGAGAGGATCGCGGAAAAGCTGCGCAATTTGAAGGTCCCGGCGTTGATTCTGTTGAACAAGATCGACGCAGTGGCGAAGCCGGATTTGCTTCCGTTGATGCAGCAGTGCGCGGAGCTTTTGCCCGGCAGGGAAATCGTGCCGATCAGCGCGCTCAGAGGCGACAACATGACGCTGCTTCTCGATCTGTTGGAAAAACGACTACCTGACGGGCCGCAGTATTTTCCCGCAGGAGAGTTCACCGACCAGAGCGAGCGCTTTGTCGCGGCTGAAATTATTCGCGAGAAGGTCTTCCTTCGGACTCACGAGGAAATTCCCTATGGTGTGGCGGTGACGATCGATGAGTTTACCGAAAAGGAAGAGAAACCTCTAATTGTCATCAAGGCGACCATCCACACCGAGCGCGAGTCTCACAAGCCGATTCTGATCGGAAAGAAAGGCGCCATGCTCAAGGAGGTCGGTAGGCTCGCACGGGAAGAACTGGAAGCCCTGCTTGGCTGCAAGATTTTTTTGGAATTGTTTATCCGTGTCGACGAGGGCTGGACTCAAGATCCCCACGCGTTGACGGAGATGGGCTTGTAACATGGCTAAGGCAGCAGCTCTCCGACCTGTGGCCCGCCGGGTCCCCGTGGTGGCCATCGCCGGACGGCCAAACGTAGGCAAATCGACCCTGTTTAACCGGATGGTGGGGGAACGTAAGGCAATCGTCGATGACGTCCCCGGCGTTACCCGAGATCGCAATTACGCCAAGGCCGAGTGGGCGGGACGGTCATTTCTTCTTGTCGATACGGGGGGATTGGACACGATTGTCGACGGCGATCTTGCGCGCCGAGTGCAGGAGCAAAGCCGGTTGGCAGTGGCGGATGCGGATGTAGTGCTCTTTCTCTTCGACGGCAAGGCAGGGTTTAACCCGCTGGATCGGGAGGCGCTCGAGTTGGTGCGCGACGTGAATAAGCCGGTATTGTTTGTCGTGAACAAGCTCGATTCGCAGCAGCGCGCGGCCAATTTATATGAATTTTACGCCTTGGGCCTAGAACGTTTGTACTCGATTTCGGCCGAGCACGGGCTCGGTGTGGCCGAACTACTCGATGACGTAATCGAACACCTGCCGGATGAAGAGACCAGCGAGGCCGGTGCAGAAGGGCAAGAAGATGCTCCCGCGCGCATCGCCGTTGTCGGGCGGCCGAACGTTGGCAAGTCAACTCTAATCAACCGACTTCTTGGCTTCGAGCGCTCCGTTGTGGATGCGACTCCGGGGACGACGCGCGATGCATTGGATACGCCGTTCACACTCGCGGGCGAACCGTGTACCTTGGTAGATACGGCGGGCATCCGGCGTAAGGCGCGCGTTCAGCAACGTATCGAGCGGTTCAGCGTCAGTCGCTCGCTACGATCGGTGGATCGTGGCGATCTCATCATTCATCTCATCGACGGTCCCGAAGGAGTTACGGATCAAGACGCGCAGATCTTGCGTTACGCCTCCCAGCGTGGCAAGGCGCTGCTGGTGGCGGTGAACAAATGGGATTTGATGGACAAGACAGGCGCCAGCATCCAGAGTTACCGGCAACAGGTTTATGCGAAACTGCCGTTTTTGGATTTTGTCCCGGTGGTTTTTATTGCGGCGTCAACGGGCCAAGGTGTTAACAAGATGCTTGCGACGGCTGCGCAAGTCGTCCAGGTTTATAGACGAAAGATTTCGACCTCCGTATTCAATGAAAAACTACAGCAGGTCGTGCGCGCCCACGCTGCTCCCCTGGCTCAAGGCAAGGCCGTAAAATTTTATTATGGCACGCAAACCGGGGAGCGTCCGCCCACGTTTACCGTGTTCGTCAACCTGCCGTGGGCGGTGCCCGAGAATTACCGCAGATACCTCACGCATCAATTGCGCGAGCACCTTGATTTGCGTTATGCGCCGATCAAGCTCATTTTGCGGGCGCGCCGCGAACAACGAAAGGAAAAGAGACGATGAGGTTTCAATGGAGCATTGCGGCGTCTGACCGCGGTATCACGGACATCCGGTTCATCAGACACGGCAAAAGCGCCCCGGCCTCCATGGTTGCGGACCAGCTCGCTGAGCGGTGGCGTGTCGCGGCACAGAACGAGCTGCACGACTACTTTGCGGGACGGCTGACCTCTTTTGCCTCGCCGTACGATATTCGTTCATTGACGCCCTTCACGCGATCCGTGTTGAGGCTCACGGCGAAGATCCCGTACGGCGAAGTCAGGACTTATGAGTGGCTGGCGCGGAAGTTGGGTAAGCCCCAAGCCGCCCGAGCCGTCGGCAATGCATTGGCGAGAAACCCTGTGCCCATTCTCATTCCCTGCCATCGCGTGTTTCGGTCCGACGGCGTCATGGGCGGCTTCGCATTGGGAAGGGCATGGAAGAAAAGACTGTTAAACCTGGAGAAAAGGTTCAGAGATCCGCGATCTCAACCAGCAGTTCGTCTCGAGGCACCCGTGAAAAGACACCCGGGAGCTAGCGTTCCATTGTAAATTGACTTATCATTCCTGATTCGTTTTTGGTTCAGCGGATGCTGCCTTGTGCGGCCGACGTTGACAAACCGCAAATGAATATGGTTGAGGCTTGCATAACCCGCTGCGAGGAGTCTTTGTCGATGCCGCCTCAACATCCCTACGCACGCTGGATGGCGCTTGGCCGGATAAAAGGCATGGGGCGCGTTAGTTTTAAAAAACTCGCCACTCACTTCTCTGATCCGACAATGGTGTTTTCCGCGAGCGCGGCGGAACTTGCGTGTGTCGAAGGGCTCGATCAAGCGGTCATTGATGGAGTCCGGGGTTTTTCTGCTTGGGAAGAAGTGCATGGAGAAATCCGCAAGGCCGAAAAGGCTGGAGTCAGTATTGTGCCGTTCAACGGTTCTGCTTATCCACCGCGACTGCGTACGATCCCGGATCCGCCGCCCTGCCTTTTCGTGAAGGGCGACTGGCGAGTAGAGGACGACAAAGCCGTGGCGGTAGTTGGTTCGCGCAGCGCCAGCGAGTACGGTTGTCGGGTAGCCAGAGATCTCTGCCGCGGTCTGGTTAGACTGGGTTTCACCGTGGTAAGCGGAATGGCGCGCGGCATCGACGGCATGGCGCACGTGAGCGCGTTGGAGGCCGGAGGCAGAACCATTGCTGTTTTGGGTTCGGGTGTTGATCGCCCGTATCCGCCGGAGCATGTGCCGCTGTACCGTCGAATTATTCAAAGTGGCGCGGTCATATCCGAATTTCCGCTGGGCACGCGCCCGTTGGCATTTAACTTTCCGGCGCGCAACCGATTGATCAGCGGCCTGTCGCTTGGTGTGGTGGTCGTTGAAGCGACGGAAAAAAGCGGTTCGCTGATCACCGCTGCGCTGGCTTTGGAGCAGGGACGGGAAATTTTTGCGGTCCCCGGAGAAGTAGGCGCAAGTCGCAGTCGCGGCGCGCACCGTCTGATTCGCCAGGGGGCGAAGTTGGTGGAAGGGGTCGAGGATATTATCGAGGAGATCGCCCCCCAACTGTTAGCGCACGGACATAGCGGCCTCGCCATGGCAAGAAAAGAACTCCCTGCCGAAGCCGGTGATGACGGGCGCAAAATTTGGCAGGAGCTCAGGGATCGGCCGTTGCAAATCGATGAGATCATCGAGAGGAGCGGCCTGACGCCGTCTCGAGTCGCGGAAATTTTGTTGGAGCTGGAGTTGCAGGGGTTTGTTTTGCAGCTGCCGGGAAAAAGATACCTGGCGGAACAATAAAAAATGACCAACTTGCGTTCGTTGCATCCGAGACGCACAATACATCTGGAATTATGGCAGCTAAAAATCTAGTCATCGTCGAGTCTCCCGCCAAAGCGAGGACGCTGGAGAAATATCTCGGAAGGGATTTTCAAGTGAAAGCGTCGGTCGGCCACATTGTCGATTTGCCCAAGAGTAAGCTGGGCGTCGACATCAAGAAAAACTTTGCGCCTGATTTTCACGTCATCCAATCCAAGAAAAAAATCATCGAAGAGCTCAAGAAGTCGGCGAAGGGCAAAGAAAATATCTATCTCGCGTCGGATCCGGACCGCGAGGGCGAAGCAATTGCATGGCATATCGCCGAACAGGTTGCCAGGAACCACGCGCGCGTCCATCGGGTGCTGATCAACGAAATCACTCGCAAAGCGGTCCAGGAGGCGATTGCCAGGCCCCAGGAACTGGACCGTAACAAGTTCGACGCGCAGATCGCGCGGCGGATACTGGACCGGCTGGTGGGGTACCAAATCAGCCCGCTGCTTTGGAACAAGGTGCGTCGCGGCCTTAGCGCGGGCCGGGTTCAATCTGTTGCGGTGCGCCTGGTATGCGAGCGCGAGCGGGAGATCCGGGCTTTCGAAGCCCGGGAGTACTGGTCTTTGACCGCTCAACTGGAAGGAAGGCTTCCTCCCGCGTTCAAAGCTCGCCTCGTACAGTGGCAAAGCCAGAAGATCGACAATAAGAAATTTCACCTCGACAACGAAACGCGGGTCCAAGAAATCGTCAGCTCGCTTACGGGCGCGTCCTGGTTCATCGGCGACGTGGAGAAAAAGGAGCGGCGTCGCTACGCCGCGCCGCCGTTTGTCACGAGCAAGCTGCAGCAGGAGGCGTCACGCAAGTTGGGGTTCCAGCCGAAGCGAACCATGCAACTGGCGCAGCAATTGTACGAGGGCGTGGAATTGGGGTCGGAGGGCTCGGTGGGATTGATCACTTATATGCGAACCGACTCGACCCGAGTTTCAGGGGATGCGCTGAACGCCGTGCGGGATTTTATCGGCCGGCACTATGGAAAAAATTACCTACCGGGCAAACCCAATGCATACCGCTCAAAGAAAGGGGCGCAGGATGCTCACGAAGCGATTCGCCCCACATCCATGGAGTATGCGCCGGAGCGCGTGCGACGCTATCTGCGCCGGGACGCCTTTCAGCTGTATTCATTGATTTGGGATCGCTTTGTCGCAAGCCAGATGGTTGCGGCGATCTACGATCAGACGGCCTTCGAAATTCCCGTGCGAGAAGCGCTGTTCCGTGCCACCGGCCAGCAGCTCAAGTTTGACGGCTTCATGAAAGTCTATATCGAAGGGCGCGAGCCAAACGGCGACGACACCGAAGAAGACTCGGACGAGAGTCGCGACAATGAAGGGCTGCTGCCCGATCTTCAGAAAGGAGATGCGCTCAACCTACTTGGTCTCGAGCCGCGGCAACACTTTACGCAGCCGCCGCCGCGCTACACGCAGGCTTCGCTCATCAAGGACCTGGATGAAAAGGGAATCGGCCGTCCGTCGACGTACGCGACGATCATTTCCAATATCATCGATCGAGAGTACGTGGTTCAGGACGAACGCCGCACGTTGTCGCCGACGGATCTCGGATTTCTCGTGACCGATCTTTTGGTGGAGAGTTTTCCCGATATCTTGAATGTCAAGTTTACGGCGGGCATGGAAAATGAGCTCGACAAAATCGAGCTGGGCCAAGAAAAGTGGACGAAGGCGATGAAACGTTTCTACACGCCGTTTGCCCGCGATCTGAAAAAAGCGGCGGCAGAGATGCGCGACGTCAAGCGCCAGGAGGTGCCCACGGATATCGCGTGCGACAAATGCGGCGCGATGATGGTCGTGAAGTGGGGTCGCAACGGCGAGTTCCTGGCCTGTCCGCGTTATCCCGAATGCAAGAATACCAAGAATTTCAAGCGCGATGAAAAAGGCGAGGTGTATGTCGCGGTTGAAGAGCAGGTCGAAGAAAGCTGCGAGCAGTGCGGCCGGCCGATGCAGCTGCGCTGGGGGAAGTACGGAAAATTCCTCGGCTGCAGCGCGTACCCGGAATGCACGAATATCCGCCCTCTGGAACGGCCGGTCGATTTGGGTCTCAAGTGTCCCGAATGCAAAGAAGGAAATCTCAAAGAGCGGCGATCGCGCCGAGGAAAGATCTTCTACGGGTGCGATCGCTATCCGGATTGCAAATTTGCTTCATGGGATCGTCCGGTGGAGGGACCTTGTCCCGATTGCAGCGCTCCGATCCTCGTCGAAAAAGTGAGTAAGCGCGCGGGCCGGGTCCGGCGCTGCCGTGATCCCGAATGCGGCTATTCGCTGCAAGTCACTGAATAACGGGGAACACGAGTGGTGGGGTATCGGAGTCCTGGAGTACTGGTTGTCCAATGCATCGCTCCATTACTCCACCACTCCAACACTCCAGTCTCGAGTCATCCAATGAACAAGCCGGTCTATTCCACAGCGGCGATTCGAGGCCCAGGAGATTAGAGTGAAACCCTTCGTGCGCATTATCGGCGGTGGGTTGGCGGGCACAGAGGCGGCCTGGCAGCTCGCGCGCCACGGCGTCACCGTGGAGTTGTTCGAGATGCGCCCGCAGCGGATGACCGAAGCCCACAAAAGCGGAGATTACGGCGAGCTTGTGTGCAGCAACTCGTTGCGCTCGACGGCGCTGAGCGCTCCCGCGGGCCTGCTCAAAGCGGAAATGCGGTTGTTGGACTCGCTGGTCCTGCGGATCGCCGAAGCCTACCGAGTTCCCGCGGGTTCGGCGTTGGCAGTTGATCGCGACCGATTCGCCCGCGGGCTTACGGAGGCCTTGAGCTCGATACCCCGGCTTCGTCTCATCCGTCAGGAGGTCACGCAGTTGCCCACCGGGCCGGCCATCATCGCAACCGGCCCACTAACGTCCGCGTCTCTATCGGCCGAACTGGGAGCGCTGCTGGGAGCGGAACATCTATACTTCTACGATGCGATTTCTCCCATCGTCACGGCCGAATCGGTCGATATGAACGTCGCCTTCAGGGCGTCTCGGTACGGCCGGGACGGCGACGATTATCTGAATCTGCCGCTGACGCAGGAGCAGTACGAGACTTTTGTCGACGCGCTGATCACCGCCCAACGTGTGCCCACTCGCGATTTCGAGCGCTGCGTGCCCTTTGAAGGGTGCATGCCCATCGAGGAAATGGCCGATCGCGGCCGCGATACCCTGGCCTTTGGGCCGATGCGGGCCGTGGGGCTTGTCGATCCACGCACGCGCTGGCGACCGTACGCCGTGGTTCAACTGAGGCAGGAAAATTCGGAGCAAACGTTGTACAACCTGGTGGGTTTCCAAACCAAAATGACCTATAAGGAACAACGCCGCGTGTTTGCTTTGATTCCAGGGCTGGAGCAGGCGGAGTACATCAGGCTCGGCAGCCTTCATCGCAACACTTTTATCAATTCCCCTTTGCATCTCTTGCCGACGCTGCAATGGCGCGGACGGCCGGAACTGTTTTTTGCCGGGCAAATCACCGGCGTGGAAGGGTACATCGAGTCCGCGGCGACCGGGCTACTCGCCGGAATGAACGCAGCGCGACGGGTTGCGGGCAAAAATCCGGTCATCCCGCCGGCGACGACGGCGCTGGGCGCGCTCTTGCGCTATATTACGGATGCGGGGCGCAAGCAGTTCCAACCCATGAACGTCAATTTCGGTTTGCTGCCGCCGCTGTCGCTCCCGCTTCGCCGAAAGGCCAAGAAGGAAGCCATGGCCATGAGGGCTCTGGCGGCGATGGAAAGTTGGCTGCGCGACATCACCGAAGAGGATACCCCGAAGCAGGTCTTTTCCCGACCGGCAACTGCGGAATGAGCTCGAATCGCGTCGCGTTCATCGATATAGGCACCAATACCATTCTCTGTTTGATTGCCGAGCTTGACCCGCGCGGGACGTTTCGTGTTTTGGATGATTTGGCGGAGATCGCGCGGCTTGGTCAAGGCGTGGATCGCACCGGACAAATCAGTTGGGAAGGAGAAAAGACGAGCCTTGACGTTCTGCGTCGCTATCTGGCGCGCGCGCGAGATCTGGGCGTTGAGGAAATCGCGGCCGTCGGCACGAGTGCCCTGCGCGATGCGCGGAACAGCGACCTGGTTCGGGCGCGGTTTGCGGCGGAGCTTGGATTTGAGGTCAGGGTGCTAACCGGTGAGGAAGAGGCGGTCTACTCTTACTGCGCCGCGCAAAAAGGGCTCGCTCTTTCCACGACACAACTCCTGGTCATTGATGTCGGCGGTGGCAGCACGGAGCTGATCCAGGGCAATGAAACGGGCGTTTCTCGGTTCGCCAGCATCGATCTCGGCTCGGTCAGACTGACTGAAAGGTTTTTGCACTCCGATCCTGTGCAAGCAAACGAGTGTGAGCGGATGGTCGCCGCTATTGACGAAGAAATCCTGGCTTTGTGGGGTAGTTGGGGTAACCCCGCCGGCTTGATGCTGGTTGGCATCGCGGGAACGTTTACCACGCTGGCAGCCGTAGAAAAGCAATTGCCGCGCTATTCCCATAGCGAAGTCCATGGCTCGATGTTGGCATTGGCCGAAATCCAGCGCCAGCTCCGCTTGTATCAAGTCAAGTCAGTCACCGAGCGCAAGCAAATTGCCGGACTCGAACCGAAGCGCGCGGATGTCATTCTTGCCGGCGCCTATTTGGTTGAAAGAATTATGCTTGCCTTCGACTCGGAGCAGGTGATTGTAAGCGATCAAGGCGTGCGCTATGGACTACTACGCGAGCGGCTGAAAAGTTGTTGACATTTAGCAACGAATTCGGAATGATCACGACTTGTTTTTGTCCAAGTATAATTTCAACAATGCAACTATCGGTTTCGCTCTAGTTGTGAACGGAGGAGGAGAACGCAATGAACAAAGGGGATCTCATTGATGCCGTGGCCAAAGCCGCCAATATCAACAAGCGCGCCGCCGGAGAGGCCGTGGATGCAACTTTTGACAGCGTGGCGCGCACGCTCAAGAAGACCAAACGTTTTCAGCTTCCCGGATTCGGCACTTTTACCGTGCGCTCCCGCAAGGCGCGCAAGGGGATAAATCCGCAGACCGGAGACGCGATCAGCATCAAGGCGAGCCGCACGGTCGGCTTCAAGCCGGCTCCGAGCCTGAAGAAGGGGCTCTAAACTCAACAGTCTTGAGTATCGGCTTTGGAGTCTCAAGTTCTCGGCTGTCAACGCGAGACCCGCGACCCGAGACTCAAAACCGAGGATGTCCCGCCCTTGATGAGCTTGCTCGGGGAACGTAGAATGCATCAACGAAGTCAGTCGGAGCTTTTTGAGAAACTCTATGTCGCTAAAAACGGAAAAGATATGGTTGGACGGCGAGATGGTTCGGTGGGAAGACGCCAAAGTCCATGTGCTGACCCATGCCCTCCATTACGGCACGGCTTATTTTGAAGGAATTCGTTGCTATGCACTCGGCGGCGGCCGTTCGGCGGTTTTTCGCCTGGCCGAACACCTTCGGCGGTTTGCCGATTCGGGTAAGATCTTGGGATTTCCTTTGCCTTACAGCGTCGAAGAACTCCAGCGCGCCACCCTTGACACGATTCGCGCCAACAAGCTGGAAGAATGCTACATCCGACCGCTGGCATTTCTCGGACTGGGGGACTTGGGCCTGTACGCGCCGAAAAATCCCATCAACGTGTGCATTGCCGTTTGGGCATGGGGCGCCTATCTTGGCGATGAAGGGTTGAAAAACGGCATTCGTGCCAAGGTTTCGTCGTTTACGCGCCACCATGTGAACGTGATGATGACCAAGAGCAAGGCATCGGGCAACTATATCAACTCCGTATTGGCCAAGGCCGAGGTCAAGAGATCCGGCTATGACGAAGCGGTCATGCTGGACGCCGACGGCTATGTCGCGGAAGCCAGCGGGGAAAACATTTTCATGGTGCGTGACGGCAAGATCAAGACAACGCCTCTCACATCCATTCTGCCGGGAATCACGAGAGATGCGATTTTAACGATTGCCCACGATAAGGGGTATCGGGTGATCGAGGAAAGATTCACGCGCGACGAACTCTATACGGCGGATGAGGCTTTTTTTACCGGCACCGCCGCTGAGCTCACGCCGATACGTGAAGTTGACGACCGCCAGATCGGCGCCGGCCGGCCGGGCCCGGTCACGACCGATATCCAGCAAACCTTTTTTAGCGTACTCAAGGGAAAAGAGAAAAAGTACACGCACTGGCTGGCCTATCTCTAGTCTTAACGAGCCACGGGTGCGTGAGCAAAGGGTGATGGCTGAAGCGCGTGAACCCACACTGCGCGTGACCATGCTCCCGCGGGATACCAACGCCCGTGGAACGATTTTCGGCGGAGTCATTTTAAGTCACATCGACTTGGCGGGCGCTATTGCAGCGTCGCGCCACGCGCCGAAGAACTTCGTTACGCGCGCGATGCGCGAAGTCGGATTCATTGCCCCCGTTTACGTCGGCGACGTCGTGAGTTTCTATACTTCGGTTGTGCGTGAGGGGAAAAGCTCGGTGACGATTGCGGTCGCGGTGGAGGCGGAGCGCTTTGGGCGGCCCGAAGAACGCGTGCGCGTCACAGAAGCCGAAGTTGTTTACGTGGCCGTCGATGAAAACGGAAGAGCAATTTCAATACGCTAGGACCCTGTCCGCGCTTGTGCTAATTTCACCCGGAGACAAACAAGATCCATGATCCGCGTCGTTGGCCTGGTGGCCAAATATCAGGAGCCCAAAGCCGCCGAGATGGTCCGCTGGCTGGTTCCATGGCTCAAACAGCGGGGCCGAAAAGTTTTGGTGGAAAACGGCGTGGCCCGCACGGGCGCGCTGTCACGCACCAAAAAGGAGCTGGCGGCAGAGGCTGACCTCGTTATTTCACTCGGCGGCGATGGGACGCTGCTCAACATCGCGCCACTGGTGGAGCGTGCGGGGGTGCCGATTCTCGGCGTAAACTTGGGTGGGCTTGGCTTTATCACTGAGGTGGCGGCGGACGAGTTGGAAGCGGTGCTGGCGCGCACACTGGAAGGGGATTACGAAGCGGAAAAGCGGATGACGCTGGAAGTTGTCGTCAAAGGAAAAAACGCCAAGCCGCACAAATTTCGCGTGCTGAACGATGCAGTTATCACTAAAGGAGCGCGCAGCCGGATCATCGATCTCGAAACGTACGTCGGCGGTGACTATCTTTGCACCTATCGCGCTGACGGCTTAATACTGTCCACGCCCACCGGCTCGACCGCCTATTCCCTGGCAGCGGGTGGGCCGATCGTCGAGCCCGGTCTGGGCGCCATGATCCTCAGTCCGATTTGCCCCCATACGTTGACCAACCGGCCGATTGTCGTCCCGAGTGATGTCACCGTACACGTCACGCTGCGGTCTTTTGGCGATACCGTTGTTTTAACCCCGGATGGACAGCAAGGGGTGCGTCTCAACAACGGCGACAATGTGGAAGTGCGCGATTATGGGTTGCCTGTTCTGCTGATCAAGATGCCGTCGCGCAGTTATTATGAAATTCTGCGCAAGAAACTAAAGTGGGGAGAGCGGTAGCGCGGCCCACCTATGTTACGCGAGCTTCGAATCAAAAACTTCGCGGTCATCGATGAGCTGGCGCTGGAATTGGGGCCTGGATTGAACGTTTTGACCGGCGAGACCGGAGCCGGAAAATCGCTCATTCTAAACGCGTTGGGATTGATTGCGGGAGGCCGCATCAGCTCAGAAATGATCCGCCACAATGAAGAGGAAGCGAGCGTGGAGGCGTTGTTTGATCCCGTGCCGGAGCCAGTCCGGGAGATTCTCCAATCATCAGGATGCGCGCTCGATGACGGCCTCATCATCAAGCGGGTGGTGAGCCGCTCGGGAAAAAATCGGATTTATCTGGGGGGCAGTCTTTGCCCGCTTAATCTGCTCCGCGAGAGCGGCCATTTGCTCGTGCATATCTATGGCCAGCACGAGCAGCAAACACTGCTCAAGCCTGAAACCCACATCAGTTTGCTTGATGCGTTCGGCGGCCTTGGCGATGAGGTGATGGCGATGCGCGAGAAGTTTCGCACCCTGGCAACCCTATCGCAAGACTTGCGGAAAGTGCGTGACACTGTGAACCAGCGCAAGAAGGAGAAAGAGCTGCTTGCGTTCAAGGCGGAGGAGATTGTCGGTGCCCGACTCAAACCGGGGGAAGAGGAAGAGCTTCAGGAAAGAAAAAACATCCTGGTCCATGCGGAAAGGCTCTACCAGGGCTGCCGTGAGGGTGAAGAGCTGCTCTATGAGGGAGACGGAGCGGTGGTAAGCCGGGTCGGACGGTACGTTATCAAGCTCCGAGAGTTGGCGCATATCGATGGCCACCTGGAAAACACGGTAGAGCTTGTTCAATCCGCGCTCGCTCAACTGGAAGAAGCCAATGGCCAACTGCGCCGTTATGCTGAACGAGTCCACTTCGATCCGGCTGCCCTGGAGGAAGTCGAAAATCGGCTCGGGGAACTTCACCGCCTGAAGAGAAAATACAACGCTACCATCAGCGAGATGCTCGACATGCAAGCACAGGCTGAGGCCGAGTTAAGAGCGCTCGAACGGGACGAAGAGGGACTTCCGGCCCTGGAGCATTCTTTCGATGCGGCGCGCCGCGCGGCTTGGGACGCGGCGGCCGCCTTATCCGTCAAAAGGCAACGAGTCGCCAAGCGGTTCAAAAGGGAGATCGAAAGAGAAGCCAAAGGCCTGGGAATTCCCGACATCGTTTTTGAAGTGCGATGGCTCGAGCCCGATGACAATGAGGACGACCCTCCGTTTGCGCTTGGCGGAAAAAAATTATCCGAGGCCGGTACCGACCAGGTGGAGTTTTATTTTTCACCCAACCGCGGCGAACCGCCCAGGCCACTCGCAAAAATTGCCTCAGGCGGAGAGTTGTCGCGCATAATGCTGGCGATCAAATCATTGGCGCTTGCCGAGGGCGCCGTGTCCACCCTGCTCTTTGACGAGGTGGATGCTGGCATCGGTGGCGCGGTGGCAGAAGTCGTGGGACACAAGCTCAAGCAAGTTGCTGCCGGCCATCAAGTTCTTTGCGTCACGCATCTACCGCAAATTGCCGCTCTCGCAGACACGCACCACGTCGTACGCAAGGAAACGAGCGACGGCAGAACCCTGGCTCGGGTGCACAAGCTCGCCGAGCAGGAACGAATCGAGGAGGTGGCGCGCATGCTGGGCGGGATCAAGCTCACGGAAAGAACGCGCCGTCACGCCGAGGAGATGGTCAAGGGAAGTACAAAGCTGGAGGTTTGAGGGGTGGTGATGCGAGCATTCAGAGTTTGACTTTTCTTGCCTTAATGACAATAGTGACAAGCGGAGGCTCAAAGATTCGTCTCAGCGCCTCCGGTCGCCAGCCTAGATGTATCCTGCCGGTCGTGGGGCCGTAGCTCAGTTGGGAGAGCGCTTGAATGGCATTCAAGAGGTCGTGGGTTCGACTCCCATCGGCTCCACCATTTGATACAGTGTAAAGAACTCTCCTTCCCTGGAGTTGCTACCCCTCGGAAGGAGACGTTCTTGTTGCCATCGGCAGTCTGTAAGTCACCTGGATCGTTTTATCCCGTACCCTGACTTCTTTCACGATTTCCCGTAGAAATTCTCTTTTGGCGCCGAAGTCTCTGTTTCGTAGCCGCACGGCTGGACGTTTGGAACGGACCGAATCCCACCGAGACCGGGTCATGCTGACTCGCCTTTCTCAGTCTCTAACGCACGATTCAAGAGCGCGTTCACGTTAGGTTCTTTGACCCCCACGGCGGTTTGGTGACTACGACCGAGTGATCCAAATGCTCTCCCGCGTCTCCTGGACGTTGAACGCCCCCCGCTTACGGGCCACCGTCTTTTTCCGACACAATCCCACCCAATTAGTGCATTGAGTTCGGCATTGCTTGCCTGCTCCGTTTCCATCGCTTAAGATCTCGGAAGACAGCTATGAGAATGGCTAAGGCGATAGAGTCTCTCAAAGCCGCGGAGCGCTGCTTTGCGGAGGGCCTATATAATTCATCGGTGAGTCGAGCTTATTATTCCATGTATCAAGCGGCTCAGGTGGCGCTTGAAACGGCCGGGCTTACACGGGCCGAATGGACTCATGGGGGTCTGCAAGCCAGTTTCGCAGGCGAACTCACCCGCAGGCGAAAGTTATATTCGTCTTTTCTGGCCCGAGACCTCAATGTCGTGCAGGACTTGAGGCTTACCGCCGATTATAGGGATGCCGACGTGAGCAGGAGACAGGCGGCGCGTGCTTTGGAGAAGGCACGCGGGTTCATTGAACAAGTAGGCAAAGAATCCGATGGCTAAGTCTATTTCCCCTTCAGAACGCAGAATGCTTGTCGACAAATATCTGACCGAGCTGGGTCTGCTGGCAAAACAGCTCTGTCCTAACGCCAGGGTGGAAGCGACGACTGAGGCGTTCGATGATGAGGATGGTCATTTGCGCGTTTATCCTCCTGGGGGCATGGCAGAAGCAGATGTTGCAGAGATCGAAGGACAAATTGCCAACCGCTGCGTCGACATTCTAGTAGAGGAAGGGATTTTTATCTGCTCTGCAGTCTACGATTAGCCCCGCCCTGATCGTCCTCGGTCCCTTTTCATCAATTATCATCGTCCGAGTCCCACGCCCTATGATCACGAACGGCCTCCACGCCCACGAGCCAGGTCCACGAACACATTAGCCTTTTCCCTTCCCGCCTACGCCCAGGTTTTTTGATGACGTTTGGAACGGCTGGAACGGGGTTCGGTTGAAGGTCGATGGCAGCGCCTGAGCCGAAAAAGAGGAAAATGGATTTTCTGGTCGAAGGAAAAAGCAGCCGCCTACGGACGGCGGTAGCCGCCGCTCATTTCGACGTTTCGAGAATTCTCGAAACGTGGAAGTGACAGCGGGAACGGGAACCGCGCGAGCACGGATTTTCGATCGGTCGGCCGGACTGAACGTTGAACTTTGAACCGCCCCTCGGGGCGAATACACCGGAGCGGCGGCATGAGCGCTGTTGAACACGGGCGTTCCCGATCATCACGTCTTCCGCTGCATCTTCACAATTTCGGCTTGGGTTCGTTCTGAATGGTAGGTTAACAAGCTAAACTTGTTAATTTGCAATAATAATAAACTCTCGGTTTGCGCTTGGTTTAATAATAGGCTAAATTAACAAGTATGTCTGGTTCAAAAGGCAGTAAAATAAACCGGCTCGTCAAAGCATGGCCGTCCGGCACAGTGGCGGTGTTGCCCTGGCTCGAAAAACAGGGCGTCTATCAGCAGCTCGTTCATGAATACGAAAAAACTTTCTGGGTACGCACCATAGGCCGCGGGGCCTATGCGAAGGCTGGCGACAAGGTCGAGTGGACCGGCGGCTTATATGCGATACAGGAGCAAATGGGACTTCCCATACATGCGGGCGGAAAAACCGCGCTCCAAATGCAGGGGTATGCCCATTTCCTGCCGATGGGGAAAGGCGCAACCGTATCGCTCTTCGGCACACCCGAGACGAAACTGCCTGGGTGGTTCAGAAAATACCGCTGGGGCGTCAAGGTCCGCTATACCGCGACCAACCTTTTTTCCAGTCAAGCGGATCAAGGACTGACGAAAAAAGACTTGGGATCGTATTCGATCACAGTCTCCACACCGGAGCGCGCCATGATGGAAGTTCTGTACGGAGTTCCGCAGGTCGACTCCTACGAGGAGGCGAGACTTTTAATGGAAGGGCTCACCACCTTGCGTCCCCGGGTCGTCCAGGGTCTGTTGGACAAATGCGCGTCTGTAAAGGTTAAGCGGCTGTTCATGCACCTGGCCGAGAGTTGCAAGCATGCCTGGGTACAACGACTCGACCTGGCGAAGATCAATTTTGGCCAAGGGAAACGCATGCTGGCTAGGGGCGGACGCTTCGATCCCAAATATAAGATCACGGTCCCGAGTACAGAAGCCGGATCCACGGTTCCGAGAGTTTGACCTTGAAGGACAGCGCTTATTTCAAACAGGCCGAACTGATGCTCAAAACTCTGCCGCATGTAGCGACGGAAAGCTATTTTGCGCTAAAAGGTGGAACGGCCATCAATCTGTTTGTGCGGAACATGCCGCGTTTGTCGGTGGATATCGACCTTACGTACCTACCAGTGAATGAACCGCGCGACATCGCCTTAGGAAAAATGAGCGAGGCGCTTGCCCCTATTGCCAGTAGTATCAAGAAGACGATCGCCGGGACGCGAGTGCAAGAAATCCGCGGACAGCGCCCTGAACGTGTGATGAGACTCATCGTGTCGCTAGGAGCGACGCGGATAAAGATTGAGCCAAACGAAGTCATTCGTGGGTCCGTTTATCCTGCCGAAGAGCGCGAACTCACGCCGCGCGCCGAGAAACTATTTGAGCTCTCTGTTACTACACAGACGCTTTCCCTCGCCGATCTGTATGGAGGAAAATTCTGCGCTGCTTTGGACCGTCAACATCCGCGAGATCTCTTCGATGTAAAACTTCGATTGGAGAACGAAGGGATCACAGAGAAAATCCGCAAAGCCTTCGTCGTCTATCTTGCCAGCCACGACCGGCCGATCCATGAATTGCTCGACCCCAAGGCGAAAAACATTCGTCGAATCTATGAAAACGAGTTTACAGGCATGACCGTGGACTCCGTTTCGTATGAAGATCTGATCGCTGCGAGAGATATTCTCATTCATACATTGAAAAATGAATTGACTAGCAATGAAAGAGAATTTCTTGTCGCACTAAAGGCCGGGCAGCCGAAATGGAATTTAATTGGGATCAAGGGCATCGAAGATTTTCCCGCGGTTCAGTGGAAACTGACGAACGTTCGGAAGATGAATGCGATGAAACGGAACGAGCTACTGAGAAAGCTAACGCGAGTACTCGAATTGTGAAGTATTGGTCCAAGCCACAAATGTGGCGAAATCCGAGCAGGAGCGCGACAGTTCGAGGTTACCAGGAAGGGGGCGTTTTTCCGAAACGCCACGCTCTCGATACCGGTGCAGGTTCATTTTGAGATTTTGAGAATTATCAAAAACGTCAAGCTTCCCCGACGGGAACGAGCACGAGATACAAGACGAACTCGGTTCGACGGCTTTCCCAAACGGCACTGGAAAAGATCAAAGCGGCGAGCCGGTTAGGCGAGCTCGTCATTTTGATGTTTTGAGAATTCTCAAAACATGCAAGTTCCCAATGGGAACGAACACGAACCACGATCACGTCCACGCGAGCACGGGCTTTTTCAGCCCACGAGCGCGAACGCGGACGGCTCCACCCCACCCAAGGTCGCAAAAATCCTTGGCATAAACCTGCATCAGCGCAGAGCGCCGCACCATGGCGCCGGATTATTTTGTGCCTGGTGTTCTTAGAGACCAGTCGAGGATCGTTTGAAAGAGCGCGCTGACGCTCATTTTGACGTTTCGAGAATTCTCGAAACGTGGAAGTCCCCAGCGGGAACGGGAACCGCGCGAGCGCGGATTTTCGATCGGTCGGCCGGCTGCAACGTCGAACTTCGAACCCTTCGATTGACTCAGGGCAGGCTATTGAACTTTGAACCGGCCGCCAGGCCAAATCCTTTGCCATCATCCCTTCCTGAGTCCCACGATCACGGTTCCGACCCCTTCATCCTTCATCCTTTTGCCTTCATCCTTTATAGAATCCCTTGCCCGAAACCCGCCGAATCCCGTAAAAGGACCGCGCAGTTTAGCCGATCCTGCGGGACCCCGCATCCAACGCGCCGGATCTCTCTTGAGCTCGGTCTTCTAGAGAACGATCGGTCCGTCGCCTTGCGTGAGTGAAGCAAGGAAATTAAAATCGCGCGCACGATGGCGAAAGCGGGAAGTTTGCCTCCAAAGTGCATTATCGTGGCTGGACCCAATGGGGCAGGAAAAACGACTTTTGCGCGTGAATTTCTGGCCCAGGAGGCTGGCGTGGTTCATTTCGTCAACCCGGACTTAATCGCCACCGGGCTCTCGCCACTCCGACCGGAACTTGCTCGGATCGCCGCCGGACGGCTATTTCTCCGTGAGCTGGATCGGTTGGTCAGGTCACGAGCGGATTTCGCGTTCGAAAGCACCTTGAGCGGACTGAGCTATTTGAACCGTCTGAAGCGCTGGAAGCGCGCGGGTTACCGGATCGAGATTGTATATTTGCGAATATCCTCACCGCGGCTGGCGTTGCGGCGTATTGCCGCTCGGGTGAAACAGGGTGGGCACAACGTTCCGCGAACCGATGTGATCCGGCGATTTACCCGCAGCTGGAATAACTTTGCGGGGCACTATCGTCTTTTGGCCGACGCCTGGAGTGTGTATGATAACTCGGGTAGAACGGCGAAGTTAGTGGAGAGGTCGCTATGAAACGGAAAACGAAACCAAAACTCCAAACCAGCAAAGAATTCTCAGACGCAGTCGGCCGTGCTCTGCGCCGCGCGGCCAAAGTTGCGCGCAAGACGGCCCGCATGCACGGCACGCCGATTTACGTTTGGAAAGGCGGCAAAGTCGTCGCCGAAAAGCCGTGATCGATTGGCTGATGCTCATCGTTTTGAGAATTCTCAAAACGGCAAATTCCCAGGTGGACACGACCACGAAGACACGATAGCAGCCGCGTACACACGATCACGGCTCTTTCCGACCAGGAACCCGTTCAAGAGCACGTTTTCCGTCACGAGGTCGGATCTCGATCATTTTGTGGTTTCGAGAATTCTCGAAACGTGGAAGTCGCAGCCCACACAAACACGAACACGCTCACGTTAGTTTCTGTCCACGATCACGTTCGCTAGCCGTGAGGCTCGTGTTCGTGTTACGTGTCCGTAGGGCAGGCGTGGGGAGAACGTGTTCGTGCTTCGTGATCGTGACTTCGGAGGACTAGAATGAACAGCGTGGAAGATCTCGACGTTTTCAAACTGGCTCACGAATTAGCTCTGAGGACTTATTCGGCCGCCAAAACCTTTCCCCGTGAGGAAATGTACAGCCTGGTCGACCAGATGCGGCGAGCGGCAATCTCAGTTGGCATGAACCTTATGGAAGGCGCTATGAGACTCGGTACCAAGGAGTACCGACAATTTGTCGGCATAGCTCGCGGCTCCGCGGGCGAAGTCTGCTATCAGCTGCTTGTCGCCCGCGATCTAAATTACATTTCGCCAGAGACGTATCACGAATTACGCTCTGACTATGACCGGGTGATTCAGATGCTTTCGCGGCTGTCGCAGTCCTTGGGAAGCGAACCACGAACACGAACGGACGGGGGAGACGTAGTCGCCTTTATGGTGCAGCTAGAAGTTGAAGTCGAGGAAGGAATTTGGCGGCCGGTACTTCGTTATGATTGCGCGCACGACTTTGCTCATCGTGACCGGTACAATCTAAAGGGCGAACAGGATAAGCAAGAGATCCCGTTAACATACCCAGAATCACTGGACCTGGCGGACAAAGACATTAATGAGAATTGGGATATTTACCGGGAACGGTTTCTACGAGGAGATTTTCCATGAATGTTTTTGAACAGAAAAACGCCGAGCTTGTCACGGAGTTTGACCGCTATGTTCGGGAACATCCAGAGTTTGGCGATCGAATTCCAAATAATGCGCTTGTGGCTATGTTGGTTGAAGGGGATCAAGAATTTAATCGATGGAGTCAAGAAGGCGCAAAGCGGCAGGCTGAAAAAGAACAGCCGATTGTATACGTAACGATCAAGAGGATTCAACCCATTCGCTCGCGCATTCAAGAGATAGAGCTTAGTGCGTCTAACGAGGGCCGCTAGTGCTCCACGGATTTTCATCTGTAACTTTCACCTCAGCCGGGTAACATCAAGACGCTATTTAGCGGTATCCGCCAGCTGCTGGCGCCACCGGCGCGCGACACGTCTCGGCTAGCTTTACGAGTTTTTAACCCTGGGGCATACTCGACGAGGTAAAAGCCAAGGGCTAAACAGCTCGACGTTTCGAGAATTCTCGAAACGTGGAAACGACAACGACAACGGGAACGGGATTCGCGCGAGCGCGGATTTTCGATCGGTCGGCCGGGCTGAAACATCGAACTTTGAACCCTTCGATTGACTCAGGGCAGGCTATTGAACTTTGAACCGGCCGCCAGGCCAAATCCCTTGCCCGAAACCCGCCGCCGGGCTTTGGCCGATTCCGCTACGACTCGGTCAGGCGCTCGACATCGGTCATTGTGGGCCTGGTGTGTTAGCGAACTTCAGATCGCCTGAAAGAGCGTGGTGACGCTCATTTGCACGTTTTGAAATTCTCGAAACGTGGAAGTTCCCCGTCGGGGACGAGCACGAACCACGAACACGGCCGGATCCTTCATCCCTTTGCCTTCATCCTTTATAGAATCCTTGCCCGAAACCCGCCCATCTCATAAGATCCGGTGACGTTTCACCTGCCGCGGAGTTTGGATGCGGTTATATATCGACCTCAATTGCTTTAACCGGCCTTTCGATGATCAAGGTCAGGAACGAGTTCGCAAAGAGACGGAGGCGGTGTTGTCTGTTTTGACGCGAATCGTGGAAGGCAAGGATACGTTGTTGTGGTCCTCGGTGATGTCATTCGAAAATGACAAGCATTCCAAGGCAGACCGCCGAGACGAGATTGCCCTCTGGGAAGGAAGATCCGAGCGCTTCGTTAGCGTAACCCGAGAGTCTTGAAGAACGAGCTCGTCAGATCGTCCGGCAGGGGATCGCCGTATTGGATGCCGCGCATCTAGCGGCGGCAGAGATCGGCGGCGCGGAGATCGTATTGACCTGCGATGACGTGCTCGTACGCCGGGCTGCGCGTCTTGGATTGGCTTTACCGGTTCTTGTGGCATACTTCAACGAAGACGGCGTTGATTTGTGGGAATCCTGAATGCGATTCGCCTGGAGTAATTTGGCTCACTCCAATGGAAAGCCAAAGCTATAGTAAGGGTGAACGGGTCTTCGTCGGTTGAAGACGTACCCAATCACGTGACGATCTGCGGGAGGTTGTCGCCGCGTGCATGCGTTATCCAGCCGGCAATTTAAACCTATGCTGGGGGAACGGTCGGGGTCACTCATGAAAAGCAGGGGAAAGGCCGTGGGTCTGGTCGGACCCAGCCAACTGCTTGATTTGACACGGTCAGGTAGCATAAAAGGCCTCGTTTAGGAGCTTGGAAGTCGGTTTTTGACCGTGAAAAGGGCCTTCTAAGAAAAACGATGCAGCGCGCCAACGGCCATTTCTTACTCGGATACATCTGGCGCATCACGCACCGCTGGCTAATCGACTGCCACAAAGCTTTTTTGTATGAAGTTGCGAGGACGCATTTAAGCGGATGCCGCAAGCGCATGGTGCTGGTTGTTAGCGAACATTAAGGAGAAGATAGTGCCGAAATCGATAAACTGTATGTTGGACAACCATACCATTTCCATCGAAGAAGCACTCGCTATCCGAGATCGGAAAACAAACGCCAAATTCCGGTGCGTCGAGTGCGGTGAACGAGTGCGGGCGCACAAAAAAGGCACAACTGATCAGGCCGCCCATTGTGAACACATAGTCGCGAATCCGAAGTGTAGCCTGAGCGATAGGACGTAGTCTCCGGTCGAATAAGAAGCGAACTGAGCAATGGTGCCGAAACATATGCCGACAAGCGAAAAAACCGTGCTGAAAAATTTCACAAAACTTCGTAGCCGGCTAAAACTGATTGAACGGCGCTACAACCCCGACGATAAAAATCTTCACTTTGAATGTTTTGCGTACGGCGACGTCGATCTATATCCCCAGCTTCTCAGTCTCGCAACTGATGGCCTGAAGGCAGCAAGACGACATCACGCTTACTTTGAAAATCGTTCGTTGTACCCGGACGAAATGTTCTGGTACGACCTGTTTCTCGCAATCAGCGCCGCAGCTAACAAAGTTCGAACGGATAAGGCTCAGCCGTATATTCCTAAAACCTTCGTAGATCAGCTTCTTGTCTGTCTCGTTCAAATCGCCCGCTACTCTACTATAAACGGTGGCGACATCACCTTAAGAAATCATGAGGCCTTGGGCAATACTCTTCTTGCGTTCTATTCCAATGATCGTGTTCGCGTCGTTCGGAGAGAGGCCGCATCGTTGCCTGCACCTGTCAAACGTCTAGTAAAAGATGCAATTCGCCGTGTTGAGGAACTGCGCGTTCCTGATCAGAATAATTTAAAGGATTTGCACAGGTCCGAAGTCGAGAAAATGGCGCGGAGTAAACGCCCAGTGCCGACGTTTACCTGGTGGATCGACGAACCGGTGCTGAAAGGCAGCGGCAATCCCGCTGACGAGGATCTTGCGCATCTTCGCGCTCAGGGTTTCACCACTGCGATATCGCTGCTCGAAGAAGACAATCAGCCGCCGCGCTACAATGAGAGATCCGCCGAAGATTCTGGCTGGTCCATCTATTCGATTCCAATTTCAGAGGGCTCTGCCGCCTCCATTGACCAGATCCGCGAGCTCATAACGCTTCTGAAAGGGTTGCCGGAAGGAACGAAAGTACTTGTGTTTTGCGAAAGCGGACTGGGGCGGACGGCGTTTATGGGCGCCGCTTACTGGATTGCGAAGGGTCTTTCGGCGAGCGATGCGATCGCTCGCATCAGCCAGGCATGCGGAGCGACCGACTGGGCAACTCAAGAACGGCAGCGGGTTCTCACTGAATACGAGCGGTCGATGAAGGGCTGAAACGGACCTTGCGCTGCCTTCGGTGAAAGCAAGACGCATTGGGGTCCCGCTTTCAAATCTGCTATATTGGCCTTCCTAAGGAGGTTGCCACCATGAAAGAACAGCTGACAGCAGTATTTCAGAAAGTTCCCGAAGGATATATCGCGTTTGTGGAGGAACTGCCCGGAGCGAATGCACAGGGCGATACACTCGAGGAGGCCAGATCCAATCTCCGAGAAGCGGTTCAGCTCGTCCTAGAAGCAAACCGTGCACTCATTAAAGAGACGTTGCGCGATAAGACAGTCATTCGAGAAACATTTGCTCAAATTTCATGAAGCGGGTCGATCTGATCCGGCATCTGGAAAAGCACGGTGCTCAGTTCTTACGCGAGGGTGGCAATCACAGCGTCTACGTGAACCGCAAGAGTGGAAAAGTTTCCACCGTTCCCCGTCATCGCGAAATCAACGAATTTCTTGCTCAGAAGATTTGCAGAGACCTAGAAATACCAAAGCCGTAACACAGTATAAGACTCAGCGCGGTTAGAGCCGATTTGCCGCTAGGCGATCGGCGAGTTCCGTGATTTCTTTTCGCATAACCAATTTATCGAGCCATTTTTTGGGAATGCCGGACGCGCCATAGAAGGCGCCGGCCACTTGGCCGCAAACAGCCGCGGTCGTGTCCGCGTCATCACCGAGATTGCCGGCTTTTAGAATCGCTGCCTCGAAGGTGTCCGTACGGTAGAAGCACGAGAGCGCCGCTTCCAGGCTTTGCACGACGTAGCCGGTGCCGCGGATCTCGCCGATCGGTTTGTTTCGATACTCTCCACGCGCGATCGCCGTAATCTTCGGCTCGCCTTGAATGAAGCAGTTTCACCAAAGATAACGGCCTCTATCGATGTTCCGGAGAGCGCACGGCAGATCAGAAAGCGCAAAATTCTTATTCGCATTTTCAGTTGACACCTGGCTCGGATCT